>CAZENV010000027.1:0-23875 GCA_964513805.1 uncultured Nitrosopumilales archaeon
GTCCTAGTGGTCTCGGCTAAGAAGGGGGAGGAGGACGTCGCACTGAACCCAGGGGGCCAGGCCAGGGAGCACGCCTTCCTTTTGTTCACCCTCGGCGTCCGCCAGATCGTCGTCGTCATCAACAAGATGGACGACCAGACAGTGAAGTACTCTGAACAGAGGTTTGGCGAGGCCAAGCAGGACGTGGAGAACCTGCTGAAGACGGTGGGCTACAACATCACCAAGATCAGCATCATCCCGGTCTCCGGCTGGACCGGCGAGAACCTCGTCAAGAAGTCCACCAACATGCCCTGGTACAAGGGCCCGTCACTTCTAGAGGCACTGGACCAGTTCAGCGAGCCGCCGAAGCCCATAGACAAGCCGCTCAGGATTCCGGTCCAGGACGTCTACACGATCACCGGCGTCGGCACGGTCCCGGTGGGCAGGGTCGAAACCGGCAAGATCAAGGTCGGCGACACGGTCTCCATCATGCCAGAGGGAGTCACAGCCGAAGTGAAGTCGATAGAGACTCACCACACCGCGATGCAGGAGGCCATGGCCGGAGACAACATCGGGTTCAACCTCAGGGGCGTCGCGAAGACTGACTTCCGCAGGGGTTCGGTCCTCGGTCCGTCGAACGCGCCTGCAACAATAGCGAGGGAGTTCCTCGCGCAGATAATCGTGGTCTTCCACCCGACGGCAATCGCGGCGGGATACACGCCTGTCCTGCACGCGCACACCGCCCAGGTCGCAGCGACGATCACCGAGATTGTCGCGAAGATAGACCCCAGGACGGGCCAGCCCACGGAAGAGAAGCCCAAGACGATAAAGACGGGAGACTCGGCCATTGTGAGGATTCAGCCGCTGAGGCCCATAGTCCTCGAGACGTTCAAGGACTTCCCAGAGCTCGGAAGGTTTGCATTGCGTGATATGGGCTCAACCGTGGCTGCAGGGATTGTCAAGGAAATCACCCAGAAGGGTCAGGTAGAAAAGGCCGCAGCGAAGGCGTAGGTTCGACCGTCCCGACAAACCAGCAGCGCACTCTCCAACCCAGCCCGAAGATGCAGAGTCTGGTCACACAGAATTCATTAGTCTCTGGTATCGGTATCCTTTCGCGAACTCGCTGAAAATTGGCAGCTTAGCCGCTTCCCGGTTTGAGATACTCGATCTCATTGCCTTCCCGTGCTCGTATAGGGTGTGGGCGCTCGCCATACCGAGCCCAGCAAGCAGGCTAGTGACGAATTCCGCGTTAGGCATGCTTGCGATATCCACAGTGTACTTGCGAGCAGTGCCGTCTGAATCAGCTATGCCCTGAGCGAACCTTTTCCTGAAATTGAACGGCGTCAGGGATATCCACTCCATGCGGATTTGATGCGCGCTTGTCAACTCGCCAGGTCTCAGACCGAGGCAAACTTGGAACATCCACGCGAGTAAGGCGCTCCTTGAAGATAGCCACCTGTAGGCAGGGGTGGGCTCTTCGGCGTTCCGCGTGTTCCCCGTGGGTTTCTTGTCAAGGGTCCTGCCCATGCGGATTCCGAGGCTGTTTGCGCACATGCAAACGAATTCACCCAGCCTTTGATTCGGCGTTTCTTTTTCCGACAGCTGCAAGTCCAGGCTCACGGATGTGAATCGCTCTTGCACACCGCCCGGCTTCCCGGCATCACCCAGCATCATTCCCAGGAGATATGCGAGCGATTCCAATCTCATCGACAGAAGTTGCTCCGTTGCGATTCCGAATTGTGGTGCTCGATCGGAAGCTTCATTGAGGGGTTGCAATTGTCGGACCACTTCTTCGATATCCTCGAAGGACTTGATTCCGCGCGGGACGACTGCCCAGTTCCCGAATCCGTTCCCCCCTGCCTCAATTGAAAGAGGAATCAGCATGTGCCCCTCAGGAACTTGTGCGGAGAGAACGGCACTAGCCAACTTTACAAGATATGGCTCATCTGTTGCCTTGCGCCACTGAAGGACAGTAGAACGATGAACGCCAATGCTCCCAGATATTTCTTCCACGCCTTTTCCCTCTTCGTGCAGTCGGATGAATGTGTGGAATTTCACGAGCTGTCTGATTCCCGTCTCGCTGAACTGGATTCCCCGGACCTTCTCCCGAAGAAATTCGGTCACTTTGGCGGGATCACCCGAAATCAGCTTGAGCACACTTGGGGGATGATTGAGAGGGGGTTGGCGGACCAAGTGATGTCCTTGCGCAATCCCCACTCCGAGTTTGTGTAGCCAACTGCTAATCGTCCCTGGGTCGACTCCCTCGTCCTCCGCAATCCTGAGAATCGAAGTCCCGCTGTGATACCTGTTCGCCCACCTCTTCGCGTCCTCAACTGTAGTTCGCTTGTAGTGTCCTACCGACTGAATCGCCCGGGTTCCCTAGCAAGAGATGCGGTATTTCTCGGACCATCGACCAGATAGTGGGATTCCGATCACCCGCGCAGCGCTGTCGCGGACGAGATTGTTGTAGACCACGCTGAAACTGTTTCATGCGGAACCTGTTTCGATACCACGCCCATCTGAGACCGGCATGGCAACAGGCTGCAGAGAACAGCGTTCTGGAGCAGTGCTCGGAAATGCTTATCAGCGAATCACTGGCAATTTATCGCCCGTGTGCGATTGCTACGACGAGGAGTCCGAGGACCTCTCGGTGGCTGCCGAGGAATCCGAACCCGTCCCAAAGGCTGTCCCGCTGCTGGTCGCAAGGAAACGGAAGTAGCCTACCCGGCGGCCTCGGGCCGACCGTCGGGGGCAGGAGAATCGGCCTCTCCCTTTTCTGAATATTATAGTAGTCACACTTAATAGAACTTCAACGGGCGCGACCCGCCAATCACATCCGTGATTGACATGGCCAAAGCCCTCCTCTCCTTGACCGGAATCCATCCGAGGTCTGAGAAGACTGCCCAGGCGACGCAGGACTGGGAGCGGCGGCGAATCGACAACGCAGCGCTGAGACTGCAGCTCGACGAGGACGTCGGGGCTCTGGTCAGGCTGCAGGAGGCGCTTTCATTCGACTACGTCTCCGACGGCCAGCTGACCACCGAGTGGCAGGACCTTCTTACGCCGATCACCAGCCGCGCAAGGGGAGTGAAGAAGGGCCCCCTCGTGAGGTGGTTCAACACGAACACCTTCTACTACGTGCCGGTGGTGGATGGCCCCCTTTCCATAGACGGAGACAAGTTGGCAGCAGGCCTGACCACGCCCTCCATCAGAACCCCCTCGAAGGTCGTGCTCGTCGACCCGCTTACCTTCGTCGAATGCTCAGAGGATAGGCACTACGGAAGCCCGGAGAAGCTGGCTCTCGCCTACTGTGACGAGCTCCTTGCCCCGCTGGTCCGCGGCCTGGAGAAGGCAGGAGTCGGCTACGTCCAGTTCTCCGCTCCCAGTCTGGTCGCAAAGTTCAGGGGCGAGAGGTGGACAGAAGCGGAGCTCTCGCCGGTCGCAGAGGGGCTGAGGGCGGCCCTCAGGGGCGTAAAGCTCCGGACCGGCTACCAGACCTTCTTCGGAGACGCAGAACCGTACTTCTCCTTCCTGCTCGACTCCGTCCCCACCGACGACATCGGTTTCGACTTGACCGAGACAGACCCATCGGACATCACCGCGACCGGAAAGGGCATAGTGGCCGGCGTTGCCGACTCCCGCAGCAGCTACGTCGAGCAGCCCGCCCAGCTTGTGAGCAGGCTGGGAGACCTCCCCGGCAAGACGAAGACGCTGACGCTCTCGCCGTCCTGCGACCTGAGATACGTCCCGCGCACTACAGCCGACGAGAAGCTGAAGAACCTCGCGAGGGCGAGAAGGGAGTTGTCTTGACCTCGCACGAGCTATTCCCGACCCAGGAGATCGGAAGCCTTCCCAAGTTCTCTTGGAGGACCAAGCCATTCAGGTCGATCCCGCTGCAAGACTCCGACCTCGCTTCGGCGAAGGAGTGGGGGAGACGCCTCCGCGTAAAGGACGCTCCGGCCCTCCTGAAGCTGCTGAAGAAGCGGTCCGGATTCAATGCTAGGGAACACCTCAGGATTGTCGACTTCTCGATGCTCTATGCCCTGGGCATGCAAGAGACCGCAGGGAGCGGGAAGGCCGACGGCAGAGGTCTGGACATAGTCTGGAGCGGGGAGCAGGCGAGGACGGAGATGTACGAGACCCCGGTCTCAAGCATCAGCGGATTCGAGTTCATTGGCAAGGTCCGCGCCTTCGACAACAAGTACTGGCGGGAGGCTTCCATCAGGAAACGGCCCGCCTTTCAGAGCAACTACCACCTGCCCGAGTTCAGATTCGTGAAGCGTCGCACGAGGAGGGAGGTCAAGGTTCCTGTCACTGACGCAATCACCATCATGGCGTGGTCCGACCACTTCCACTATTCGAGGAAGTGGGCGAAGGCCTCCCTGCCACCCTCGAGGAAGAACTTCGAAGCAAGACGAGAGTTCACCCTCGACCTCGCCAGGGTGATCAGGCGCGTGATCCAGGGTCTCGTGGCCGAGGGTGCCAAGCACATACAGATCGACATACCGGCTGCGACCCAGTACCAGACCGTAGAAGACGCGAAGCTCGTCGCCGAGTCATTCAACGAGACCACCAGGGGGGTGAACGCCAGCTTCAGCGTCCACAGCTGCTTCCCCCCTCACAGAGGCTATGCCCTGCTTTTCCCCTACATCCTCGAAATGAAGAAATGCGCGCGCTTCTCTTTCGAATATGCGAACCGCGACTCGTACGGCAGAGGGACCACGCCCGAGTCAAGGCCGGGCTACGCCGATCTCGCGCTCTTCAAGGAGTACGGATACGAGGGCGAGCTGGGCGTCGGCGTAGTCCACGTCCACACCGACAGGCTGCCATCCGTAGGGACCGTCAGGGACAGGGTCCTCTTCGCAGCCAAGGCTGCCGACCTGGGACCGGAGAGGATCTTCGTGACTCCCGACTGCGGTCTGAGGACCAGGAGCCCAGAAGTCGCATACGCCATGCTCGGTCTTACGGTCGACGGGGCGGAGGCCGCCAGGGGGGCCCTGCACCGATGAGTCCGGGCACCACGACCATCGGAAGCTACCCGGTCTTCCCCTCGCTCGAAGACGTCGAGTACTACCAGAAGATGGTTCAGAAGGGCTTGGGCGGGGAAGTGACCGACCCGTTCCTCTGGAGCATCGAGGAGTCGGTGAACGATTTCGCTGCGGCAGGCATCGAGATGCTCTCGACCGGCCAGACCAGAGGAGACCTGTTCTCGCTCTTCCTGGACCCGAAGTTTGTGAAGGGCATCGAATGGGACGGACCGCAGGCCAAGGTGACGGGCCGGCTATCCCGGTCATCGGGCATCAGGATCCATGACGTCAACTTCGCGCGCAGCGTGGCGCCCGAGCAAGCGTCTCTGAAGGAGCCGATAACAGACGCCTACACCCTCGCCCGCTTCGCGAAGATCTCCACGGGTTCGTACAGGGACACGCGAGACCTGGCACGCGACATCAACCGCAAGGTCGTGATCCCCGAACTCGAGGACCTGCAGGCCAGCAGGTCGGTTGCCATGGTCCAGCTGGATTCCCCCAACATCGCCACAGAGTCCGCCGTCCCAGACTACATCCGGGGGCTCTACGAGGAAGTGGCGTCGGCCTCCAGGCTCCCCCTCGCCCTCCACGTCTGCGGCGACGCGACCCGGCTCTTCCGCTTCCTGACCACGCTGAGCGTGGACACCCTCGAACTCGACTTCTGCCACTACCCGCGGTTGCTGGAGGAGGCCTCCCGGAGGAACTTCGACCAGTCCATCGGCATGGGTGTGACCGATGCGCAGAGCCCGAGGGTCGAAAGCGTGGAGGAAATCGCCGCCCTCGTTCGGCGAGGGACCAAGGCTCTGGGAGAGCACAGGATAGGATGGGTGCATCCGCACTGCGGTCAAAGGAGCCTCCACAGGGAAACAGCCTTCGAGAAGAACGCGAACCTGACCATCGCGAGGGACGACGTCTTCTTCGGCGAGGCGGATGAGCCGAGGGTCCACAGGCCCGGGAGCGCGAAGACCAGGTCCAGGGGCCACTTCCACGTCGGTGTCAGGAAGGACACCGGGGAGATCGTCCTCACATTCTACGGGCGTCAGCGGCGCGTGCTCAGGCGCTACAAGTCGAAGTTCGCTGAGCCCCTGCTGCAGGCAGTAGAAGATGACGCGGAATCCCTCTCGCTGGGCAAGACGGAACTGGCTCACCTCATCCTCGAGCTCGGCAGGGCCGCAGCCTCGCTGCAGCCGCAGCCAACGACCTACAGGCAGAGGCTGACCAGTTAGGTTGACGGGTGGTCGTAGGGCCCCCTTCACTTCGATCATCGAGGTCTTCCCGCCGGTCTTCTCGGTTGACGAAGGCGTCGAGCCCACAGTCGGGCTTCGTCAGAAGACAAAGGACTTCGTGGAGAGGGTCAGGCGCATCCAGCACCTCGCTGACTCGTTCCTGGTCGCAGACGTCAAGGACCCCGTCAGGATGAAGCTTCCCACAGTGCTTTCGGCCTCGATTCTCCGCGACAGGACGGGAGTCGACGCCATACCTGTGATCGCTGCGAGGGACTCGAACAGGCAGGCGGTCGTCTCCTCGCTTCTGTCCGCCTACTCCCTCGGCCTCAGGAGCGTCATGCTGGTTTGGGGGGACCGCTATGAAGACGGCGGGCCAAGGAACGTGTATGATTTCAGGTCGCTGGCGGAGCTAATCGGACTGGCCCGCGGGCTTGCCCAGCGAAGCGGAAGCAGGTGCAGGTTCCTCGCACCCGTCGACCTGACAGCCCTTGGCACCGCGAAGGGCCTTCGGTTGGCCAAGGAGAGACTCGCGGCTGGCGCGGACTTGCTGCTTGCACAACCGCCGACCGCAGATTCCGTCTCAGCCTTGCCGGAGCACTCGCGGTTGGTCAGGGATGCGGGCCTGGAAGGACGAGTTCTGCTGAACATCTTTCCGTTCCGCGACAGTCGCGACATCGAAAGCTGCAGGGCCAAGTTCGGATGGGAACTTCCTAGCAGGCTGGATGTCATCGGTCGCAAGGGCGAGAGCGCGCTGCTCTCGGAGGCGAAGAAGGTGGCCGAGGCCGCGGAGCGGCGAGGACTGCCCGGGGTCTACGTCACGACCCGCGGAAGACCCGAAGTCGCGAGATTCATCTTGGACTGAGTTGCGTCTCGGGGGAACCGTTATATCCCCGCCTCGTCATGCCCGAAAGACGCACATTGGCCAACGACCGGGCAATCGGCGGAACAATCCTCATCGCAAGCATCCTGGGGATAATAATCTACGGCGCACTGCTCTACCTTCCGTGGTCCTGGGAGTGGACGCTCCGCATAACCGCTTTCCTGGCGGTGCTGCTTCTGCTCGGCATACTCGCATGGATAGGCTACACCATGGCGACGACCCCGCCTCCGGAGCCCATCACTGACATTCCGGAGATGTCGGCGGAGCCAAAGTCGAACCAGTCCCAGCCGACCGGAAAAGAAACGAAGAAGACGTCGTAGCCGCCGTCTCCGGGCAAGACTATTTAGTTCGCAGCGGTCCGGCCTGACATTCCAACTGGTCACCCAGCTTTGAAGATGAAAGTCACCGCGGTTCTGGTCTTCCTCCTCAACCTCGCCCTTCTGCCGCTCTCCCAAGATTTCGCCCCCGTCTTCGTCGTCGCTTCGTTCGTGCTGTACCTCGTCTTCGGGCTCGTCCGGAGCGCCGCCCGGAGGCTCGACGTCCTCAACGACGTCCCCAACGCATTCCGGGTGCTGCTGGCTGCCGCTTCGCCCCTCCTCGGCCTTTCGCTTCCCCAGCCGTTTGGCGCTGCCGCCGCCGTGCTGTCTCTGGCCGGCTCGTTGTTCCTGAACGACGAGTACCAGAGGAGAACCGTCGATTCAGTCCGGAGGCGCCGTTCGGGTGGGAGCGTCGCCCTCTTGGGCATCGACGGGAGCGGCAAGTCGACCCATGCCGCGGAGCTCGAGAGCTGGTTCAAGGCGAGGGGCTACTACTGCACTCGGGTCCCGTTCCATCGTTACCTCTTCGCCGACCTGCGCGCCAGGCGGAGGCAATCCGCCGGTTCCAGCGGGGTGAGGAAGGGAGGGAATCCGCTTAGGCCATTCCTGTCAGCAATCGACAACATCATCCTGTATGCGCTGACCTCGTTCGGCAGGGGGCTCGAGGGGAGAGTGGTTCTTTATGACAGGTACATCTGGAGCACCTACGTGAAGTACGAGGCGCTCGGCTATCCAGTGCGGCCGCTGCGCTGGCTGTACATGCTGCCGAAGCCGAAGTTCGCAGTGGTGCTTGACGTGACAGTCGAGAAGTCTCTGGGCGTCATACTCGGCCGACCTGACCACATCAGGTACCGTCGCGATGTCCTGAGCGCGGAACGGGAGGAGTACGTCAGCATCGCCAAAGGCCGAAACTTCCCGCTGATAGATGCCTCCCGCGACAGGGCGCTTGTGCAGGGGGAGATTGAAAGGCGGCTCGCCGAAGTGTTCCCCCGCAGAGGACCATAGGCATGGATCAGAAAAGGGAGTACGCGTCGCTCTTCTTGGAGGAGAGCCTGGGCCTTCCAAGAGGGAGCGTAGACCCTGGAGCGATTCCGGCTGAGCTTGTGGAAGCTCTCGAAGACGCGTTGAAGGGGTCGGAGAGCTCTAGGTCGCCAGAACCACGCCTCGAGAAGATGATCCAGGACGTGGGACGCGACATAAGCGACTCGATGCTGGACACGCAGGGTTTCGTGGTCAGCAAGGAGAGGTGGCCCCACGCTGCGAAGTACGCTGTCTGCCTTACCCACGACGTCGACAGCCTTAGCCAGCCGTTCGCGCATGTCTTCCAGCGGCGGGCGAGGTTCTCTATCTCGGACCTGCTTCTCGCGCTGACCGGTCTGAGGAACCTCTACGACAACGTCTCGTACGTGATCGGACTGGAGCGGAAGAGGAATCTCCGGTCCAGCTTCTACTTCCTCTCGGGTTCCTACGACCTGCGACCAAGATCAGAGCTGCTCGGCACCATTGCCAGAGAAGGCTGGGACGTTGGCCTCCACGGCGACTTCGGCACCCACGACTCGCAGCAGGGGATGTCCGAGGCACTGGCACGGATGCGGCAGATGACGGGGATGGTCCCATTGGGCGTCCGGGAGCACTATCTTCGGTTCGATTTCGCTTCGACATGGAAGATCATGGAAGCTGCGGGCCTCAGATACGACACCACGGTGGGGAACTCCGACACCCTCGGATTCAGAATCGGTCTCTGCAACCCGTTCCACCCGCCGGACGAGAACTGGAAACCCAGGAGCCTGCTGGAGCTGCCCCTCGTTCTCATGGATACCACGCTCTGGGGGTACCTGAAGGTCACCGAGGCGGAAGGACTGCGGGATTTCGAGGCGCTGAGGCGAAGCGTGGAGTCGGTCAACGGACTCTTCACCGTCCTCTGGCACCAGGAGTCTACAAGGATGAAGGGCGGGAGGATCTACCCCGCTCTCCTTGACATCCTGCTGAGGGACGGCTGCTACGTCGGCTCCGGTCTGGCAGTCGCGGAGTGGTGGAACAGGCGGGCGTCTCCATTGGTCAAGGAAGGGAAGGCTTTCAGGATGGAAGCCGCTCCCGCGGGCCTGGTGCTCAGGTCCAGATCAAGAGAAGGCGAGGCTCCCCTGGCGACAGGAGCGGGAGTGACCGTGGACGGAGACGGAGCCACGATAAATGCCAAAGGCGGACCCCTGGAGGTGGCGTTCCGGTAGATGGCGGCGAAAGGGGTGCTGGTCACGGGAGCCGGCGGGGTGGCCGGCGTCAACTTCGTCCGAGCGCTCAACGCTTCCCGGAGACGCTACAGAGTCGTCGGAGGCGACAACAGCAAGTACTACATCGAATTCCCCGACCTCGCTGCCAGGTATCTGACGCCGCGGCACGACTCCTCGGATTTCGTCGGGAAGGTCGCGGCCATAGCAAAGAAGGAGCGGGTGGGCTTCATTCATCCGCAGCCCTCCAGCGAAGCGCTTGTCCTTTCAGAAAGCAGGGACGAACTTCCTGCACCAGTCTTCCTTCCGGAGCCCAAGGTCATGAAGACCGGCCAGGACAAGCTCGAGTCCCAGCGCGTGCTAAAGGCGTCCTCCGTTCCCGTGGCGCGCACCATCGCGCTTGACGACCTGGAATCAGTCGGAGACGCCTTCACCAGGTTCAGCCCGCCCGTCTGGGTGCGGGCCAGGCACGGCGCGGGCGGCCGCCTGAGTCTTCAGTGCGCCTCGGTGGAGGAGGCCTCCAGCTGGGTGGGCCTCTGGAGGTCCAAGGGCGTCGCAGTATCCGAGTTCATCGTCCAGGAGCTTCTTCCCGGCAGAAACATCGCTTGGGACAGCATATGGAAGGACGGCCGCCTGGTCACGTCCTACTGCAGGGAGAGGCTGGAGTATCCTTTCAAACACGTTTCGCCGTCCGGAATCACTGGCACGCCATCGGTTGCGAGGACCGTCCACGATCCCGACGTGAACAGGCTCGGGGAGAGCGCTGTCAAGGCAATGGCGTCCAAGCCTGACGGGGCGTTCTCGGTCGACATAAAGGGCGACGCCAAGGGGAGGCCCTGCGTGACCGAAGTCGACGCGGGCAAGTTTCACACGACGATGCCGCTGTGGGGCTACGCAGCCTTCAAGCACCTGGGTCTGCCGTGGTATTCGAACCTGGCCGACCTCTATGTCAGGCTCGGCACCGGCGAGGAACGTCCGTCGGGCGTGCCGAAGCACGACCTTCTGCCGGCCGGCTACTACATGATAAGGAACATCGACTCGGGCATGCTTCTCTGGAGGGAGGATGGGTGGAAGGAGCGAGTGCTCTGAAGCCGAGCGACTACGATTACTTCATTTTCGACCTCGACGGCACCCTGTTCACCCTCCCTGTCGACTGGGCCGCCGTCAGGGATGAGTTCGCGGCACTTGCCGGCGAGCGGATCGAGAGCAAGCCGCTCTTCCAGGAGGTCCAGCGGGTCAGCTCCGCGAAGCCGGCGTTGAAGCAGGGCATCCTTTCGATGATTGAGTCACACGAGCTTCGCGTCGTCGACTCGGCGAAACCTCTCCCAGGGGCTGTCGAGCTGGTCTATTCGCTCTTCGAGGTCTCCAAGCTCGCCCTGGTCACCCTTCAGGGCAGAAGAGTGTGCGACGAGATTCTCCGCAAACACAAGCTGGTGGACCTCTTCGAGATCGTTGTCACCAGGGAGGACTCGCTCGACCGTGCTGCCCAACTGGAGGCCGCGCTCAACAGGCTGGGAGTCAGGCCCCGAGACGCGTTCTTCGTGGGCGACAGGCTGAACGACGTGGTCTGCGCGAAGAAGGTGGGCGTGACTGTGGCTCTGGTGGGGAAGGGTTCCTCGGACGAGCCCAGACCCGACTTCACGTTCAAGGAGCTCTCGGAGCTCAGAGTCTTCTTCCCGTGAAGGGGCGCAACTCGCTCAGTATCTTCCCGTGAAGGTCGGCGCCGCAGGCAGCGACCACGTTGACGCGCGCCTTCAGGTCGAGGGCAGGGTCGAGCTCCCCGCCCGTCTCCGACGTGACTGCCACGCCCGCTTCCTTCGCTATTAGGTAGGCGCCGGCCACGTCCGTCACTCTCATGCGGTTGCGGATGTCGACGAACGAGTCCACTTCGCCGTCAGCCACCATGCACATCTCGAGCGCGTTCGCACCGAAGTGGACTTGGCGGCCGACCTTCGAGGACAGCGGCCCCAGCGCCTCTATCACCTCGGGCTTGGCCTTCGACATGTCCACAGCGGCGACCGAGTCCGAAAGTTCTGCCTTGGCTGATGGGTGCAACCTTCTCCCGTTCTTGAACGACCCAGTCCCCCTCTCGGAGTAGTACACGTCGCCGTTTACCAGGTTCCGAACCACCGCGTACCTCGCATCCCGCAACCTGGGCCCGTCGACAACGCAGATGGACGTGCAGTAGAACGGAATCCCCCTGCTGAAGTTGGAGGAGCCGTCCAGCGGGTCGACTATCGCGAGGAACCTCGCCCCCTTCGGTCCCGCCTGGCCCGCCTCCTCGCTCAACACCCGGACGTCGCCGGCTGGGAGAAGCAGGTCCATGATCACGCGCTCCGTCTCCCTGTCGGCCACAAGCGTCTTGTCTCCCGCAGCACCTGTGCCGACGTGCCTTCCCCTCTCGTCTCCTCCCCCGACCGATTGACAGGCCTCCTGCGCCCTGGAGGCGGCGGAGGTCAGAAGCTTCTTCCAGTCTGTCGCCGAAATGACCACCTAGGCGAGCTTCCTGCCTTTCAGAAGCGCCATGACCGACGCGAAGGTCGCTTCGACCTGCGAGTCGCTGAACACCGTCTCGACGCCCCTCTCCCCCAGCTCCTCATGAATCTCGGCCAAGGCGGAGTAGTATCTCGTCCTGAAGAAGTCGTCCATGTTCCTCTCGCGCTCGTTCTTCCTCGCCTGCCTTGCGGCTATGGTCGCCGGGGTCGCCTTCAGCAGCACGTACAGGTCGGGCTTCATCACGGGATGCGCGAGTATCTTGCTGCAGATTGCGAGCATCGACGGGTAGGCGTCGCTCTTCTTGAGGTCGAACCTGATTCTGGCGTAGGCCAGGTCCGAGAGCAGGTAGCCCTCGGAGACCAGGTTCCTGGACGCTCTGGAGCTCGATATCAGCGAGCTGTAGACCATGGTGGCTCCCAGCAGGCTGTAGTCTGCGAAGGTGTCCGCCCTGTCTGCAACCGGGACCTCCCGGGGGACTACGTGAGCCGACTCAGCCATGCGCAGCCAGCCCTCCCGTTCGAGGCGCCTTGCCAGCGTGGTCTTCCCAGTTCCCGAGAAACCTTCGATGACTATGAAGACCAATCGAATGCGCCTTCGGTCGGGCGTAATTATATGCTCCCGTGGCGTCTTTGGCTAAGGCAGCGCGAAGAAGGTCGCAGGGCTGGAAACGAAAAGGTAGACTAGGTAAGCCAGATAGCCAAGACCGAGATACGCCACTGTGGGTACGCCATAGGTCACCTCGACCGTCGAGCCCTCGCCCTGGTCTTTGGAGACCAGGTCCCTGGCGACGTTGACGTCGCTGTCCAGCTCCTTCCTGCTCCCGTTGACGATTACGGCCTTCGGAATCCACTTCTGCTCCTTCAGGAAGCGTTCGATCGGAATCGTGTGCGTCCCTCTTCCTTCGCCCGTCATGTACACGTATCCGATGTGAGTGAGCGCCACCACTGCTGTCCCGAAGAGAGCAGGGATAGGCGAGAGTGGGAGAGGGTCGGCGGCGAGCAACGCGAACGCAATGCCGTCGGCTTGTCCCATGTATCCCAAGAGGACGAATACGAGAGATATCCCGCCCACGAGGGCGAGCTTAGCACCAAGGTACTCCACAGCTGGGAAGGTCGAATAGAAGGCATAGGCCGCTCCAATCAGGGCGGGCACCCACACGATGTCTGACACAGCCCTCTCCCTGATGTCTTGATACGATGCAACAATCAAGGAGACGCAGATGAGTATCTGCGAATACACGAAGAGAAAGCCGCGCTGAGCCGCTTATAAGCTGCACACGATTCGCTGGCGTGAGCGGTGCCCATCGCATCATCCAGCTCCTTTCAAGGCTCTTCCCCGTCGAGCCTCCGGCAGCGCTTCTGACATTCTTCGGGCCCAGAGTAGAAGCGGCGGCTCTCCTTGCTTCCCCCGCGGGCTACTCGAAGTTCTTCCTCCTCACTTCCTCCATCGCGATTGGCGGAGGCGCGGCCGTAGTCGTTCGTATGGGCCCCTCACTCGCGATGCAAGTCCTCGTTTCGGTGTCCTTCTTTGTCGCGTGCCCAGTGCTATACCTCGGAGTGCGCGCCCAGGCAAGGCGCCGCTCTGTGGAAGGCGAGCTCCCCTTCTTCGCAATGCTGCTCTACATACTCTCCCACGAGTCCAGCGTGAGCCTGGCGGGGGCGTTCGAGAAGGCCGAGCAGCTCGGGGCGGGGATCTTCCCCGCAATCTCGCTCGAATCCGCGCGGCTCAAGAGAAACCTCGCCTACTCGAACGAACCCCAGAGGGCCACCATTGAGAGGACCTTCAGGTTCAATCCGAGCGCGTCGATGCGGGAGCTGGTCCACGGCCACCAGACGGTCATCTCGAGTGGCAGGGACGTGCACGAGTTCGCCAGAGAGGAGGCCGAAAGGCTGCTGGCGGCACAGGAGGAGAGGTGGCGCTCTTTCTCGGCTGCTCTCTCGTCGATTACGGAGATTTCCTTCATCTTCCTCGCGGTCTTCCCGGTGGGAATGCAAATGGTCGCCGGTGGATTCGCAGGTGGGCGCTCCTCGGGGCTCCTTGTCCTCTCCACTGCTGCGCTCGCGCTGGTCGCGGTGGCGCTTCTGGTCTGGATCGACTCAGCCCAACCTGTGACGAGGGACACGGCCCTCCCGGCTTCGCGCTTGACTGCTCTGGTAGCATCATGCTGCGTGGCGATGGCGCTCTACTACCTGGGATTCATAGCGACCGCTGAAGCCGCCGGCGCGCTGCTCGCCTTCTCCGCGGTCTACGTTCTGTCGTCCTCGCCGTTCTTCAGGAGGCTCAGGGCGGGGGAGGGAGAGGCCGCAGGCATGCTGCACGACCTCGCCGAATCGGCCCGCTCTGGCGTGGAGCTCCCCAGGGCACTCCCTGACCTGCTGGAGGACCCGGCCGCGGTGAAGGCGCTGAGGGGTCCTCTGGCGACCTTCGCGTTTCAGCTGTCGCTCGGAAGTACTCCGGTGACAGCGCAGAGAATGATATCGCATCCTTCGTGGCTTGTCCGGATCAGCTTTGCGCTGCTCGCCGTGGCCTTGGAGACGGGCGGCGGCTTCGAACAGCTCGAGAGGCTCTCCTCGTCCTTCCGCCGCGTCTCAGACTCGAGGGCTTCGGCAAGGGCATCGGTCCTTCCCTACGCCGCCCTGGGCGTCGCTGTGCCTGCTCTCTCAGCTGCCTCCTTCTGGTTCCTCAGAAACATGCTAGCTCTCAGCCCCGGTTTCCAGCTCTTCGCACTGCGCGCCGCTGGTACCGGGGCCGGCGGCTCCATACTCGCCTGCACTGTGCTGACTGGGCTGATAGTCTCCAAAGCGTATTCCCAGTCGGTGAGGAACGCCGCCGGACTCGCGCCGCTGCTGGCTTCAGCGCTGGTCTCGTTGCTCCTGTTCGGCGGCCCGTAGCCGATGGGGGATTAAATATCGGGGACGACTCTCAGCTTGTGCAGAGAAGGAAAGCGATCAGCCCGTTCATCGCGACTGTTGTTCTCGTGGCGATAACTCTGACGCTGGGCGGAGTCCTCTACAACCAGTTCTCTTCACTCATCTCTGCAGAAGTGAGGAACCCCTCGGTCTCGCTCGCCGGCATCAACGTCGGCGGAGACAGGCAGACCGTCGTCGTCTCCCTGAAGAACGATGGAGACGTGCAGTACACAGTCTCGAAGCTCCTCCTGGACTATCAGACCACCGAGGAGATGTTTATGGTGGGGGGCGGAGGGAACGGCAGCGTAATCTCAGGCTCCCCCCAGGTCGCGCCCGGGGGCCAGTTGACCGTCAAGTTCACTCTGACAGGCTTGACGATACCGGACTTTTCCACAATAACGTTGACAGTGGTGACTGACCAGATTGCCCGCGCTTTCACAGTCCAGGTCTAGGGGTCCGCGACGTGCGGCTTCAGAAGTCTACGCCGCGGCCCTGCTGGTCGCCGTCACCCTCGCACTTTCCTCGGTCGCCTACTCCCTGGTCGATTTCCACGTGACTCCCGCTCCGGCCTACTCGTCAAGCAGCTACTCCGAGTACGGCTCGCCTTCCTTCCTGCACATCCAGGTGAACTCGTCAGCTCCCACCGCACCGGCGGAATTCAGGATCGACGGCGCCTCATCGCTCGCAGGATTCCTCGCGCTCACGGCCGGCGGCTACTCGTCCACGGGAGACCTCTGCTCCCCGGGCGAGACCACCTTCTTCTCTGTGTCCTCCAGTGCGGGCACCATCGCGATATCCGGCTCCGGAAGCTCCTGGATAGATGGGGTCGTGGCGTCAACGGCCGTCGTCCAGAGCGGATGGCATGAGGTGGCCATCGCCGACGGTTCATTATGCGCAGTCGAGCTCCCCGGCGGTGTGCAGGTCAGCGGCCCCTCTCCTGAAATCTCAACGGTTCCCATGGAGGCGGCCTCTCCGCAATCCTTCGTCTTCCTCGTGCCCTACTTCGTGGGCGGGCACGTCGCCACCATCGTCTTCGACGGAGGGACACAGGTGATTGGCTTCTAGGGCTGCGGTCGGCGAGGTCGTGGGCTCGGTCTCCATGCTGGCCATAACCATCGCGCTGCTGGGCGGCGCTTCGTATCTTGCCTTCTCTTCCATCAACGGTGCTGCGGCCATGGTCGGCGGGTCGGCCCAGCAGGAGGCCCGCGCCGCCGGCCTGCTTGTGAGTGTGGTCGGGTCACAGTCGAACGCAACTGGGACATACGTGTGGTTGCTCGACTACGGCTGGGAGAGCTCCCCCCTCGGGCCGGTTCTCGTTGGCGACCGGCCTGTCTCCTGGTCTACAACCTGCACCGGTGATTGGTCAGGAACCCTCTGCGTGTTGACCCTTCCGCCCGGCGCATACGGTCCCATGACTGTTGTGATAGGGGGCAAGTCTCTCGAAGTCTCTATCTGATCGCATGGCACCTGCAGCCGCCCCAGCTCCGCTGGAAGTGATTCCGTTCGAACCTCCAAAGGACGGACGGATCATCTCAAGCTACCTCGTCGACTATTCGATCCAGGCGATGAGGGCCCTGCCGCACAGGGGGAGCTTCGCAGTCTACGTCTACGAAACGAAGGGAAAGCGGACGTACTTGGTCAAGGAGCCCTACCTTGAGCCAAAGCTCAGGGCCGCTGTATCGAATGCATTCTCCACCCTCACGAGCTGGCTCGCTCCGTCCCCCCTGGTGGAGTGGGACCCCATCGGCTACCTCGTCGCAGAGATGGAGAGCGAGGGTATAATGGGGAACCTCAGCTCCGACGAAGTCCAGGCGGCCAGCCACTATCTGGCGCGGGACATCTTGGGCTACTGGACGTTGGACCCTCTGCTTCGCGACCCGGAAATCGAGGACATCTCCTGCGAAGGGGTCGGCAGGCCTGTCAAGGTCTGGCACAGGAAGTTGAATTCGGAGGGCTGGCTGGAGACCAACGTCTCCTACGGGGAGCGCGAGCAGATGGACTCCATTGTGACGAGGCTCGTCCACAGGTCGGGAAGGTCCATCTCCGCGTTCTCTCCGATCGTCGATGCTGTACTCCCAGAGGGGTTCAGGCTCGCGGCAACCTGGGGCCAGGAGGTGACGAGCCTGGGCAGCTCGTTCAGCATCAGGAAGCAGCGGAGCGACCCGTTCACGGTCACGGAGCTTGTGAAGGCCGGCACGTTCACGCCGCGCTTGGCTGCCTATCTCTGGATGCTCCTTGACCTGAGGGGTTTTGTCCTCATCTCAGGCGTCACGGCCTCCGGGAAGACCACGCTCCTCAACTCCTTGGCGACAATCCTCAACCCCGCATGGAAGATCGTCTCCATCGAGGACACGAGGGAGATCAACCTGCCCCACTCCGGCTGGAAGCCCCTCCACACCCGGACGGTCCAGTCGGGCCCGAGCATAACGCTCTTTGACCTCGTGAAGCTGAGCCTGAGGGAGCGACCCGACTTCGTCATACTGGGCGAGGCCCGAGGTCAGGAGGTGCAGGCGCTCTTCCAGAGCGCGGCCGCCGGGTCGGGCTGTCTCACGACCTTCCACTCGGCCAACGCGGATTCCTTGACCGCCAGGCTGACCCAGCCGCCGCTTTCGGTCTCGCCCTCTCTGCTCAGCCTCATCGACGCGATCGTCTTCATGGTGAGGGACCCGGCCAGCGGCGTCCGGAGGGTCGTCGAGGTCGTAGAGCCCGGCAAGGACGGACCGGTCCGCGTCTTCTCGGATTCCGACCCCGACCTGGACCTTGAATCGGGGAAGCTCGGGTCCAGGGCTTCTGCCAACGGCTACTCCGCTTCGCGGAGTTCGGCGGAGCTGCAGAGAAGGGAGGATTTCATCACCGATGCCGTGGGCAGGGGTCTGACCTCGTACTCGTCCCTCGTGGGGGAGCTCAGGCGGTTCTACTGCTCGTCGAGCTTGACCCGCTGACGTTCGAATATCGAGCGGACTCTGTCAAGGCCGTCGATCTGGGCCGCAGACTTGTCGTCCCGGACACGCTTGATCCTGGGGAATCGAAGCGCGAAGCCGCCGTCGTGCCTGTCGCTCCTCTGGATGCTGTCGAAGGCCACCTCGATCACTACCTCCGGCTTGACAGTCCTCCAGTAGCCGTGGTCTTCCAGTGTGATGGCCTTCAGCCTCTCGGTCATCTGGTCGATTTCTTCGTCGGTGAGGCCGGAGTAGGCCTTGCCTATGGTGGCCAGCCTTTCACCATCCTTCACGGCGAAGGTGTAGTCGCTGATCACCCCGGCGCGCTTGCCGTGGCCGTACTCGGCAGCGACTATGACTACATCCAACGTGTCGAGCTCCTCCTTGAGCTTGGCCCAGCCCTGCCCGCGTTTCCCCATGGTGTAGACGCTGTCGGGGTCCTTGACGACGAGACCCTCGTAGCCGAGCTCCCTGCTCTTCCTGAACAGCCTCGCTATCTCCGCCTCGTTGGCTACATCCGCCCTCTCAGCCAAGGATATCCCCGAACCCTCGACGAGACGGGAAAGCCTCTTCGACCTCTCCCTCAACGGCCGTTCGTAGAGCTCCTCTCCGTCCAGCATGAGCAGGTCGAACGCGAAGTACCTCACAGGCGCCCTCCGAGCCGCGTCTTCGAAACCGTCAACCCGGCGGAGCCTGCGCTGAAGCAGCTGGAACGGCAGCGGCCTTCCGTCCCTGAAGGGGACTATTTCGCCGTCCACGACGAAGTCATGACCGAGTGTCAGGGCTTCCTTCGCGACCTCAGGGAAGCTCTCGGTGATCTCCTCCAATCGCCTGGAGAATACCCTGACCTCCCTTCCCCGTTTGTGCACCTGGGCCCTGACGCCGTCGTACTTGTATTCGGCGTAGACTTGCCTTCCGAAACTCTCTGCCACCTCCCCGGCCGTGGCCAGCGGCTCTGCCAGCATGAAGTTCACGGGCCGGAACTGCACCATCCTCACCTTGCCCAGTTCGCCCCTGGCTGCTGTTCCCGCAAGCAGCCCCGCGTCTCCGAGCAGCAGATGCGCCTTCGCGACCTCTTCCTTGGGGAGTCCGTGCGCCCTGGCCACGGCCTCCTCCAAGAGTCCTCCCACCAGGCCAGTCCTCATCTCGCCTATCATGGCCTTCACGATGTACTTCCCCTCCAGCGGAGTCGCTCTCAGGAGGATTGACTTCACCGCCCCCCTCCTCGCATCCGCCGAGCCTTTCCCCTTCGCGGCCCTCATTCTCTCGAACGCGCCCTCGACGTCGGAGATCGTCAGCCTCTCCTCGAAGAGGCTGGTCGCAGTCTTGCTTCCGAGCAGTTCCTGGGCGGCCTCGCCGAGGTCCCCGTGCTTGAGATAGACCCTGGAGGCCTCCGCCCTGGACACGCTGCAGACCTCCTGCAACACCTCAAGCAGGGTCGAGTATCCCACCTGGACCTCGTTCCTGCTCCCCCTGGCCGAGGGCCTCCCGGTGGAGAGCCGGGCAACGACCTCAGAATCCTCCGGACCGAGGGTCGAGAGGAACGACGCCAGCGCGTCGACCTTGGCGATCTTGCTGCTGCTTCCGCGCACCTTCTCCATGGTCTCGGCGAAGGCCGAGAATCGAGCGCTGCCCTTCATGAGGAGAGGTTGGCCGCCATGACGTAGGCGGGCTCTCCGTCCCTGTAGTATGCCTCCAGCTTCCCGGTCACCTTGTAGCCTAGTTCTTCATAGAGGTGAACGGCCGCGTCGTTGGAGACCCGCACCTCGAGGTAGACCTCGTTGCCTGACTTTTTCCGCATCGCGTCCTGCGCCAGCTGCATCAGCTTCGACGCTATGCCCTTCCGCCTGTGCTCCTCCATGACAGCGACGGACACTATGTGCCCTTTCCTCGCGAGGCCCAGCCTCTTGATCTGGGAGAAGCCGTACTCCATCCTGCACATTATGTATCCAACCACCTTCTGGTTCACCTCTGCGACCAGGAACGTCTCCGGGAATTCCGCCAGGATCTCGTGATAGAAGTAGTCCGAGTAGTGTTCGGGCAGAGTGCGCATGTTTATGTCTATGACAGTCGGGATGTCCTCGCTCCCGCAGTATCTGATCTCGTACTCTCCCACCCTGCCGAGTATCGACTTCTGCAAGCTCCCACCCTCGAGGCCTTCTGGCATGGATTAAGCGTTGCCCCGAAATGCAAGATAGCTTATTATCCGCAGGGCCAAGCCCGCCCCCTCCGTTGTCAGAACCGCCGCCAGACTTCGATTCGAACGTGAGGCAGAGGTTCACAGTGAAGGACAGTTTCCAGCTCCCCGACGGGGCGGTGGAGTACCGGGTCGAGTACGTCCCCGGCTCAAAGGAAAGCTTCCGTGCACTCTGCGCCGAACTACAGTCCAAGGGTTTCACCCCGTGGCTGGTGGGATCGGAGGAAGACTGCGGCCTTGTGGTCAAGAAGAGGCAGCCCCCCAGTCAGCAGAGCTCGAGGATCCCGGTGCTGATGGCGCTCTTCACCGTTGCCTCCGTGGTCGCATTCGGCATCTTGGAGGTGCTCATCTACGCGGACTTCGCCCCCATAATCCCAGGCTACATCGTCCTTCTCTCATACAGCGCGTGCATCCTCGCCATCCTCGTCGCCCACGAGTTCGGGCACAGGTACATGGCCGAGCGGAAGGGCAGCTCAGCACCGGTGCCCTATCTGATCCCCGGGATTCCAGGAATCACCGCCTTCCTTCCCTCGCTCGGAATAGTCTCCACCCAGCGAGAGCCCGCACTGAACAGGGACACCCTCTTCGACATCTCCCTGGCAGGGCCGCTCGCTGCGTTCGGCGTCACGCTGGTGCTCTACGCCTTGAGCGCATTCGCCTCCGTCCAGTCGTCGGCTCCTCTGTCGGGCAGCCAGGTGGTCAGCGGCTACTTCACTGTCAGCCAGGTCAACCCGAGCGTGCTGCAGACGTTCGTAGATTCGGCCCTGTCTCCGTTCCTCCAGATTCTTGCTCCCGGATACCTCAGACTTTCGCCCGTGAACGACGCGGCGGCGATAGGGTTCCTGCTGACCTTCATCACGCTGCTCCCCCTGTCGTTCTTCGACGGAGGCTACCTGGCGTCGAGCATACTTGGCGAGCGTGGCGTCAGGGTCGCGAGCTACCTAGGCGTCCTGGCGCTTGTGATCATCGACACGCCGAACTACTGGGCCCCGGCCATTTTTGCTCTGCTCATAGTGAGCCGGCAGCAGAGGCTGCAGCTGCTCGATGAGGTGTCTGGCCCGTCGCGGTCGAAGCGCATACTGCTGGTGCTCGCTGTCGCGTTGGCCTTCCTCTGCCTGCCGATTCCTCAGAACCTGGCCACCTTCCCGCTAGGCTGATTGTATCCGGCACTCCGAGGCCCTGGCCACAACGTTGACCTTGGCAGCCCTGCCCGCCTTGCTCATGAGCCGGCCGACGGCTTCTCCCGACCCCTTTGCAGTCGCCAGGCCTAGCTTCGACTTTGCGTAGAGCTCGGGCAGCCCCGACAGGAGCATGACGTCGTAGTCCTCCTTCAGCTTGTGCAGGTAGTACACCTCCTCGAGTCCGGGAACGTACTTCTCCTTCCTCCGGCCGCCATCGCCCGCAATCCTCCCGGTCACCAGCATCTCGAGGGCCTTCGACCCGAGTCCATTCGAGCATTCCGCCATCAGCAGGACCTCTCCGGATTTCCTGACCCCAGCCAGGACGCCCCAGACGGACCTGAGCGCGCCGGAAAACGTCTGGTCGTAGGCGCCGCCGCCGGCGCCGACTATGAGGGCCTTCGCGGGAGGGACAGCCTCGCTGTAGAATCCGTTCCTTATCGCGTCGAAGGGCGCGTCCTCCATGGCGGAGCGGACCCTGCCCGACCTCGGGATGATGGTGACGTAGCTGGCACCCGGGATGCGCGATGCGACCTCCTCCATGGCGGCATAGGCGTCGGTCTTCTCGAACGGCACGGGCTCCATGTCCTTTCGCCTCTGCGCGGCCTCCTCCCAGGAGCCGGCCACCCAGTTCCTGCATGCCGCGACCTTGGGGTCGGCGATGCCGAAGAGGGGGTCTGGCATCGCGGTCCCGACAAACACCTTCTCGCCCTGGGCTCCCAAGTGCTCGCTGCCCGGAATGTCAGGAGCGGGCGGCACGGCCTCGCCCACTCTAGCCTTGATCTCGGGAACCGCCAGCTCCACCTTCCTAGGGTCTGCGGCGACCACCTTCAGGGACTCGGCCGAGGCCACGGCTGGGGCCAAGTCATGGAGCAGCTCGAGGGTGGTGGGTGTCGAATCGCAGATGAACAGCCTGCTCGCCCGCCTCAGCTTGTCCGAAAGCCTGTCAGTCTCACCGGCGCTCTTCTCAGGCTCCGGGTTCACGATGCTGCCGATGCTCTCCGCTCCCACCGAGACGAGCGTCTCGACGTCGCCATACGGGATCCACACCTCAGGCAAGCAGTCAGTCGGCGCTGACGTTGTTTTATAAGTTCGAATGTGGGCTGCGCAACCATGGCATGGAAGAAGAGGCGCGGACAGCTCAGGTCGCTGGCGGAGGGTCTCGTCAAGGCCGGCGCGCTGCAGTTCGGCACGTTCACACTTCCCGACGGCCGGGACAGCTCCTACTACGTCAACCTGAGGGGCCTGCCCAGCTACCCCGGGCTGTTCAGACTCGTTGTCGATTCCATGGGCGAAATGGTCAAGAAGGCGCCCACGCCGGACGCGTTCTGCTCGGTGCCAGTCTCAGGACTGAACATCGCAGCCCCGCTGGCGCTCAGCAAAGGGAAGCCGCTCCTCTACACCACCCAGAGGAAGCAGGGCGACGGGCGGGTCCTCGAAGGCGAGGTCAGGCCGGGCTGGAAGGTCATGGTGATCGACGACCTCGCAGGGAGCGGGAGCACGGTGCTGAAGGCGGCCAGGGCGGTCGAACAGGAGGGGGGCGACGTGAAGCATGCTGCGGTCGTGGTCGACAGGCTGGAGGGCGCCCGGGAGGCGCTCAGCAAGCAGGGCGTCAGCCTGCACGCTTTGACGGACATACTGGAGCTCTCGGACACGCTCTTCGCTATGGGCCTGATGAGCGAGGGGAACTTGAGGTCGATTACGAAGACGGTAGGACGCTCTCAGTAGACCATCAGGTTCTTCTCTTCCAGGGTGACGTGAAGGTTGTTCACGGCCCTGTACACTTCGCTCTCCTTCTTGGCTCCGGTGCAGACGAGCTTCCCGGAAGCGAAGAGGAGTATCACCGTCTTCGGGTCGGCCATCCGATGGATGAGGCCGGGGAACTGCTCGGGCTCATACATCGACTTGGGCAGAGTCCTTGCAGCCTCCTCTAGGTGCACCTTGCCTCCGAGGCTAGCCGAGGCGACGATGTTCTGGATCTCCACCTCCGCGTCGTGCTTGATCGGTATCTTTCTCTCGCGCAGCCTCTTCACGACCTGCTCCACAGCCTTGCGGGCCTGCTCCTCGGACTTGGCCCCGGTGCACACCATCTTCCCCGAGCTGAAGATCAGCGTGGCCGTCTTGGGGTTCTTCAGTCTGAAGACGAGCCCGGGGAACTGGTCGGGGTGGTATTCCACATCGACGAAGTTCTTCGTTATCTGATTGAGGTCGACGGTCTGGTTGACGGATGCCGAGGCAACCACGTTCTCTATGCTGACTATGGCCTTTGTCTGGGGCAAGTGCTCGTGGCGAAATGCGCTCTGTATATAAACGGTATTTAAGGCGCGGGCTCGGGAACTGGTAACTTGGGGCTCGCTCTCAAATGAGGGGCGTTCCATCCACAGGGAGTTAACAGATGTCCGAAGAGACGGGAGTGAGTGGGTTTCTGGCATTCTTCGCCGAGTTCTACCGACTCAATTACTCGGCAAAGACCATACTATTCCTCATCACCAATATGGTTCT
>CAZENV010000028.1:0-65471 GCA_964513805.1 uncultured Nitrosopumilales archaeon
GCGGCATGATCACGAAGCACTTCGTCCGTTCTCCGCTCAGTTTCCGCCGGTCCATTCGCCGACTGAGTTTATCAGCCGTTGGAAGCGCCACGCACGATTTCTGCTATAACCGAGCATTTCCGTTCCTTCCCATCGGGGTGAGGGACCATCCTCCGCCACCAGCACAGGGAGTTTGAGTTGCTGCGAACCTGTCTCTACCGATTCAGCATCCGACCGCACAGATTTGTTCCCCTTGAGCACCGCCTAGGTGTCCAGCGCGTCTGCCTCGTTCTCCTCAATCGCCTGCGAAGCGGTCACCTTCCACTCCCCCGGCTTCCTCGTACGCCTCCCTGAACGACGCCCCTGGGCACACCTTATCACCATGAGCCTTGACCGCAACGCTTGACCGTTGGCCAAGAAGCTGTCATACCTCCACGCCGTCGCCATTGGGCTGGGGAACATCATCGGGGCGGGGATCTTCGTGATGGCAGGTTCTGCGATTGACGCCGCCGGTCCCGCTGCCCTAGTGGCATTCGGGGTGACGGCCGTGCTCGCGGTCACTGTGGGGCTGAACACCGCCGAGCTCTCTTCTAGGTTCCCAAGTCTCGAAGGAGGCGTCTACAGCTTCGCCAGGGCGACCATGGGGGACACCATGGGGTTTCTCGTGGGATGGTTCCGGCTGATTGCCTACGCCGTCAGCGGCGCGGCGGTGGCCCTGGGCTTCTCGTCCTACCTCGTCAGTGTGGGAATGCCGCAGCCGATTTTCTATCCGGCGGCAGCCGCTCTGATTCTGGCGCTGGCAGTCGTCGAAGCGAGAGGGATTAGGCTCGCGTCTGAGATGGAGGTGGGCCTTGTGATGGTGAAGATAGTAGGGTTAGCCGTGTTCCTCGCGGCAGTGCTGGTCCTAGCAGGATTCTCTCAGGGGAACTTCACACCGTTCTTCCCGACTGGTGGGGTCGGGGTCCTAGTAGCTGCGAACATCGCCTTCTTCGCCTACTCCGGGTTCAACACCATCGCCACCCTCACCCCCGACGTCGAAGACGGCGAAAGGACGGTCCCGCGGGCCATCATCACATCCATCGTGATTAGCACAGTACTTTACGTCCTGGTCGTGTTCGCCCTCCTCCTGGCGCTCAACTGGACCTCCTACGGGTCGGCACCCGACCCGCTCTTCCTCGCCCTGGGCTCCCTCAAGGCTCCGGGCGCGGTCTCCTTCGCTGTGGCAGTCGCGGCCATCGCAGCCACATTCGCCGTCACCCTCTCCATGATAATCGCGGGCGCGAGGACGGCGAAGCAGATGGGCGAGGACGCCCTGCTGCCGAAGTGGCTCGGACGCGGGTCGAAGGCACCGGCGGTGGTGGTCGCCGGTGTGATGGTGGCGTCCCTAGGGCTCGGGAACGTCGAGAGCATCGCACTCGTCGCCAACTTCGGGGTCATCCTCTCCTACCTGCTCACCGGGGTCCAGGTGGCCATAGCCAGGAGGAATCAGCCCGCGCCCAAGTTCTCCTCTCCTGGGTACCCCTCGGTGCAGGCGCTCTCGGTGGTGCTCTCGGGCGCCATGCTCCTCGGCCTCGGGACGCAGTCGCTGCTACTTGGAGCGCTGACGCTCTTCGCCGGGCTGGTGGCGCATTCCCTCTTCACTCATCTTCGGGCTGGCCAGGCCTATCATTGACACGGGAGGGTGTGGCGTCACCGCCGGGAGATAATTCGTCTAACGGTCAACCTCTTCTCTTGAAGACGACTAGGATGGTTGACCGCTTTCGCTTCGCAGTACTACCCGAACCTCCTGTCCCGGCCTCGTAGTACCTCGTCGTGCGGGGGCTCTTGCTGCGACGGAACTTCTTTTCGGCGAATTCAGGCGCTTTCCCCAGCTGAATCACATGGGGGAAGACGCCCTCCCTAACAACGCCAGATAGTGCTCTCTATCCCTTCCAAAAGTGGTGGGGTCGGCCGGATTTGAACCAGCGATCTCAAGCGCCCGAGGCCTCTTCTTGTCCGAGACAATTGAAGCCTAGACCAGACTAGCCCCGCGAGAGTCGGACACTCGCGGTCTAGCCGACGACCCCCGAACCCATAGCCGCCCTATCTCGCCTTATATCCTATCAATGGGCGCTGTGAGAATCCCCGTCGAATGGCCCCAAGAGAGAGGCGATTGAAAAGGAGACGTCTGACCACGATATACACAGCAACCACCCTTGCCTTGGTCTTGGCTGTTGGTGCAAGCTTCTATGTCCTGTCCAGAGGCAGTCAAGAGGACGCCGAAACCAAACCCATCATCCTCTACATAAACCAAGGAAACGGCACTGTAAACGCCTCGAATTTCGGAGAGATGACCAGCTACGCATCCTCCCACGGCTTCAACACCGTTTTCTTCCAGGTCTACCGCCAGGGCAGCCTCCTCTTCCCTCCCCTCCAGCTCACTGCCTTCGTGAACGAGTCCCATTCGAGCGGCCTGAAGATATTCTTCGCCCTCTACCTCACCAACTCGTCCCAGACCCTCCCGACATCGATCTATGGTGCGGGGGAGGACGGCATCAATCTCGACATGTCCACACTGCCCCTTTCAGCTCAGCAGGAAACCCTCTCCGGCCTCCAGGCATCATACCATGGCCAAGTCTCGGTCACGACGACCGACATGTACTCTCAGCTGACGCCCAACCTCCTGATTTTGGAAACCTACGGGACGGGCCTTCAGCGGTACATCAGACACGGCATCGTCGCCAGCGTGGGCGTCTTCACAACAACAAGCGAACAGGATTACAAGTCCCAGTTTCAGTACGCACTCCAGAACAGCGACGGCGTGATGGTCTTCGATTACGCGGGTCTTCTGAAGAGGGGCTACTGACCCTCGATTTCGCCGAATTCAGCCTCCTCCTCTTATAGAACCCGCGGAGATACTCTCCGGCCATGAAGACGAAGTTCACATACGTGGGGATTCGCGTCAGGAATCTGGAAAGGTCAATCAGGTTCTACACGAGACTCTTCGGAATGAAGAGCCTTGGCCGCTGGACGATCGAAGCCACAGCAGGCCAAGTGGTCACTCTCCGGCCAGCCAAGGGAGGGTCAATGCTCGAATTGAACTACTACCCACGCAGCAGCCCATTCTACACGAAGTACAGCGTAGGCGAAGGTCTGGACCATCTCGCCTTCGGGGTTGCCGACCTCGACGCTGCGCTCGCACAGGCAAAGAAGATGGGCCATCCCGCCGTCAAGGACATCAAGGGCAAGAAGAGCCGCTGGGCCTACATCAAGGACCCCGACGGCATCTGGATCGAGCTCTTCAAGCAATGATCAGTCAATAAATAGCCGAAGACCGGGTAACCGCCGGGTTGTCCTTGCCCTGCTGCGCCGCGCCGTGCGAAGGCAGCGACTGCCTCCAGTTGACCGAAAGGGAGATGCTTGTCTGCGAAACGGTCTGCGAAAGCGCCGAACCGGTGGGCTTCTCGGCGGTCAGAAGGTCCGTAGGGCTGCATCAGGAGCTCGTGTCCCGCATCCTCAGGAGACTCGCCACCTACGGAGCCATCGAGAAGGTCCAGGGGAAGTACAGAGGAAAGTGCGGTCAATAACTAGGCGTCGGTCGCTACCGCCTGTGGGGTGAGAAACACGTCGTGCTGCTGTTGCTGGGGTCCCTGCTGCTCCTCGGCCGGTGACCAGACGAAGAAGGAGCCTTCCAGCTAGCGGCTACGACCCGCCGCTGAGAATCGTCACCGACGTCATGTAGACCGGGTCCACAGGCTGGTCGCTCGAGTTGACCTGGACGCCCGCGATTGCGTTCGCCACGTTCATCCCCGTCACGACCCTGCCGAACACGGTGTACGAGCCGTCCAGCGAGGTGTTGTTCTTCAGATTGATGTAGAATTGCGAAGTGCCGCTGTTGGGGTCCGTGCTCCTGGCCATGCCGAGATAGCAGACGTAATTGTGCAGGTCCGGATTGGTTTCCAACGGGACCGTCTGGCTTGAGCCGCCTGTGCCCCAGAGCGTCCTGTTCCCGCCCCCGTTGCGCGTGAGCGGATCTCCAGTCTGTATCACGAACCCGGACACTATCCTGTGCCAGACCAGACTGTCATAGAACCCGGACTTTGACAGGTTGACGAAGTTGGCTACGGTCTTGGGTGCCGCCGTCGGGAACAGCTCCACTTCCATCGAACCCATGCTCGTGTTGATCCTGGCGTAGACCAGGTTGGTCGTCACGGACGCGGGCGGGTTGGGGCACTTTGTAACCGTACCTGACGTCTCCAAGTAGTACCACGAACCGAGTGCGACCAGCACAACGATGACCACGGTCGCGACGACGTAGCTCTTCCTCGTCCCGCTCCGCTTCGCTCTCCTCGGCTTCTGGGGCAAACCCTCGACAGCCCAGCCCGACGGCTTGAAATAAGCTCTCTTGCAATTCTTTCAAAAGAGAGCGATTATAAGTCCAGCCCGAACTGGCCCGTCCAGCCATGTCCGAGGAGAGGAAGACGGTCATTGTCGGACAGTCCAAGCCGCTTCTGAACTATGTGACCGCTTGCATCACCATGTTCAACAGCGGGGCGCGCCAGGTCGTCCTCAGGGCCAGAGGAGAGGCCATCAACATGTCGGTGGATGTAGCCCAGGTCCTGAAGAAGCGCTTCATGAGCAACGTCGAGATTTCAAACATCACGATCGACGGGGAGAACGTCACGTCCCGGGACGGCAGGCAGCTCAATCTCCCTGTTCTCGAGATAGAACTGTCAATCCCCGCCTAAAGCGTAAAAACAGAACATCTGCAATCAGGGGAGTGTCCGTTTGAAGGCTACAAAGTTCGCAAAAATCAGGGGCAAGATTCCGGGCAGACGGGCTGCCGCAGTGGTGAGGAAGACCTCCAGGTACATCTCTCCATCGATGTCCAGGTTCTACCCGTTCGTAATCGACTCCGGCCACGGCACTATCGTGAAGGACGTCGACGGAAACCAGTTCCTCGACTTCACATCAGGCATCGCAGTACTGAGCACCGGCTCGACCCATCCGAAGGTGGTGGAAGCCATAAGGCGGCAGTCGCAGAAGTTCATCCATTTCTCCTACACCGACTTCTACTACGAGAACATCGTCGAGCTCTCCAAGCGGCTGGTCTCCATGGCGCCTGGCAATTTCGAGAAGATGGTCTACTACGGCAACAGCGGAGCGGAGGCCATCGAGGCCGCTATGAAGCTCTCGAGAAACTACACCCGCCGGCCCCTGTACCTCGCTCACTCCGGATCTTTTCACGGCAGGACCATGGGGGCGCTGAGCCTCACGGCCAGCAAACCGATTCAGAGGAAGGGCTCGCTGCCTTTGGTGCCCGACGTGGTCCACTTTCCGTTCCCCTACTGCTACAGGTGCCCGTGGAAGCAGACCTTCCCCGAATGCGACTACTATTGCGTCGACTACTTCAAGGAGCAGTACCTCGAGAAGTTCGTGCCCGTTGACGAGATTGCGGCTTATTTCTTCGAGCCAGTTCAGGGAGAGGGAGGCTACGTGGTGCCGCCGCCAGACTACTTCCGGAAGATGGGGTTCCTCAGGAAGGAGGGGGCCCTTCTCGTCTCCGACGAGGTCCAGACAGGAATGGGACGGACCGGGCGGTTCTCCGGCATAGAGAACTTCGGGGTGGTCCCTGACATGATAACGATGGCAAAGGGGATAGCCTCCGGCCTCCCCTTGGGCGTGCTCGTTGCCCGGGCGGCGGTGATGAAGAGCTGGAAGCCGGGGCAGCACGCTTCAACCTTCGGGGCCAACCCGGTGGCAGTCGAAGCAGCGATTGCGACGCTCGACGTGATGAAGTCCGAGCGGCTGATGGCTAATGCCAGGCTCCAAGGGGGACGCGCTCTGAGGCGGCTACGCGAGATGCAGGAACGCTACGAAATAGTCGGGGATGTCAGGGGGATGGGCCTGCTCATCGGGATAGAGATTGTGAGAAGCAAACGGACCAAGGAGCGCGGGGACGCGGAAGCGAAGCAGATTATGAACCGCTGCTTCACCAACGGGCTGCTCGTGATAATGGCCGGCAGGAACGTGATCAGGCTGATTCCTCCTCTGACAACTTCGAACGAGGAGATGGACGAGGGCCTCGACATCCTCGAAGAGGCCGTCTCAACAGTAGACAAGACAGTAAGGGCCTGAGAACGATGTCCGACTTTGAGGCCCTGGTGGATCAGTTGCTGAAGTCCAGGCCAGAGCTGACTCGCCAGGAGCTGACGAAGAGGATCGCCGAGAAGAAGGAGACGGTGGGGGCCGGCTACCTCACTGACCAGGGCGCGCTCTTCCTGGTGGCAGGGGAGCTCGGCGTCAGCCTGCAGCCCTCGATCTCGAGCGACCTTTCGCTCAAGGACCTCCACATCGGCGCCAACGACATCACGGTCGTCGCGCGGGTGCTGGCAGTCTATCCCATGACAACCTACAGCAAGAAGGACGGGGGCACCGGGAGGTACCGCAGACTGGTCCTCTTCGACAGGGGCGTCTCCGCGAGGCTCACAATCTGGGACGACGAGGTCGAGAACCCGGACAAGCTGGGAATAGTGGCGGGCTCGGCTCTCCGGGTGGTCAGCGGCTACGTGAAACAGGGGCTCGACGGAAAACCGAACCTGAACCTAGGCAAGAGAGGGAGGCTGGAGCTGGTGGAGGATTCGAAGCTTCCCACCCTGGACGACGTCAGCGAGAGGCCCGCGAAGGCGAGCGCCGAAAGGCCGGTCATCGCGCTGGACTGCACTGTCGCGTCCGAGCCTCGATACTCCGAGTTCGTCCGTGCCGACGGCTCACCCGGCTCGCTCTACCAGTTCGGCGTCGGCGGCCAGACCGGCAAGGAGCAGCAGCGGGTGGTCATCTGGAGCCCGTCCAGCAGGCCGGAGCTCAAAGTGGGGCAGAAGGTGAGGATCACGAACCTCAAGTTCAAGCGAACCTCCGGGGGCGACTTCGAGCTGCACGGAGATGCAGGCAGCGCTATCGTTCTGGACGCGAGGAGGACGACCAGCGAAGTAAGGGTGGCGGCCATCTCACCCACGGCCAAGGGTTCGCTCATCTTCGGGCTCGACAAGGAAAAGAAACTGAGGGTTGTGGAGACTCAGCTGGACACAGCCAAGTTCAAGCCCGGCGACGCGATGACCGTGTCGCCGGACCAGGAGTCGGACGGGAGGATGCTGTGCAGCAGTCCAGGCTCGCTGGCATCGGCCAAGACGGACGACGTCCCCGGCCTCGCGGAGTTGGCCGTCAAAGTGAAGGACGCGAACGACGAGTCGTCCCAGATTATGGTCGAGGTCATTGCGCTGTCTCATGGCGCCGTGGACGACGTCAACCTGAAGGACGGCACGGTGGTCAAGAAGGGCGAGCTCACCGTGGGGGACGACACCGGGGAGATCAAGGTCGTCGGCTGGCGCGAGTACTCTTCGAAGGTCTCAGGCATTCAGCCAGGAGAGAGGCTCAGGATTGTGGGTCTGACGCCCAAGCAGACCAAGATGGGCGCATGGACGCTCCAGCTTTCCGCATTGACCGTGATCGAGAAGCTGAAGGGAAGGGCCTAGGTCTTCGACCGGCGAAGCGCTTCGTACTCGTAGACGAACACCACCACCAGGCCCACGATGAAGAGAACTATCATCATGGCGCCGAGGAAGTTGTAGAAGTCGGTGATGGTCAGGAACAGGACGTGCAAGTTTGGCACCGCGAGCCACACAGTCGTAATAAGCGTTGCTGGAGTGCCGGGGGCGGGAATCCCGTTTTCACTTCGGGCCCGCGAAAACCAAGGGAGACTTTTAATCCCAACGCGATGCCACGCGCGCTTGTGCCGAGGTGGCCTAGCCTAGTCATGGCACCAGGCTAACCCGAAAGGGTGAAACTCATAATCCTGGGCTAGGATGAAATCTGGGGGTCGAGGGTGCGAAGCCGCTCCGCGGCGCCAATCCCTCCCTCGGCACTTGATGCGACGAGACTTCTTTCGCTGAGATTCGCTTCTTCTTGCAAGTCAGGGTGTGTAACTTGATGAAGACATTATCCTCCTCAAGAAGCCTGTTTCGAAGCTGCACCTTGTCTATTCCTGTAGCTAAGAAACCATTCACCTTGGCCTGAAGCCACGGAGGCCAGCGTCTCTCGAACGTCCTTGCCCCAATGAGTTTCGCGAGAACCTTCTTCCTATGTGTCAGTATGTTGGGGTTGAAAATCTCTAGTCTAGCGGCTTCGGTTGCGGTAATAGTGACACGACTTGCGTCCCGGTACGAACTAATGGTGACATTGCAGCCCAGCGACGTAAGCAAAGCCTTGACGAAAAGCGTGTTGGGCGCGGTTGTTATGTCGACTGTCTTGTCCTTGAAATGAACATCGCCGTCAGAGTCGGCCAGTCCACGCGCAAACTGCTCCACGGAAGACTGTTCAGCACGAGTTCGCCCAAGAGCGGTTGCCCACATGACGGTGATACCATTCGACTTCTAGCATCTTTCAGAAAGTTACAGAACGCCGAAATTCGAACTTCATCTCAAGGGAATGCTCGGGGTATCTGGCATTGCGGGGGCGCGTCTGGTCCTCCTGATGTAGAGAATCGCGCCCGCTGAGAGGATGACGACCGCGCCCGCAGCAAGCCATACGACCGGATTCATGGCAACGGGGGCCTGCTGGATGACAAGGGTGTCGCCCGACGCGACGGCGTAACCCTGGACCGCAACCTGGGCTGACGGGTCGGACTTCATGGCGAGGGTGTACTTCTGGCCGTTGAAGCTGGCTGACGCATTCAGGTTCGACTGGTCGGTCGCAGTCTTGCTGTAGGTCGTCGTGTTCGTCAGCGGGTCGTAGCTCTTGGTCCAGTTGCTGAGGGGCGTGTTAAGGGACGAGAAGTCGAGCGTCGGCGTGTGCCACAAGTCGTCACCCCCGAAAATGGCGGACACGGCGGCAAGGGCCAGCGGTTGGTCGCCTAGCTGGAAGTGGAAGGCCGAGCCCACGAGGTTGATGTCCACTTCGGTGCCTCCGAGCCCCAGCGTGAGGTCGCCGGGGATTGCGAACGCCTTCCATGCCATGTCAACCTTCACAGTGCCGTTGACCACAGCGAAAGCCCCAAGAACTTGGGCATCTATTGCCGTCTGCTTGTGCAGCACGAATGTGGTCGAGTTGCCCTTGGCGGTCAGCGAGTACGTGACGTTCATGCTCTGGACGCGGACGTCATGGTCGTGCTCCTCTAGGCTGCCTCCGAAGGTGGCGACGCCATCCGAACTGCTGTTGAACGTCCCAGACTTTGTGATCGACGAGCTTACGTTCCCGAGATAATGAGAAAGGGCCGAGCCCGCGGGATATGTGAGAACCAAGTCCGTGGTGCTGCTGCTGTTGACGACGGCGACCTTGGTGCTCGGGTTCAGCGTGACCTTGAGAGTGGAAGCGTAAACGCTAGGCGTCGCAATGAAGAGGAAGAGCGCCAGTGCGACCAGCGGCAGTACTCTCTTGCTCATGCCTGCCAACGCAAAGCGGGGATGGTCGGGATAATCCTACGGTTTTGAATGGACTTTGAATCGGGCCGGCCCGAACAGAGACTATCTTAGAGAACTTTCTTGCGTCCGCTCAGCTGAGTTTCTTCACAATCGTTGCCAGGATAATGGCGTTGCCGCCTCGGCTCTCCGTGAGAGTCTTTCCGCAGCCCCTGCAGCCGACGTCCTTCGTCGACGCCGAGAACACTACCCGCTCCTCGCCGCAATCCTGACACTTTACGAGGAGGAACGCGCTCCTCTGCTTTGGTATCGGCTCTCTCTCCTTTCTCATGCTGAGATCTCTGCCTTCCTCAGCCTGATGCCCTTCCTCATAAGCTCCTTGCTGCACTCCTTGCACTTCAAGCGTAAGGTTGCCTTTTTGGTTGTTTTGGCGGTTCTTATCAGCTCTGGGAACTTCTGCCCGCCGTAGCCTCTCTTCCTTCCCGCCTGTCTGCGAGCTCCCCACGAGCCTGCACGCTCCTTCCCCCTCTTGTAGAGTGATACGGAATGCAGCGTGTGGTGTCCGCATTTTGGACAAAACGTGTTGATCTCCTTCGGAAATTTCATCTTCTCAGACTCGGAGCGGTGCCGTCGCCCGTCTGGTCTTTAAAAGCGTCGGTTCGGCTGCGGTCGATTCGCCCAGTCTGTCCTGCGCTTTCACGCGCAGTCCCGGTTGCTCATGTCAAAGGCATCGGGAAGCTCGACATCCTTTACCACATATCTCACCTTTTTCTCCTCGACCAGCCTTCTCAATTTCCTTTCCGGCGCGGTAAGGACGGCGCCTTTCTTCTTGAACTCGATGAAATCCAGACTGTTTGCGCCAACGCCCAAGAGGTCGAACGACCCCTGCTTTGACGTTGACGAGAGGAGGACCACCTGCTCATACTCGTCCAAGGACGCGAAGGTGCCTAGCATCTGGTACATATCTCCCTTGACCTGGCTCGCCCCGATCTGGTAGGCTTTGGTCTGCTTTGTCCTCCAGCGGCCGTAGAAGATTTTCGCGGTGTAGAAACCCACAACGGCAAGAACGCCGAACACAACAGCGAGCACCACAAGCATCGAATCGAGCGGGGTCATTCCAGGCAAACCATGTCTCTCGACTATTTTAGTATCAACGCATTGTGCTTGGGCCGCAGTCAAGCGACCACACGAAGTGCACTGACTCTATTCGGAGCGGCGGTCACTTCGCCAGCTGTAAGGTGGCCAGAATCAAAGCCGAGGTCCCCTACGGAGTCACGCCCAGAGGCTTGGAATTCCTCGACACCTTCTTCAAGGTGAAGGGGTTCCTCGACGATTCTGGAGGTTGACCTCGCACCTCATCACCAGACTGGCAAACACCATTCGAACTGGCTAATCCGGGACAGGTTCAAATCGCAATGGCCCAGCCCAAACGGCGATTGAGCCGCAAACGGGAGAGAGGCCTCTTCGCATTCGTCGTCCACAAGCACGGTGCCACTTCCTTACACTATGACTTTCGGCTCGAGATCGGCGGCGTCATGCCGTCCTGGTCTATTCCGAAGGGCCCAACCCTCGACCCGGTCTTCAAGCGCCTCGCGATGCCCACGGGCGACCACGACCTCGATTACCGCCATTTCGAGGGCGTCATCGCCGAAGGAGGCTACGGCGCCGGGCCAGTCATGATCTGGGACGAAGGGACCTTCAACCCGGAAGTCGAGGCGAGCGAGGGGGTGAGGCGGGAAGTCGAGAACAGGACGGAAGCGGAAGGGGTTGCGCGCTCAAGCCTCCGCGACGGGAACCTGAAGTTCCGGCTCTACGGCAAGAAGCTCAACGGTTCCTTCGCTCTCGTCCGCACGAAGGGTTTCAAGGGCGCCAGGGGCGCGTGGCTCCTGATCAAGCACAAAGACGAATGGTGCGAGAGCGGCTATGATGCCAACGACTACGATTTCTCGGCAGTGAGCGGCCGCCCCCTGTCGAAGATTGCTACGAGCTGATGTGTACGAGGATGAGCGGCATCGTCATCACTTGGAGTGCTTGAAGTCTTTGAGGAATGTCGCCAGCGCGACCAAGGTGGGATTGTCGTCAGCCCTCCGGAGCCTCACGGTGTACTCCTGGTTTCCAATCTTGACCGCGACCTGGGGCTTGAACTCGGCCCTCGTGAAGAGAACGCTGCCATAGTGCACCCTTCCAGCAAGGTTCTCCTTCACGACCTCGGGCGTCGGCTGCAGCGGTGCGACGAAGAAGGCTATCCCGTCGACCCAGTTTATGCTCGGCTCGACCTGAGTGGGGTTGCTGAGGGCCAGCCGGACGATGTCCTCGAAGAAGACGGCGGAGCTCGTCTGCTCTATGATTTCATGGATGGTCAGTTCCTGATACGGCGTGTAGGTGATCTTCGAAACCCATCTCTCCTGTTGCCCGAGACCGGCGGCCCATTATTAGTGTTCACGTAGAGCAACCATCGGGCGCTTGGGCGCCGCCGCCCTTCGGGACGCCGAAGACCGCCAAGAAGGCGGAGATTTGGTTTAAGACCCACCGGGAGGCACAAGTGGGAGGGTAGCATGCAACCGGGGCTGCGCGAGAGGCCTGGAGTCAGAATCGGTTCCATAGTGATCGACTGCTTCGACTTTGGCAAGATGATGGCCTTCTGGCAAGAGGCGCTCCACTACGTCTCCAAGAGGCCGGCCGAAGGCGGCTGGGTGATTCTGCACGACCCCGAAGGCAGAGGTCCGAACGTATCCTTGAACCACGATTCGGAGAGGCTCACCGGCAGAAACTGGCTGCACTTCGACCTCTACACCAACGACCAGAAGGGGGAGATAGAACGGCTCCTCAAGTTAGGGGCAAAGCGCCACCCCCAGACCTACGGCCCCGACGACGACTTCAGGGTGCTCGAAGACCCCGACGGCAACCTCTTCTGCGTGGTCGACATGAGCAAGCGCTGAACCACCCGTCGGATTCCAACCCGAAGAGGGACCCCGCGCTGGAGCAATCAACCGTAACAATCTGTCGTAGAGGTTAAATCCAGCCCCTACCCAGTCGGTTCTTCGGCGGAGCAGATCGGATTGAGCAGGCTTTCGACTCTGATTCCTGTTTCTCTCGTTCTCTCATTGATGCTCGTCGGGTTGTCCTTGAGTGCAGCCCCCGTGGCCCAGTCAAACGCCGCGCAGGTCTCAATTGTGTCAGGCGCCGCAACGAAGGGCAGTCTGGCGTACTCTCCAGACGCCATCACCGTGGTCATAGGCGTCAACAACACGGTGGTGTGGCAGAACAACGACAACGTCGTTCACACCGCTACGGGAACGAATTTCACCCTGTTCAACACCGGAAACATACAGCCCGGGGCATCTGCTTCCTACACATTCAATACGGCCGGCACCTACCCCTATCACTGCCTAATCCACCCGACCATGTCCGGCACGGTCATCGTGAAGGGTTCAGCAGTGTCGGCGGCGTCGACCGCCTCCTCTGGGGGAGGAATCCCTGAGTTTCCGTTCCAAGTCCTCGCCGTGGCTATCTTCACGGTCCTGATTGCGGCGTCATATCTCATAGTCAGACGGCCCGAACGACCTACCTAGACCGGAGCCCGCCAAGGCCAGCGAATCGAAGCGAGCGCAACGCCACCTGGGCCGCCGACGACTGTGTCCCGATTATCGTTTGCGGGTCGAACCTATCGCACCGATGTCCTCAATCCCAGCATCAGCGGGATCCACATCATCTGGGGCGGGGCGACATCCATCTGCCAGTAGGCTCCGATTATCTCGCCGAGGTGATGGGCCTGTTCGAACGAGGTCTGGAAGAACGCATCCTCGAGCGTGTAGCGGCCGGTGAACCACGGGACCTTGACGCGCTTGCGCAACCGTCTGTCTGTCAACCCAGCCATCAGATCATCGATTCCTGTCCATACACGTTCGCGGTAACGCCTCAGGTCGCTCCAGGAGCGGATGTTCTCCCGCTTCCGCGATGGGTCCTTGAAGACGTCCCACCTGCCCTGCGCTGACCCTATCAGCCACGCCTCGTGGACGTTGAGGATGTGCACCAGCGTATCCTTGAACGAGTGATGGGCTATCTCGCGTTCCTTGACGGCCTCGGCCCAGCCCCGGCGCCTGATTCCGCGCTCGAAAGCTTCGAACGCTCGACGGTCGTAGATGACGAGGCGCACGATTGCGCTGCGCGCAGACAAGTTCGACTCGATCGCTCGAGCCCAAACGCGGCTCTTAAGGGTGAGGCACGGTCGTTGCGGTTTGCAAGTGGGCCCTCGCAGACCGTCATCAAGGCCGACTTGGGACTTCGCAACCCTGCCCAGGTCCGCCTTGAAGCAGCAGCCTAGGGCCCCTTCACGATAACAGTGCCCTTCATCCACGGATGGTAGCTGCACGAGTAGTGGTACGTGCCCGGCGTTGTGAAAGTGAATGCGAAAGTGTCGCCCGAATTCATGTTGCCCGAGTCAAACAACTTGTCGACCAATGTCACGGTGTGGGGCACACCATCCTTGTTCGTCCAGACTACAGTGTTGTTCACACCGATCACCACCGTGACGGTCGCCGGCGAATATCCCGGGGACGTCGTGTCTGTTCCTGCTCCCGCGGGGATTGTCACGGAGACTCCTGCCCCTGCGGCCGCCGTTGTGCTGGAATTGGTGGAAACGACGGCGGTCGTCGTGGTCGCGCTGCTGCTGCCCACCGCGAACAGTCCAACGGCCCCCTTCGACGCGTCCGCGAAGTCATGAGTTACGAAGGGATTCTTCCCTCCCGGGTCACGGAAGTACATCTCGACGATGGCGCCCCCGGCGGGAGGTATGTTCAGCGTCTGGATGCCGTGCTCCACGTTCACCGGATTCCCATCAACGTAGACCGTGTCCATCAACGCGCCTATCACATGGAAGGCGCTCCAGTGGCTCGGCCCGACGTTGAGGACGTACAGCCGCACGAGCTGGTTGGGGAGCACCGGGAGCGGATTCTTCTGGTACTGGTTGGCCACGCCGTTGAAGACCACGTAGTCCGGAGTCGCAGCGAGCATCTTGCTGAAGTTTCCGGCGTACGCCCCGTCGGTGCCGGGCGCCTGATTCAGGTAGAACTCGCTCTGGACGAGGACGTACTCCCCTCCGGGGGCGGCGTGCATCGGGGTGCTCGGGTTGACAATGATCGCCCCGTACATCCCGTTGGCGATGTGCTTGAGCACTGGCGGCGCGCCGCAGTGGTACATGAAAATGCCCGGGTAGCTTACCGTGAAGGAGAAGGTCTTCGACTGCCCCGGCGCAACCGTGGCGTATGCGGTGGACCAGTCTATCTCGGCGGCGTGGAAGTCGATCGAGTGTGCCATCATGGTGTCGTTGTTGATCAGCTTGAAGTTGATCGTGTCGCCCTGGTTCACCCTTATCGTCGGTGCCGGCACCGTCCCGTTGAACGTCCAAGCGTCGTAGGTGACGTTCGGCGCAATCAGGACCTTCGCTTCCTTCGCGACCAGAGTCAGCTGCCGCGTCGTCGGCGCTACAGGGATAGCGCCCTGCGCCTGCGACTGGGAGGCCCCTTGACTCACCCTCTCTTGAAGCGAATTGATCTGGCTCTGGAGGGAGCTTATCTGGCCGTTCATCGCCTGAGAATAGTCAACTGAAACGACGGTGCCCACGATGAGCGCCAGTACCACGACGATTGAAAACGCATGCAGGGACGACATGGCCGTCCTGCGGTTCCCGACAATCCCCATCGGACTTCGAGCTGCAGTGCCGTAGCAATTTGGTTAAGCGTTGACCCTTAGATTATAGGGATGGAACACGCGACGCAAAGCAAAGGGCACGTTGGTCGCCATCGGCCCCGATAATGTAAGGGCTCAGGGTTTTACCTGCGCGCGACCTCCGTAGCTGGTTGCTCGGCGAGCCAGTGAGTCTGTTAAATAATCGCCGCAGCCGCAACATTCTCGTGCTCGAAGCGGTCCTCAAGTGCCCCCAGCCCCACAAATGGATAGAGTTGGTCACGGAAGGTTACTCCGCCACGGTCGAGATCTTGGACTCCAAGATGCCTTCGAAGGGAATCGTCCAGCACCTGTTCGACATCCAAGCCGACCCCTCGCAGACCGAGGAGCTCCTCGAGGCGATCAGGAGGGACGAGGACGTCACCGACGTCGAGACGGTGAAATCGAAGGGAGGGCACATCTACGGCTCGGTCTCCTCACGCAGGTGCACCGTCTGCAAGGCGGTGGCGAAATCAGAGTGCTTTCTCGCGTCTGTCGGGATAAGCTCGAAGGAGGGGGCACGCTGGACAGTCCTCGGCAGTGGCGATTCCTTCAGCGGGCTCCTCAAAGCGCTGGAGAGGGAGGGTGTATCGTTCGAGGTGAAGGAGAAGAGAACCCTGGAGGACTCCGACCTGCTGACGTCTAGGCAGGAGCAGATCCTTTCAATCGCCTTCGAGATGGGCTACTTCGATTTCCCGAAGAAGGCGGGGCTCAAGGAGCTCGCCGACCAGACCGGCATCAAGACCTCGACGCTGGCAGAGATTCTCAGGAGGGGGCAGAAGAAAATCCTGGGGGAATACCTGGCCAGGCGCTCGCTGTTGCACGGCAGTCGCGATTGAAGGAACCAATCTAGGGCCAGCTTCCCCCATTTCGAAATGCTGACTGCGGCCGCGCGGTTTCGACTGGAGCGCCGGCCATCTCGACCCGCGGGAAAGGGCGCCGACTCGAGGCGTCCCCCGCCCCCAGATCAACGAGCGACATCCTTCCTGAGCCCCGGGTTCTCACGCGTACGATTGAAAGTGGAGAGTGCCCTCGGAAAGACGTCAGTCTCCTCGGCTTGGGCGTGGGTTTCGAGCATGGACTTCAGCTTGGCCTCGCTCAACGCCAGCTCTTCGGGCGACAGAGACACGAGTTCCTTCACTTCTGTCATCAGCCGGTAAATCGGTCGATGCTGACGAAAGACCAAGATCGCTTCGTTCGCCCCCTTTACGCCGTAGGCCTCTATCAAAAAGCGGAGAACTTGCGCCTCTTCGTCGGCAACGTGCTGTCGAAACAAGCGGTCCAACCTCTCCAATGTCATGGCCGACGACGAGTAATCCCGTCTCTCCGCCGATCTCTCAAGATCCACCAAGTCCTGCCTGATTTCCGCGTGCTCGGCTATCAGAACCGAAATCAACTCCTCAAGCCCAAGCCTTCGCGGTGCTACCGCGGTCAAGCTCGCTATGTCACTTGGACCTTATCATCGTGAGGAGCATCTTGAACCTCTTCGACGCTCTTACGGCGTGAGGCTTCCCGGCAGGAAGGATGATTCCCTCTCCCTGCTGCAGGGCGCTCGTCTTCCCTGAGACAGATACTTCAGCCTCGCCTTCGATCAGATGGAGCAGCGCGTCGTAGGGAGCTGTGTGTTCGCTCAGTTCCTGGCCTTTGTCGAAGGCGAAGAGCGTGATGGTCCCGGCCCTGCCGCTGATTATGGTGCGACTGACCACCGACCCGGGTTGATACGTCACGAGCGAGGCTAATACTCCCTTCTGCCCGATCATCAAATCTTTGGTAGCGTCGGAAGGCTCTTCAACCATGGTTGGCTCGGTTGGGCTGAGAAGAGAGGGAGCACTAAAAACCTTCGACGGCAGTTCCGCTCGGCCCTGGCCGGCTTGGCGAGAAGCACAAATCACCCAGGTCACAGCGGGTGTCCTTCCTGCGAGAACGCCGCGCAGAGTTCGAGGTGAGGCCACCAAGGTTCTAATGTCCGACGCGATTTGATGGGTCAAGACCGAGGGTGGGGACGTCAAATGCAACGCGAGCATGCGAGAATAATGGCGTGTGTTGAGAAGGTGGTCGAGAACGTTCCAAGTTGGGTTGAGACGTTACTGATCCCTCCGCTCGAAACCAGAGTAAGGGCCGTAGTCAAAGAGGAGGTAGGGCATCTGGAGAAGACCATGAACGCGAAGTCGGAAACCGTCGACTCGAAGTTCGAAGCCAGACTCGACGCCTTGGGCTCGAAGTTCGGCGCCAAGCTGGATGGAATCAGCACTCGTATCGACTCTCTCGAGAAGCTTACGTCAGGCTAGACTCCCAGAGTGACTGGGAGTTCGGACGAGTACGAATACCGCATCATTCACGACTACATCTATGGTTCGCACACGACGAGGCACAAGAATGGGGTACATCCAGCGATCAAACACACGGGCCGTGACCTGCGTTCCGAACAGGCAAACGGCAACGCGCCGATTTGAAGCGAGGCGAACAGTTTCGGCCAACTCTCCAACCAATCTTTATTACCGATATCGGCCAGCCCGCATCAGCCGTGTTCTTAGCTAAATCCGCAAGTTCCACAGAGTGGAAAGCCGTCGCGGCAGCAATCAAGACGCTCGTCGAAGAGGCCACCTTCGAGGCGACCAACGAGGGGCTAACCTTCAGAGCGATGGACCCGTCTCACGTCGCCCTCGTGGACCTACTCATGCCGAATTCAAGCTTCGAGAAATACGAGACCGACAAGCCGTTCAAGTTCAGCCTCAGGGTAGAGGACTTCGTCAAGCTCATCAGCAGAGCCGACTCGAAAGACAGCCTTGAGATCTCTTCAACGGAAGAGGACGCCATATCAGTGAAGTTTGTCAACGGCTACAAACGAGAATTCACAATCCACCTGATAGAGAGCAGCAGCGGCGCTGCACCCCTTCCGAAGCTCGAGTTCGACACCAAGGTCACCTTCACCAAGAGCATCTTCGAGAAGATCTTAGGGGACATCTCCGCCGTTTCCGACCAGGTCGCGATTCAAGCCACGAAGGACAAGCTGACTTTCTCTGGGAAATCAGACATCGGCGCAGCCACCGTAGCCTTGGAGAAGAATGATGCAGACGTACTAGAGATGCAGGTGAAGGCCGACAGCAAGGCCACCTATTCGATTGACTACCTAGTGAACATCGTGAAGACGGCTGGCGGCGCGTCCGACACCTTGGTGGCCAACTTCTCGAGCAAGAAGCCGGTGCTTCTGGAGTTCAAGCTTAATGATCAAGGCGCACGTATCAATTTCTTCCTAGCGCCGCGCGTTTCGGACTAGGGCAAGCGCAACCCAAGTTCAGCAGACGCCATCGGACCATGTCCGGCGCAACCCGTTTAAACGAACCAAGGCCCCCAAGTGATATGGTCCTCGACGCTCCTTCCGGCAGCATCGCGAGACCCATAATCACGATAGATGAGAACGCCTCAATCTTCGAGGCTTCCAAATCGATAGTCGCCAACAACAGGGGCAGCATAGTTGTGACCAGGAACGGGGAGAGCGTCGGAATCCTGACAGAGAGGGACATCATGAAGCGTGTCGTCGCTAAATCCCTCGATCCGGCCCGGACCAAAGTGAAGGACGTTATGACCTCATCTCCGCTCACCATAGACAGGAGCAGACCCCTGCGCGAGGCCGTCGAGACGATGAACAGGAAGGGCTTGAGGCGGATGCTCGTGACTGAGAAGGGCAAGATAGTCGGCATCTTCACCCTGCGGGACATCGTCAAGCAGGCGAGGATGTGCATCTACTGCGGCAAAGAGATTAGGTCGATACTGGAGTCGGAAGAGCCTGAAGCCTATGTCGAGTGCGAGTGCGGTTCGAGATATCACAAGAAGTGCTCGGAGACCGTAGTGAACTGTGTCAGCTGCTCGCGGACCTTGGTAACCAACGTGATCAATCCGGAGCCGTCAGAGACCTTCAGCGGCTGACCGGCCGGACGATTCCGCTCGAGTCTCCCATCGTTCAGGGCGTTTCGTCTCCACCGAATGCGAAGCCTTGGCTACACGGCCTTGCTGCCGGAGCCGGTGACCAGCCTGACGCCTATCACCGCCATTATCAGCACAACCACCACGCCCAGCGTATAGGTCAGTGGCAGCACCACGAAGGTCGCAAGACCCGCCATGACGAGGCCCCACCCCGCGTAGTACAGCCTGTCTCTGCTCTGAGCTTCGACGATGCCGTAGATCACTATCCACAGCCCGTTCAGAAGCAGCAGCAGCGCACCGAACCAGGCGTAGTTCACGTACCCAAAGAGGAAGACCACCAGCGACACGAGCGTCGCGAGTATGACTCCTATCCCAAGGCTCGGCTTCAAATTCCTCGAACCTCACAAACCGGTTCTGTTCTTTAAGGTTTGAACCGCGGACGACTTGAAGCATCGCCGCTGCCAGTCTCCGACAGCAGACTCTTTATCTCCTGCCGGCATGTCAAAGCGAACCGCTTGAATGAGAAGACCGTTTCGTTCTTACGAAGGGCGTACAGAGAATACTATTTCCGAAACAGCGGTTCGATCGGGTTCCCCGACGAGATCCAGTCCCGCGAGTTCGGCTACATCCCGTTCGGTGGGGGCATGGTCAGGCACCTCTCCTTCAAGAGCGCGGGAGACGCCATCGCCGAGATCCTGAGGCAGTCTCCCTCCTCGGTCTACTGCTCCAACGCCAAGTACGAGTCCCCGGCGCTCCCCATGGAGGCGAAGGGCTGGAAGGGAGCCCAGCTCATATTCGACGTCGATGCAACGGACATACCGACTCCCTGCAAGAGGAGCCACGACTTTTGGTACTGCGCGAAGTGCCACGCCACCGGACGGCTGCCGAAACCTCCCGTCTGCCCCAAATGCGGCGGGCCCACAGCCGATTTCCACGGGACCTGCAGCGTCTGTCTGGCGGCTTCCAAGGAGCACACACTCCGCGCGGTCGACTTCCTCCTCAAGGACTTCGGTGTTTCGAGCGGTGACATTGTCGCCTACTTCTCTGGGAACAGGGGATACCACCTGCAGGTCTACGACCCGAGGTTCGAACAGCTCGACCAGCAGGGAAGGGCTGAAATCGCAGAGTACATGCTTGGAAGCTCACTGCCACCGAGCCAGACGCTCGCAGCCAGTCTGAGGCATTCCCCTGCGGGTTCGCCAAGCGAAGAGCGCGGATGGATGAGACGGATATGGAGGTACGTCCAGTCCCGGTCCGCCAAGGTCAACACGCCCCCGAAGCTCGTCACCGAAGCGGTCTCAAGCCAGCGGGCCATGATCGATGCCTCGGTGACGACCGACATACACCGCGTCTTCAGGCTGGCCGGGACCCTGCACGGCAACACCGGCATGGCGAAGATGCGGGTGGGCTCCTTCGAAAGCTTCGACCCGGAGAGGGACCCGGTCGTGATAAGCTCTGACAAGGCAGGCGTCCTGGTCTCCTTCTACCCCAAGTTCACGATGAACGGACAGACCTTCGGGCCGTTCAGCTCCCAGCTCGTTTCTCTGCCGGCTTACGCCGCGGTTCCCATATTAACCCGGGGCTTCGGGGAGGTCGCCTAATTGCCCGAGCCGACACTCGACTCTCTGAAGAAGCACCTCGAGGCCGAGGAGCAATCGGAGAAGTTGCTCCAACTGCCAGAGGACTTCTATGTGACCGTCGCCACCTACGCGCAGCTCCTGAAGCGCACCTCCAACTCCTCCAGTTCGGAGCTGGCAAACAAGCTCATCTCGAAGCAGCTGGAGCTGCTCGGGTCGATGCTGCGGGACCTGGTCCGCGTCCGCATGTCAAAGGCTGTTTCGCAGAAGGCCATCCCCCAGCTGCTGCTGGAGGAGCGCCACACGTGCTCCATGGAGAGGAGCTACGTCCGCAACCTCGACGCGTTCATCCACGCGGTCGCTTCCGGGCAACCCTCCGTCGTAGAGGTCGAGCGCAAGAGCGAGCTGGGCAGGAGCACGACCGTCAGGTTCCTCAAGCACGTGGACGAACTGGTGGGTCTGGACCTGAGGAAGTACGGGCCCTACGAGCCCGAAGACTTGGCCCTGATGCCCGCAGCGAACGCGGACCTGCTGGTGGCGAACGGAGAAGCTGTTGAAGTCTACATTAGAGACAACGTCTGAGAGCACGGGCGCAAACTAACTTCCTCGCGGCTAGGCGCTCCGAGCGAGAAACCCAGACTCTTCCAGGGTGGGTTGGACAGGCTTGGTGATTAAATACACTCAGAGCGTGTTTCTTTGAAGATGTTGACCACGTACAGGTTCAGGCTCTATCCCACAAGAACGCAGGAACGAGAGATGGCCGAGACCATTGAGACCTGCCGGCTGCTCTACAACAACCTGCTCGGAGATCGAATCAAGAACGGGACAGGGTGCTTTGAACAGAAAAAGGCCTTGACAAGGACCAGAAAAGAAGCCAAGTTCCTCAAGGCTGTCAACGCCCAAGTCTTGCAGGATGTCACCCTCAGGCTCGATAAGGCATTTGGGGCCTTCTTTGCTGGACTCTCGAGATATCCGAAGTTCAAGCGAAGGGGCAGATACAACTCGTTCAGGTACCCTCAACTCGGCGGGTTCAGAATTATTGGCCGCCGGTTACGTCTTTCAAAGATAGGTCCAGTCAAAGCGAAATTGCACCGTCCGATAGAAGGCTTGCCAAAGACCTGCACCATAGTCAGAGACACCGACCAGTGGTATGCTTGCATTTCGGCGGAAGCAAAACCAAGCCCATCAAAGCCACGAGGCGGTCAACCAGTCGGAATAGACTTCGGAGTCCTGAATCTTGCGACTCTCAGCAACGGCAGGGTCTTCGAGAATCCACGAAACCTTGATAATTCAATCATCCGAATCACGTCACTCCAGAGACGCCTATCTAGAAAGAAGAAAGGCTCTGCTAACGGGGTAAAAGCCAGGGTCTCGCTCGCCAGGGCTTGGAGAAGGGTGAGGAATCAACGGCTCGACCTCGCACACAAGGTCTCTGCCAGTCTTGCGTCCGAATATTCGACCATCGTTTTTGAAGACCTGAAGATTCCGAACATGATGAAGAACCACAATCTCGCATCGGCAATAATGGATGCCACTTGGGGCCAACTGCGCCGATTGACTGTCTACAAGGCAGAAAGGCGTGGTGGACTAGCGATATTCGTCAACCCAAGCGGGACATCGCAGAAATGCTCTGGATGCGGAAAGATGGTTCCGAAAGGACTGGACGAGAGGACGCATTCGTGCCCGAGCTGCAATCTCGTCCTCGACAGGGACGTGAATGCGGCACGAAACATTTTGACGGCGGGTCTGGAACAGGCCCGCGTGGAGGAACAGCCTCTACTTGTTCAACGGAGGCGGATAAGCAAGTTTGTTCCTATGAAGCAAGAAGCCTACGGCATCGGTCATAGGTAGTTCACGAGTAGCTGCGCCAGGAAACTTGGTAACAAACCAGTTTCGCGCTACCCCTCACTATCAAAAGTAATGGTTCGCATTCTCTCCATTTCGTCAGGCCATAGGGGGAGAATGTGGCTTCAAGTTCGGGGTCTTTGGTCGGGAAAGGACCGCGGCAGACGGGCGATGAAACGGACGCGCTCGCTGCCGGCATATTTAGGGGAGAATGAACCGCAGTCTGCACTGCAATAGGCCGGCGACGTAAAACACCAACACCGCGTCTGATGACATCTGTGAGGATGTGCGACAGGAATTCCATCGAAGTCGTAGCGAAGTCTCCAGGATGGAATTCGGAAGTCAGGTTGGAGGCAAGAAGACGTGGGCACTGTTCCACGGGAGGATTCGAGCGGGGAACATCAGTTTCAGGAGTGTATAGAGTGAGGAACGCGATTCTGCCGTGGATAGCGAAAGGATACCTGAGGGGAGAGAAGGCAAACCAGTATTTTGACGCGGTAGCGACGTTCAGGAGGACGAGGGAGGTCTTCCAGCCGGAGGAGCCTGGACACCGCGGGAGAGAACGTCAGGCTCTTTGAGGCTGATGCGCGGACAGTCTCGACCTTCCCAATCCCTCAAGAGTATGACCTCCAGGTGTGGTTGCACTTCACGCAACGGTAGAACTGCGTCGGCGGCTCGTCCCCACTCCTGGTCTGCAGGAACCACCACTTCGCTTCGTCGTGTCCGCACTTTGGGCACTCGATTTTGGTGATCGGCAGCGTGCTGAGCCTGTTCTCCTTGTCCCCGACCACTATTATCGGCGCCGCAGCGGCGAGTTCCTCCTCGGTCGCCTGCGTGACGCTCCTGACGGCCTTGTTGCTATAGCCACAGTTGTCGCAGTGGTACGTTATCTCTTCTTTGCCGCCCTTGACCTGCTTGAGTTTGAGCCTGGTGCCGCACTTTGGGCAGAACTGAATCAGCCCGACCCACCGCCGAGGGCCTTTTGCACACTCACGTAGAGCTCGCGGGTCGTCTCAGCGGCGCGCTGGGCGCTGTTCACGAACGCCTTCTCCGGCTTTATCCGTTGGGCTCTGACCTTGAGGACAAGCTTCTTGATCAGGGGGTGAGGCGGCAACACACCTGCGAAAGTGACGCTCTTCTCCTCCAACAGCTCGTGGTGCACAATCTCAGCGAGTGAGTAGTCTTCACCTGTAATCTCCACGGTGAGGCCCTTCTCGTCGTCGGCAGTGGTCTGAAGCTGCAAGTTCCTTTAGACCGCCCTTTGTGTCGTGTTGATAAGTCTTGTCCGCTTCAGGGCTGGATTGGCGTCCGGCCGAAGTCGTTTGCCAGCTTCCTTTCCTCGACGTTTCCGCACTCGACGCATTTCGCCCTGTTGTGGCCTCCATTCTGGAGCGGCCTTCCGCAGTTGCCGCAGAGGGCGAAGACGACTCCGGTCCTCTCGTCGTCTATGGCGAGATGGACGATTCCGTTCATCAGGCTGAAGACTCCGCAGCGCACCACGTCTCCCAGCTTTGCGGGCGGTCCTCCCCTGGCGCCCCTCTCCCGCCTGCCCGAGCGAAGCATCAGCATGCCTCCGAATCCCTTGTCCGTCTGCTTGCCGTTGACGTAGTAGATCGCCACACTTGCGTTGCTCGTCGCCGCCGACTCCACCTGCCCCGTGACGTAGTCGCCCACCTGGAGGAGGTGGGGCTGTGCTGACGCCTTCACGGAGATCTCCCTCTTCTTGTTGTCCTTGACGACGGTCCCGACCGCGAGCGCCCTCAACAGCCCGGAATCGTCATAGACGTGGGACGCCGGCAGGTACTCCTCCGAGACAGCCAGCCTGTCGCCGGGCAGCGCAGTCTTCTTCACTTCAGTCAATCTGATTCCTCCTGATTAGTCCCACAGTTAGCTCTATCCATTTCGGCCGTTCGAGGAACTCCCCTATTTCCCTTCCCTCCATGAGGGCGACCAGCGCGTCGGCCTGGGGAATGGACAGCACGGGCCTGTCGAAGTTGAAGCCGTCGATGGAAATCCTCGGGCACGCGGTCTGGACGAAGGCCTCGATCTCCCTGTGCGGTGCCAGCCGCTCGGGTGTGATGTCCCTGAGGGCCAGCTGAACGACCCTCCGTCCGTTCATCTCAAGCCTCTTCGATATCCAGCGGCTCCTGCCGAGCATCTTCTGTCCCTCCTTGAGGCCCGTTATGACGCCGAACACCCTGGCGTCCAGGGCCTTGTAGACTGCGAGGATTGCCCTCTTCCTCCTTTCCTCGGCGGCCTTCGCCATGTCCACCACCTCATCCATGTGGGGGTCGAGCATGAACGTGGGCTTGCCCGTCGCCAGAGCCAGCCCGACCGCATGGAACTCGCTCTCGCCCATGAAGCAGAAGGCGTCCACCGAGCCTCGCAGTGGATAGATTGTCGAGAAGTCGCATCCGAACACCTGGCTTCCCATCAGAAGGCTGTTCTCCCTTCCGACGTGCACCTCGAAGCCCTTTGCCTCCAGCATCGCCTTCACCGGGGCGAGCTCGTGCATGTGCTGGCTGAAGGTGACCAGCCCCAGCCTGTGATACGGGCGGACGACGTCGACCGCCTTGGCCACCACACCGTCGAACTTGACGTCGTCAGACGCGTCTATGAGGTAGGTGTGGTCGCCGACCGTCTGCACGGTAGCGTTGTGTCCGATGTGAAGAGCCAGGTCCGCCTGCATCCTGGGGACGTCTTCGTCAACAGTATCGCAGATTCCGAAGCAGCTGTCGCCCACGAGCACGCCTGTAACGCCATACTTCTCCCGCACCCTCTGCATCAGGTCTTTGGTCTGCCTCAGCAGTCCTCCCGGTGCATTGACCAGCACCACCCGGGGGCGCTTTTCCTCTATGATCCTGAATACCTTCTCTTCGTCTATCCTGACGGTCATTGGGCCACTGGCTTCTCGAGCTTGATGACTTCGACCCTGGTCCTCATGGGCAGCTTGGTCGACGCGCCCCACATGCCGCGCTTGGCCTTTTCCAGGTTCTCCGCCTTCACGCTCATCTCAAGAATCGTGCTGCCGATCTCCACCCTCGCCGCGAGACCGATGGGCTTGCCGAAGGCCTTCCTCATACCTTCCTGCAGCCTGTCCGCTCCTGCGGTAGCGATCATCTTGTTCTCGCGCAGGATTATGTGCGGGTAGACCACCACCCTGAGGAAGTAGTTCTCCTCGCCCGCCAGTGCCAAAGCCTTGTTGCAGGCGACCCTGGCCGCTTCCAGCGCGTTGTGCCTGATCTGGCACCTTCCCATCGAAATCAGCCTGACCATGAAGTCGTAATCGGGCTTGCTCTTCCCCGTGGTGAACCTGGCGACCTTGGGGTTTGGCGCGCCGGGCGCGAACTTCTTGCTGGTGTATGCCATTCCCCTGATCGGGCGATAATTCTTCCCGTGCAATTCGCTTGACCTGAGAGAGCCGCACCCTCCGAGACTCCTAATTAACCTTCACCGCCGAAATCGATGCTCGGCTCAGAACACCACCCTTTTCTTCCATTCCCGGGCGCCATCTTGATGCAGGTCCAGAACTTGGAAGCACTCGGAACGGCCAGGTCGTCCGCCTAGGATGGGATTCTGATGCCCTATGTCCTGCCCGATTCGTTCCGCACCTCCGACAGGTTCGCCCTGGTCCTCGCCTTCGGAGAACTCTCGATCCTGGAAGCCTGCACTGTGATCAGCGGTCTGAAAGGCGTCGATGTCCCAAGCGAGCGGATCGCCGTCGTCGACGTTGAGCGCTCGTCCGCCAGCTTCCTGCCTCGCCTGGCAGGCATCCACAAGTTCGCTCCGCTGGTCGCGCAGTTCGAGGGAGAGGAAGGCAGCGTCGCGGCCCTGACCGAGCAGGTTGCCGACCAGCTGGAGTCGGTGCGGCGCCTTGCTGTCAGCGGCTACGACGTCCCCGAAGACGACTACGAGGTTCTCGTACGCACGCTTCTCGATTCCATCAGGGATTCCGGTTTCAAGAAGGTCAAACTGCTCAGGCCGAAGGGAAACGAGCTGCTGGCAGAGCAGGTCCTATCGCGCCAGGCGCTGGACGTCCTCGCGTTCCCCTACGGGCGCGGCTACGGCCTCGGTCCCACGGCCTGGGTGTCGGACGTGGCTTCCATCAGGCGAAGCGCACTTGCCAAGCCCGCCCCCAGGTCCGAGATCTCGTTGTCGCCGAGGCTTGCCCGGCTTCTTGTCAACCTCTCCGGGCTGTCCGCCGGCCAGCTGCTTGTCGACCCCTTCTGCGGTTCGGGGACCATCTTGGCCGAGGGCATCTCAAAGTCGCTCGACTGCGTCGGCGTCGACTCCAGCTCAGGACGCATCCGCGACGCCAAGAAGAACCTCGACTGGGCAAGGCGCAACGGCGCCAGAGGGAGGTTCAGGCTCGAGCATGGAGACGCCAGGGAGGTGCAGGACGCGCTCGGGTCCGGGGCTGACGGCTTCGTGACCGAACCGCTGCTCCTTCCCAAACTGGACTACAGGCCGAGCACCGCTGTCGCATCCCAGATGGTGGAACAGGCCGGCAGCGCCTACGCCTCCGCCTTGGCCGCCATGTCCCGCGTCCTGAACCCGGGCGGACGGATAGTGATAGTGGTGCCGGTCATCCTCACCACCCAGGACGAAGAGGTTACCATCACGCTCGACGCAGGAAGCGTTGGGCTCGGGGAATACCAGCCCGGGCCGTCCAAGTTCCGCTATCCCGTCAGGCTTTCGTTCGAGAGCACGAGGTGGGTCAAGCGGGCTGTCTATGTCTTCGAGTCGCGGGCCTGACGCCTTGCTCGCGCCAGCGCCGCCTTCCTGAAGACTCCTGCCATCAGGAGGAGTTGGCTGTCAGTAAGGGCGGCCGAGGCGGCTATGCGCTTCGCCACCTCGCCCATGTTCCTCACCTTGTGCTTTGGAAGCTCAGCCGAGACCGTCAGCTGTTGGAAGCTCGACGCGAACAGGTCCCTGGCCATTCTGCTCTGCACGGGCCTCGCCTTTCCCCTGCCGCTGGAAGCCAGATGGAGCATTATCGCCACAGCGTGGCCGACGTTGAGCGTCCTGTATCGTGTCCCGGTGTCTATCACGGTCGTCACATCGCACAGACCGATCTCCTCGTTGGTCAGTCCTGTGGTGTCCCTGCCGAAGACGAGGGCAGCGGTGCGCGCACCGGCCACCAGCTCTCCTATCCGCTCTGGTCTGACTGTCCTCCTGATCACGTTCGACCCCTTTGCGGCCCTGACCGCAGTGGTGGCAACTAGAAGTTGGTTCTCCCTTCGAAGCCCGGCGAACGTCACCTTCCTCGCATTATCCAAGACGTCTGAGGCGTGCGCGGCGTAAACCGTCGCCACCGACATGTCCACCTTCGGATTCACGAGGTAAAGCTTCCTCACCCCGAAGTTCTTGGCAAGCCTCGCCACATGACCGACATTCACAGCGTAGCGTGGCTCGACCAAAGCGACGGAAAGTCCCTTCGGAATCACGCCGCGGCCGCCTTCGGGCGCGATAAATGCACTCGCATCAGACGCCCGTCGTCAGGGCGAGCGACAGGGCCCGTTCCGGGGAAAGAGCGTACACCCTCGTGGTTCCGAAACCCGAAGGAGGCTTCCCACCGAGTCCGGCGACCGCAGCGCCCACTTGGCGCCTCCTCAACGAGAAGAGACGCTTGACTGCCGCGACCTCTTCCGGCTCGAGCCTCCTTCTGGGACGCCAGGCTACCATGACCGAGTTCACCCTCGGCCGGGGCGAGAAGGAGCTGCGGGGCACCGTGCCCAGCTGGTCGATCTCTGAGGACACCTGCGCTATCACCGACACGGCCCTGTAGTCCCTGTCGCCCGGACGCGCGGTGACCTTCCTCACAAAGTCCTCTTGCAGAACCACGACCGCCCTGTCGTACCGCTGTAGACTTATCCACTCGGCAAAGGTGGACGACCTGGAGTAGGGGAGGCTCGCGACCAGCACGTCGAAGCTCGGCCTGTGTTCGAAGGCGTCCCCGAGATGCAGTCTCACCCTGTCGTCTCCCACAGCGTCCCTGGTCGTGCGGAGGTTGTTCTCGTCTATCTCGTATCCCTCCAGCCGAGACGCGGCCTTGGCGAGCTCCCTCGTGACTGCTCCCTTCCCCGTCCCTATCTCGAGCACCTTCTCGCCCCTGCGGATTGCCGCAAGGGCGACGAGCCTGGAGATTGCAGACTGGTCGACCAGGTAATGCTGGCCGAGGCTCCGTCGTTTCATCTCTTTATGAAAAGGTTGATCCTGGAGTCGCCCGAGAGTTCCTCCACGATCCGCCTCGCGATCAGCTTCGCCGGGTCTCTCAGCCCGACCCGGTGCTGCAGGTCGTCGAAGCTTGCGAAAGGCTGCTTCTCTCTCAGGTCCAGGATCTCCCTCATGAACGTCTTGCCAATCCCGGGAATGAGCTCGAGCCCGTGAAGCCGGGGCGTGAGAGGCTGAAGCTCGTTGAAGTATGCGACGTACTTCTTCTCGTTGGCCTTCACCAAGCTCTCCGCCACGCCCGGCAGCGACGCCACCGCTTCCGGGGTCAGCTCCTCGTAGGCCAGCTTCCCGAGCACGCTCTCTATCTTCTCCCTTCCCTCCTTGCCTATCTTGACCTTCTCCCCTGTCTCCAGCTCAGCGTTCTCGACTGCGAGCAGCTCGAGCAGCGTGAGCCTCTCTTCTCCCATGGCCTGGACCACGGGCCCTTCCCGGCCCTTGATCACAGTCGATTTCCCCCTGGGCATGAAGTCAAGAACGTAGGCGAATTCCTCGTACTTCTTCTCAGCAGTCGGCATCCTTACCGCACCGTCTTCGCTCAATTCAGACCGACTAGTAGGGTGTGGGCTCCCTATGCCGCGAAAGCGCAAACCGGTGCAACGACTCTATCCCTTCGGTGCTTCGACGCCCGTCTTGTTATTTAATTCTTAACGCTCAGGACTTCGGGTGCAGGATCTTCAGTATCTTGTCCAGGGTCTCCGAAGGAAGAAGCTTCCTCCAGCCCGAAGTGAATGTGCGGAGCTCCTCGGTCGATTTGGGCATGATGTTTATGACCTCCACCGCCTCCTCCTCGGTGAGACCACAGTCGGACTCTAGCTGCTTCTTCATCTTCTTCGCAACGTCCGGTTGCGTCCTCGAGAACTTCGAGGTGTAGTCCAACGTCCTCTTCTGGATCTGGTCTGCCTTCTCCACGTCTAGCTTCTGGAGGATCTGGCCGGCCTCTGCAATCGACAGTACCTTCTTCTCGGGTTTCTCCGGCATCAGCTCCCCTCCAGGGGCACCAGGTGTTCCTTCCGCGCGATGACCGTCTTCGTCTTTCCTCCGACGGGAACCTTGACGGTGACCGTCCGTCTTCCAACTTCTTGGACCGTCCCCACAAGCCCGTTGAACCTCCTGTGGGGCATTCCCTTCACCTGAGACGGGTCTATCTTGACCACCACCCTGTCTGCGGGAGAATACTCTGTGAGGATGCTGCTGAGTCCCCTCTTGTGTCCGGTCGTCAGGAGGGACCTAGTTCTTCGCCTGTATCCGTGAGATCTCGCCATATCCGAATTTCCCCGTTTCCCTTACTCCGCAGATGTCGAAGGTGCGACATCTGACCTCAGTTTTTAAGACTTCCGACACCGACGGCGATACAAGCTCTCCGCTTACGAACCTTTTCACCGGGAGCCCGCCGTCCAGCTCGGCGTCTATGACGATGCTCCTTCCGCGGGCCCTTGCGACCACCCTGTAGACGTTCCGCGTGACCGGTCGCTCGTTGGGTCTGTTGAATACAACCTCGACGTTTCTGAACGCACTTGTCAGCCTCTTCAGTTCGGGCGCGGCGACCTTGACCGTGGACTCCGCCTTGATCAGGGTCCGGAATCGGAATCGCGGCAGCGCGATCGGCTGCGATGGGAGAAGCCGGCCGTGCGAAACCTTGACGACGCGTCTTCCCGCCTTTATCCGAAACGCCTTCGGCAGTCTCCGTCGCCTAGGGTTCTTCAGCTCGGTTACGAACGGCCTGCCCGGAGAGGCGACCCTGCTGCCCTTGTCTTCGCTCCCGACCCAGGCGAACTTGGCCGCATCCGCCCCGGTCTCTGCAACCAACCTTCGGCCGACCCCCAGCTCCACGCTCGCCGACCTCCGGAACCCGGTCATCTTGCAGACCCCGCAGCCCCTGCCCGAGCACCTGCTGCACCTCTCCTTCCTCTGCGCGATTCCTCTGGGCTTGGTGTACCTTCCGTAGAAGAAGAGAGACTTTGAATGGATTGCTACCCTGCTGTTCCCGACGTCCACGGTAGCCATCAGGTCCGGGCGCACCTTGTCCTGCCTTTTCCCCAGGTCTCGCTCTACGCCAGCCGACACGATCTTCGCCAGCTCCGTCTTGATAGTCTCCCTCCCCTTCAGCCTGAGGGACGACCTGATTTCGTCCTCCCTTTCCTGGACTCCTTCAGGCATGGAAAGGCCGAGACCGAACGTCTTGAACTCATAGCCCGAAGCTTCCTCGACGACTCTTCCGACCAGCATGTCCACGCGACCCATCAGCCCCCCGCAGATGGAGCAGTCGTCAAAGCCCACGGTCAGGAAATCGGATGGGTTGCCGCCCTGGCGTCCAAGGCACTTCTCGCAGAGGAGGTAGCGCTGAACCGCTTCCGCCAAGCTACTGTCCGCCCATCCGGCGCATCATCTGTCTGAGTTCACGGCCCTTGCTCGTCTTCACGAGCGACTTCATCTGCTTGTACCTCGAGAGGAGCTCCCTGACGTCCTTCTCGGTCCTCCCCGAGCCGCGGGCGATCCTCTTGATCCTGGAAGCGTTGATGCTGTCTGGCTCTGCGCGCTCCTGGACCGTCATGGACTGGATTATCGACTTGTAGACGCCGAACCTCCCCTCGGCCTTGTCCAGCTCCTGGGTGTTCAGCTGGCCAGCTATGCCTGGCAGATGCTCGACCACCTTCTTCAGGGAGCCGAACTTCTTCATCTGCTCGAACTGGGCGAGCAGGTCGTTCATGGTCAGCTTGCCCGACATCAGCCTCTGGGCCGCCTTCTCGTCGATCTGGACCTCCGACTGCTGGACCATCTCCAGCAGCGACTTCAGGTCCCCCATCCCGAGCAAGCGTCCGACGAACCTGGTCGGGACGAACTCCTCCATGTCGTCTATCCGCTCGCCCGTTCCAATGTAGAATATCCTGGCACCGGTCGCAGCGGACGCTGCCAGGGCGCCTCCTCCCTTCGCCGCTCCGTCCAGCTTCGTGACTATGGTTCCCCCGACCGGAGAGGCCTTGTGGAAGGCCTGCGCCTGGCTGTAGCACTGCTGGCCGATGGTACCGTCGATGACGAGGACGCTGTAGTCCGGCTTCACCCCCTGGACTATGTCCTTCATCTCCGCGAGGAGTCCCGACTCCTCCTTGTGTCTGCCGGCGGTGTCGACTATGATCAGGTTCTTGGACCCTTCGAAATGCTTCCGTCCCTCCTTCGCAATCTTCACCGAGTCCTTCTCCCTCTCGTCGCTGAATACCTCCACCCCCAAGCCTTCGCACAGCGTGCGGAGCTGTGTCACTGCTCCCGGCCTGAACGTGTCAGCTGCCACGACGCCTACCCTGAAACCACGCTTGGTGAACAGACGGGCGAGCTTCGCCGTTGTGGTCGTCTTCCCAGACCCCTGCACTCCAAGCATCACCAGCACGCTTGTCTTCGCCTTGTCCAGCTGCAGCCCTCCCTCTCCGCCAAGCAGACGCGACAGCTCCTCGTACAGGATCGAGACCATCTGGTCCTTCCTGGTCACACCGCCTGCCGGCTTCTCGGTGAGTGCCCTGCTCTGCACTCTCTCAGTCACTTCCAGGGCCATCTTCACATTGACGTCGCCCTGTATCAGAGACCTCTGCAGATCGCGGACGAACTCCTTGATCGCAGCTTCGTCCACCACGTTGCCGCGAATCAGCTTGGCCAGCGCACTTTGAAGTCCCTCTCTCAACGAATCCAGCATCCAGAACAGACCTTCGCTGGTCGACCATCTCGCGCTCGCTAAAAAGATTAAGATGAATCTCGGAGGTCGTCATTCCAAGATGAAGGTGGGGACGCTGTTTTCTGGGGGAAAGGACTCCACCTATGCCGCATATCTGGCGTCAAGGAGCGACGAGCTCGCCTGCTTAATCACCATCTTTCCAAAGGCCAAAGACTCGTACATGTTCCACTTCCCGAACCTCACGTGGACTGGACTGCAGGCTGAGGCGGCGGGGGTGCCCCAGGTGGTGGGCAAGACCGCAGGGGTGAAGGAGGAGGAGCTGTCGGACCTGAAGGTAGTCCTGAGGTCAGCCAGGGAACGCTTCGGCCTCGCCGGCATCTACACCGGCGCTCTGGCAAGCGTCTACCAGAAGAGCCGCGTGGAGAGGATATGCGCAGAGCTGGACCTCGAGTGCATCTCGCCGCTCTGGGGCGTCGACCCAGAGAAGCATCTCAGGACTCTTCTTCGCGAAGGCTTCGTGGTCCAGGTGGTGAGCGTCTCCGCCCTGGGACTGGACGAGGGCTGGCTGGGAAGGACCCTGGACGACAAAGCCATCGACGAGCTGGCGGTGCTCGGAGCCAAGTACAGGTTCCACATCGGCCTCGAGGGCGGGGAGGGCGAGACGTTCGTCCTTGACTGCCCCCTCTTCTCAAAGAGGCTCGAAGTCGTTTCGAGCAGCAGGCATTGGCATGGAGATTCGGGTTTCCTGGAGTTTACGGAGGTGCACGCGGTCCCGAAACTCACCCGGAGGGGGCGGGGGGCCTAGTCCCCAAGACCAGGTTGACAGTCGTCGGGTGCCCTCCCCTTATGATCTGAAGGACGATGGTCTGGCCGGGGAGCGCGTACTCCTGCAGGTACGAGGAGAGTGCATCGGTGTCCAGCATCTTCGTGCCGTTGATGCCGATTATGACGTCGCCGCCGATCAGATACTGTGTCCCTTGGACGGTGGCGGCACGGTCGCCTGCCCGCAGGCCGGCCTTGGCGGCCGGGCTGCCTGCCGTCACATTCTCTACCAAAGCGCCGTAGGTGACGTTAGTCCCTTGAAGCTGGGCCAGCTGGTAGGTCATGTCGGCCGTTGATATCCCCATGTAGGCGTGGCCAGCATATTTGCCAGTCGACACCAGGGACGGCAGCTCCTTCAGGATTGTGTCAGACGGGATAGCGAACCCGACCCCCTGGGAGCTCTGCACAGTGGCCGTCGTTATGCCGACCACGCTCGCGTCGCCGTTCAGCAAAGGCCCGCCAGAATTCCCAGGGTTGATCGGCGCGCTGAACTGGATGACGTTCGCTATTGCGAACGGCCCCGCAAGCGACTCAGAGATGGTCCTTCCCAGCTGGCTCACTATGCCGAAGGTCATGGAACCCGAAAGGCCGAACGGATTGCCTATGGCGACGACCGGCTGTCCCACCTTCAGCGTCGACGAGCTGGCAATCAGCAGCGAGTGGAACTCTGATGCGGGCGCGCTCACCGAGACGACAGCTAGGTCGCTGTAGGGGTCGGTGCCTACCACCTTGGTGGGGTACGCGTTGCCGTCCTGGAAGGTCGTGGTCATTTCCGTGACGTTCTGGACCACGTGGAAGTTCGTGATGATGTAGTTCGAACCCTGATAGCTGTAGACGAAGCCAGAGCCGAGCACCGGCGAGCTCCCGAAGACGCCCGACTGGACTCCCTCGACCGTGACCACGCCGGCCGAATCTTGGGCGTATATCGCCACCGGGTCCAGCCCGAGCGCGATTGCAGGGGCCGAGTCCTGTGTCGTGCTCGTCTGCTGCGTGGTCCCCGTGGTCTGCTGGTTCCCGGAGCTGCCCTTGTCAGAAACCGACATGATCGAAATCGAAGAGTAGGTGATGAGAGAACCCAGGACCAACGCAACCGCCAGAAGCATCCAATGGCCCCCGGAGGCGCCTCGTCTCGTCTTCATGGAGAACTACTTGGCGCGTTGGGCGCGGGTGACACAAAAACCTATATTTTGAAATGAACGCTGGATGCCCGCTCTAGATGACGCGATTCGGAAGAGCCGTCTGAGGCCCACGATGAAGAGACCAAACCACAGATAGAGCGCTAACTTCCGCCCTTCACACGCATGATCTTGTTCCTGCCCATCATGGACCAGTATTCGACCTCTGTCCCTGGCCCGATAGGCGCACCGAGTTCCGCCATCTCCTCGGCGGACGGCTTCGGTGTCTCAAAGACTTCGAAGGTCGCGAGGTCCATCACCTGGACAGAGTTGTCCATCACGGATGTCACCTGACCGGACCGCTTGTCGATCATGGGAATGTCCACCCTCGATTCCGCCTGTGAGACGTAACTCTTCTTCGACCCGGTGAACAACGATATCGCGACCAGCCTGACCTTCGCGCTCCCATGCTTCCCGGGCTTGAAGTGGTCGCGGCTGACCACCTTGCACGGCTCTCCGTCGATGATGATGTAGCTGCCCTCCTTGACGCTGCCGAGGTCTGCGGGTCTGCTCAAAATGGGCCTCCACGTGCTTCCCGATGGAAACTAAATAAGAACTACCATTTCCTTGGTCTTTCTCTTCTCCGATAAGCAAGACCGGCGCACAAAGCAATGACGCTTGGACGCCTGCGCCCGAAAGCGTCCAGTCTCGCAGGGATTTCGGGGGGAAATCGGCCAATCTTCATGGTGTAGGGGGTCATAATCAATCTAGCATCTGAAATCGGGGTTATTGCTGGTTTTGGGTCGAAAGAGGATACCCATCGGCGCGAAGGAAAGGGCGGTGTGGGAGGACGCTGAAGGAAGCCTTTACGTGCCGGAGGGTCTCGGAAAGACGAAAAGAAGACCCGTTCTGCTCACGTCGCAGTTAGACAAGGACATTCAACTCGATTATTGTGCGGGGGCTCGAAAGGACGGCGTAAAGTGCTACGTGGTAAAGGCGGTCGTCAGAAAGACAAGGAAAACGCCACGCGCCTTCACCTTCTACATTACACAGATTCGAGACCAACTCAGTCTTGCGAAGGAATTGCGGTTGACGGCTCCTTACCGGAGGAGCAAGAAGATTCATGCACGGACTCGGAAGCTCAAGGCGTGGTTGGCCCTTCCGAGGAGGTGTCTCAGGGAGTCGATTGTCGAGGCGAGGAAAGAGGCAGCGTTATTCTAATAAACATCTCAAAAGCAGACCATCCCGCACGGCAGATTCGATGACAACACGAACGCTAACGGGATTGTACGTCCAGCTAAGGTCAGACTGATTAGTTGAAGGATCCTCTACTTGTCTGAGCCCTCATACGTCCTTGATTCCACTGCTTTCTACGCCGGCATACCATACCAGGGCAGCGCCCGCTACTACACCACCTACCTCGTTCTGGAGGAGGTCAAGCACCACGGCGTGGGATCTTCGCTGATACACACTCGCGTCCAGGTGACCGAGCCGTCGCAGGAATCCGTGAACCTGGTGAAATCGACGGCAACCAAGACGGGAGACATAGGGGCGCTGTCACAGACCGACGTCTCACTGCTGGGGCTAGCCCTCGACCTTTCCAGACGGGACGGCAGCGCCAGGCTGATCTCCGACGACTTCGCCGTCAGGAACGTTGCTGAGGTTCTCTCCATCCCCCTGGCGGAGACATCCATGAAGGGCGGGGAATGGAAGAACCTGACCTGGAAGCTGTTCTGCAAGGGTTGCGGCAAGCAGTACACCAACCCCAAGCTTGTCGAATGCCCAGTCTGCGGAACCCGGCTGGTCCGCAAAGCCATAACGATGTGAAGGCGCGGAGTCAGCCACGCTTTACTAACTTGGTAGCGAAATACTACCAAGCTTATATACCCGAGATTACATATGTTATATCTGAAGTCAGTTGCGCTCGGTCAGAACATCCGCCCTTCAGGTTTCAGGTAAGTGCCCCAACTGCGGCAAGAGAGCCCTCGTAGAGGACTCGGTCTCCGGCGAGCTCTCCTGCAGCAACTGCGGCTTCGTGGTTAGCGAGAAGAGTGTAGACCAGGGCCCCGAGTGGCGCACCTTCTCCGAGGACTCCGCCGACCGCATCAGGACCGGCGCCCCGATAACGATAACGCGCAAAGACATGGGCCTCTCGACTGTCATCGGCAAGTCGAACTCTGACGCCGCAGGCAGGTCGTTGGGTGCGCCGATGAGGAACACCATCGACAGGCTGCGGAAGTGGGACAGCCGGGCTCCAGCTCACGGCTCCACTGAAAGGAACCTGGCGCAGGCCATGGTCGAACTGGAGAAGATGGGCGACAAGCTCGTAATCTCCCAGGCGATCAAGGAAAGGGCCGCCTACATCTACAGGAAGGCGCTCGAACGGGGCCTGCTCCGGGGCCGGTCGATCACCGGTATCGCCGCTGCCGCTCTCTATGCTGCATTCAGGGACACCGAGACACCAAGGACCATCAGGGACGTGGCAGCCGTCAGCAACCTCACCAGGAAGGCGATAGCCCGCGACTACAGGATCCTAGTGAAGGAGATGGACCTCAGCATGCCGGTGGCCGACGCAACCAAGAACGTTCACAGAATCGGCTCCAAGGTGGGCATGTCGGAGAGGACCATCCGGCGGGCCATCGATATAGTGAGGATGACCGAGCAGAGGGAGATCTCGGCCGGTAAGGCTCCCATGGGCTTGGCAGCCAGCGCACTGTACCTGGCAGGCGTGCTGGAAGGCGAAGTCAAGACGCAGAAAGAGATAGCCCAGGCAGCCAGCGTCACCGAGGTCACAGTCAGGAACAGGTACAAGGGCCTCCGAGCAGACCTGGGCAAGGAACTGGGCCTCGAAGAGGTCGTGCCTGAGATAACGACGGGCTAGCTTCGGCTTCAGCTCGAAGCCCAACCACTCGTGGCCGGGGCTTGTTCACTCAATCAATCTCTTGATGAGGGTCGAGGCGCACAGGATGAAGAAGACAGTCGAGACCAGCAACGCGAAGATATCCATGGGCAGGCCCGAGTAGTCGCCCGTGAGAAGCATCGACCTCATGGCGTCGACCACATAGCTGAGCGGGTTGTACGCCGAAATGTACTGGAGCCACGTCGGCATCAACGAGACTGGATAGATCGCGTTGCTCCCGAAGAAGAGGGGGATGGTTATCGCCTGTCCAATGCCCATCATCCTGTCGCGAGTCTTCAGGAACGAAGCCAGCGTCATCGACAGGCTCGCGAAGCACATCGCGAACAGCACGACCACGATGAATACCCCGAGTACGTCCAGGGGGTCGAACCGAAGGTTGACTCCTATTATCAGCGCCAGGGCGAATATCATGATCCCCTGAAAGATGCCCCGCACGCCCGCCGCCAGGGCCTTGCCGACAACGACCGAGATTCTCGGCGAGGGCGTCGACAGGAGCTTCGTAAGCAGCCCGACGTCTCTTTCCCATACGATGGTTATCCCGTAGAAGATTGCGACGAAGAGGACAGACTGCGCTAACACGCCGGGCGTGATGTACTGGATGTAGCTGAAACCCCCCGGGGCGAGACCCCGAATTGCGTTGAAGACCTCGCCGAAGATCAGCAGCCAGAGCGCGGGTTGGACCGCCCGCATCCAAAGCTCCGTCGAGTCATGGCGAATCTTCCTGGCCTCCATCTCGGCGATGGTCAGCGCGCTCGTCATCAATCGCTGAAAATCGTTCATCTCCCATGCCTCACAATGCTGCGCCGGGCCGAACGCGTCTCCTGGTAGCTCCCAGCCCGCTGGAGCGGCGCCTTGGCGTACTTCATGAACACGTCCTCCAGCGTCGGCCTGCTCAGTGACACCGAATCCACCACCGCCCCCTTGCTCTCAAGGTAGCCGGTTATCCCCGGGATCGCCTTCTCGCCGTCCACGGTCAGGATTTTGAGCACGCCCTGTTCTGAGCTGACGACCGTGCCCAGATTGGCAGGGACGACGTCCACCCCCTTACCCGAGACCGTGACGGTCAGCACGTCTCCCCCGACCAGCTTCTTCAGGTCCCGGGGGGCGCCCGAGGTGGCAAGCTTGCCCAGGTTCATTATGGCGAGCCTGTCGCACAGCTCATCGGCTTCGCTCATGTCGTGCGTGGTGATGAATATGGTCGTCCCAAAGTCGTGGTTCAGCTCCTTGATCTGGTCGATTACCTGCTTTCTGGAGTAGGGGTCCAGTCCTATGCTGGGCTCGTCCAGGAAGAGCAGCTTAGGGCGGTTGACCAGAGCCTGGGCGATTTCCAGGCGCCTCATCATGCCGCCCGAGTAATGCTTCACCAGGTCGTTGGCCCTGTCCGCAAGTTCGAAGTAGTCCAATGCGTCCTGTATCCTCTTGCTCCGCTGCTCCCTGTCGACGAAGAAGAGCTTCGCAAAGATCAGCAGGTTCTCATAGCCGGTGAGGTCGCCGTCGACAGATATCGCCTGAGGAACGAATCCCAACATCTGCCTGACCTCCTGGGGCGACCGGAGGGCGTTCACCCCGAAGACCGAGATATCCCCGGCCGTGGGCTTTGCAAGCGTCGTGATCATCTTGATGGTCGTCGTCTTGCCCGCCCCGTTCGGCCCGAGCAGGCCGAAGATCTCGCCCTCCTCGACGGAGAAGCTGACGTCGTCGACGGCCTTGGTTCCGTCCTTGTAGACCTTCGTCAATGAACTGGCTTCGATTGCCTTCACAGGTCGTTCCTCCTTGGCCGACGCATTGCTCAATTTAAGGTGAGGCCGCGTTCTCTCACCTCGGTCCGGTCCGAAGCCAAGGGCGCGGCTCGCGCCTGCCCTCGACGTGCAGCAAAGCCGTGTAATTGTAGATGGACCGGGGGGGAATTGAACCCCCGACCTTGGGACCATTGCAGGTTCTCCCGCGTGCGAGGCGGGCATTCTACCGCTGAACCACCGGCCCTGAGGCACTCCCGAGCTCTGGTGTATTTAATGCGATGCGAGCGCTCCAACGCTTAACTAGAGAGACGTGATGGAACACTACATGACCACCGAGAGGCTATTCACGCGGTTCACAAGGGCCGGTGCGCCGCCGAGGATTAGCGAGATACCCGATGGCGGATTCTGCATTTCCACATTCGTGGTCCTGACCAGGCAAGGCGCGCCCAACGAAGTCCTGCTGGGTAAGTTGGACACGAGCGCCGACTGGGAGAACATCGGCGGCCTGGACAAGGACAGGGCGGAACTCAACAGCAGGGGCTGGATGCTCCCTGCGTCCCAATTGCTTTTTGGCGAGTCGCCCCAGGCCGCCGCCGGGCGGATCCTCGTCGAGATGCTCGGAATGCCGGACCAGAGTCTTCAGGGACCGGCGGTCTTCTCCGAAACCTACGGACCCAAGAACCACTGGGACATAGAGTTCATCTTCACCGGCGAGAGAAAGGAGGCCAAGCCGCACGGGGCCTGGAAGGAACTCAGGTTCCTGGACACCGCCAAGCTCCAACAGGCAGATTTCACCAGGTCGCACCAGGACATACTGGCTCACGTCGGCAAGTGGAAAGGCTAGCGCTCCAAACAGCGCGAGTTCGGCGGAACCCTTTTGAGAGTATGAGATTCAGTCGGCCCAGAGAGAATTGGGCGGGTTCGACCTAGACGACAGGATGTTCTGGCTCGCCAGCGAGGACGAGATCAAGAGGGGGAAGACGACCGACGAATATTTCCTCCACACCAAGGAGGTTCTCCGCAAGAACCTCGCAGACTCTCGGGTCGTCATGGAAGTGTACGCCCGCGAAGTGCCGTATCCCCAGAACTGGGGAGTGGTCACGGGAATCTACGAGGTAGCGAAGCTCCTCGAGGGGCTACCCGTCAACGTTTGGGCGTTTGACGAGAGCAGCGTCTTCGTCGCAGATTCCTCCACCGCCCTGTACGAGCCGCTGATGGTAATCGAAGGCAAGTATTCTGATTTCGTCGAGTACGAGACCGCGCTGCTGGGCCTGCTCACGTCGTCCACAAGCATTTCGACACGGGCGGCGAGGTTCAGAATGGCCGCAGGGAACAGGCTGCTCTTCAGCTTCGGGACCAGGAGGGTCCACCCGGTGCTGTCTGCCCTGGTCGAGAGGGCGTGCTACCTCTCCGGGTTCGACGGAGTCTCGAATGTCCTCGGAGCGAAGCTGCTGAAGATAACGGCCTCGGGCACCATGCCTCACGCTCTGATCCAGATTCTGGGAGACCAAGAACGCGCGTGGAAGATGTTCGACAAGACCATTACCCGTGGCGTGAAGAGAGTCGCGCTCGTGGACACTTTCTGGGATGAGAAGACCGAAGCTGTGAAGGCGTTGCAGGTGCTGGGCTCGACGCTCTGGGGCATCCGCATCGACACTCCCGCCTCGCGCAGGGGTGACCTCAGGAAGATAATCGAGGAGGCGCGCTGGGAGCTCGACATCCGCGGAGGCAAGAAGGTGAAGATACTTGCGTCTGGCAGGCTCGACGAAGACTCGGTCTCGAAGCTGAGGGACGTAGTCGACGGCTTCGGGGTCGGCACGGCCGTGGCCTATCCGCCGGTCATAGACCTCAGCGCGAAGATCGTCGAGGTGGCAGTCCGCGGACGAAAGGAGTTCCGGGCCAAGAGGGGAGGGCTCGGCGGCAGGAAGGCTGTCTATAGGGCTCGCGGATTCAAGGATTACGTCGCGCTTGAGGGCACGCCAAGACCACCGGGCTCCTCGGCCATGCTGAAGCCGCTGCTGGAGCGGGGCAAGCTCGTCAGGAAGTACGAGGGAATCGACGCCCTGAGAGCAAGGACTGCAAAGACGCTCCAGGAGCTCGCCTCGGCCCAACCATCGATTTCCTCGAAGCGTTAGGCTCGGGCGCTCGGAAATAGCGCTTGCTCAACCACCGTCTTGTTTCAACATTGGTGGCTATTAGCCCAGAATTTCTTTTCAGTCGTGAATTGGGACTACGTAGCAGGATTATTCGATGGAGAGGGTAGTGCCGGAGTATATCACGGAAGGCGAGGGAGATATCATACTCAATGGCTAATCTGTCGATTTCCAACAATGACTTGAGGACGCTCGAGCTTGTACAGAAGTTCATAGGCTGCGGACGAATCCGCGAACACAAGAAACACTATTGGTTGTCTATCAGAAATCATCACGACGTAGCACGGGTTGCTGAGCAGCTTATCCCTCGCTGCATCATAAAGCACGATAAGCTGAAACAAGTGCTTGCCTTTGTAGAGAACAAGAAGTGGCTGAATGATGGACCATTGAGCTTCGTAAGCAACGACCACCTCCGCGAATTATACATGAATCGGAGGATGACAGGAACGTCGATTGCTAGGAAATTCGGTTGCACTAAGAGTGCAGTTTACAAACGCCTCAAGAGATCGGGTGTCATTGTCTCCGCTACGAAAACGGAGAAAAGGCGCCATTGAACAACTTTTTACCTGATACTCATTGGAGACATTGGGTCAACAATTGGCTAAACTGTCAACCTACAAAGCCGCTCTTGTTGTCGTTGACATGCAAATGGACTTCTGCCCTGGCGGGGCGCTGCCGGTGGCTGGGGGAGACTCGATCATCCCCGTTCTCAACATGGTCACCTCGGCCTTCAACAGGTCGCGGCTCCCCGTGGTCTTCACAAGGGACTGGCATCCCAGGAACCACATTTCGTTCAAGGAGCGGGGGGGCGTCTGGCCAAGACACTGCCTCGCGCGGACGAGGGGTGCCAAGTTCCATCCGAAGCTGAAGGTTCCGCGAGGCTCAATCATAGTGAGCAAGGCGACTAGGCCGGACTTGGAGGCATACTCCGGATTCCAGGGCACGGACCTGAAGAGGCGGCTGAAGCGGTTGGGGGTTGGGGAGCTCTTCGTGGGCGGCCTCGCCACAGACTACTGCGTCAAGCAGACTGCGCTCGACGCGCTGGGCGCTGGCTTCGACGTGTACATCATGACGGATTGCATCAGGGGTGTGAACCTGAGGAAGAGCGACTCTTCAGCAGCCCTCAGGCTGGTGAAGAAGCGGGGTGCCAAACTCGTCGACTCTGGGACCGCACTCAAGAAGAGTCGACGCGCAGCATAGGGTCATCATCCTGACCTTTGGGGCCAGTCCAGATCGCCCGTCGTAGCACGCTGCGCGTCAGACGTGAAAATGAACCGCCTTCGCTATTTATCCATTGTGAACCGCGCGCGTCCGGGTCAGGCTTTTTAGTCGGACGACAGCCAAACTCATTCACTTGACAGAAGAAAACGAATTCGCCAGCTGGTATCAGGCCGTAGCTGAGAACCCAGAGTACTACACGAACACCGAACAGGGACAGAAAGAGCTGGCCGAGATGATCAGGAAGGAGTCGGAGAGGCTCCTGGAGCAAATAGGCAAGACCGTCAAGAGGACCAAGGAGATAATATGGCTGTCGCGCTTCTGCAACGCTTGCGAGTACTTCAGGGGCGGACCGCGGATGCGCTGCGAGCGCTGGGATGTCCGCATAGTGAAGCCGTTCTACGGCAGGGCGATATGGACAAAGGTGCCGTCGAAGACGAACATCAACGAGAAGGAGCTCGCCGTGGAGGGAATCAACTGGGACCTAAGGTGGAGGGAGATATCCGACAAGGTCGTGGAGAGGGCCATCAGCCACGTCAACGGCGGATATCCATACTACTGCTTCAAGAGCAAGTAGGGCTTCCCCCGTCCCAAACGTTCAAAGGTCTATTCGCCCCATCATCGACTCGGGTGGTGATGTCAGCAGCATGATTACAGGAGTGGGCTCCGTTGCCGTGCTGGTTACCGACGCGCGCAAGTCAGCACAGTGGTACCACGACAAGCTCGGCTTTGAGATAGTCGGGACAGAGGGCCACACGGTGTTTGTCAGACCAAAGGGGTCGAATTCACTGCTACACCTGTGCGGCCATTGCGGCGATTGGGAAGACGACAGGCCGGGCGGCAGAACCGGCATCTGGCTGCAGTGCGGAAAGATGGTTGTTCGCAAGGGCGAGAAGACTGGCTTGGTCACGCCAGCCAGCAGGCCCGAGGACGTCGAGCGGACCCATCGCGAGTTGAAAGGGAAAGGGGTCGAATTCTCAGAAGAACTCAGAACCACCAGCTGGGGGAAGATGGCCATCCTGAAGGACCCCGACGGCAACCTTTTCGAGATTTCGTAGTCGCTGGCTCTCCCGTGGAAGTCGCCGGTCCTTGACCAAGTAACGTTGCCACGACCACTGGGAATAATAAGGCCCAGTCATTCTCACCACCACGTTCGAATGAAACCCGCCGTTGACGGCGACGCCATCCCGATGAATGAGAGGGACATGGGCGTGCTGAGGGTCCTTGAGGAGGAGGACCTGGCAAGCTTCTCCTTCGAAGGGCTGAAACGGAGGGTCGGGACCCATCCGGAGACCCTGTCTAGGGTCTTGGGCAGGCTAGAGGAGCAGAACATCGTCGAAAGGGCCGAGGACGGATATCATCTGACGGCGACAGGCCGAGAGCACCTGATGGTCCATCCGATCGAGAGCTCCGGGGAGCGCCTGACGCTTCTGAAGACCATGCTTCCACCCAACGGCAGCCTTCAGGCCGTGCTGGACAACCTCAAGGGGAGGTGGTTCGGCAACCTGCGCTGGCTGGGCAACTCCCATGGCGGAAGCGAAGTCGTGATGAAGTGGGTCACCGACGACGGGAAGGTTCAGCTGGACGCCAGGTTCACCCAGGGAGAGCTCACGATCGAGGCGAGACTGCTCCAGGGAAGGGAACTGGCTGGCGCCGTCAGGGCTGCACACCAACTCCTTGCCCACATCTCCCGGTCATACACCCTCCCGACCAAGAGGGCCCTGCTCTTCGAAGCGTTCTCCGCACGCATCGCGCCAAACTGACGTGACCGACTGGGCGAGACACCCAGTCAACAAGTAGCGGCTCCATCTAACCTCCTGACGATCAATATGCAATCAAGCGGTTCCGAGTTTCTGGAGAGGCTGTCTGGCGCCATAGAAGAGGTTGCCAGGAGCGCTTCACCGTCGGTAGTCAGCGTGGGCGCTGACGGAAGGTCTGGCACGGGGGTCGTGGTCGACGGCGATGGCCACATCCTTACCGCGGGCCATGTCGTCGGCAGACTGGAGCGGACCGACGTTGGGACGAGCGACGGCAAGAAGCACCCAGCCCGGGTCGTGGGGCGGAATCCCTACGCGGACCTGGCTTTGCTGAAGGTTGACGACGCGAATCCGAAGCCCATGGAGATGGGAGATTCAGGCAATCTGAAGGTCGGTCAGTTCGTGATGGCGCTGGCGAACCCGTTCTCAAGCGCTGTCAGCGTCACCTCGGGCGTCGTGACCGGGGTCAACAGGCCGATCGGCGGCTGGTGGAGGTTCTCCCTTCAGAACGCAATCGTCACAGACGCGAGACTCAATCCTGGATACTCCGGCGGTCCCTTGGTGGATGCCAGCGGCAAGATGGTAGGGATGAATGTGGCCTACGTCAGCAACAGGGGAATCGCCGTGCCGGTTGACACGATATTGAAATCTGTCGCAAGGATGGCAAAGGGCGAGAGCGTGAAGAGGGCGTACCTGGGAGTGGTCTCAAACGCCATCGAGCTCCCAGACGAAGTGGCGGCGAGGTCAGACGTGAACCAAGAGACAGCACTGATGGTCTTCTCAGTCGAGCCCGAAAGCGCAGCCAAGCGGGCCGGACTACGACTCGGCGACGTCCTGTTGAAGCTGGGGGGCACCCCGCTTACCAGCATCGAGGACCTCACCGGCGCGCTGGCAGAAGAGGCCATAGGTCAGAGGACCGGGCTGCTGGTACTCCGAGGAGAGGAGCTGAAGGAGCTCAGCGTGACCCCCGCGGCAAAGTGAAGTGTGAGAGCTTGAGCTTCCCAGAATTCCCCGAACCCAATCCTCCGTCGCCTGTTCCGCTGCAACCTCTACGTCCGAGGCCCAGCCGAAGGCCACCCTTCGGCTGATCCGCAGAAGCGCCCTTCCAGACCACGGGAGCAGTTATTAGTCAAGGCTCCCCGATACGTGAAGCAGTTGACCTCTGCCTGCATGCTGATCAGGACCGAGGCGGGGAAATTCGAAAAGGTGGCCGACAATCTCGACCAGATACTTGAGGTGAAAAGAGCCTTCGCGGTCATAGGCAGGTTCGACGTCGTGGTCGACCTAGAGGCGGCCGACCCCAAGGCGCTCGCGAAGATTGTCATGAAGGTAAACAGACTCGCCGGGGTTGTCTACACGGAGACCCTGACAGAGGTGGAGAACTAGATTGAACCTGAACGCCTGCCTGCTGATCAAGACGAAGCCAAACATGACCCACGAGGTCCTTGCCGACATGAGGAGGGTGAAGGGGGTCAGGAAGGCATACGTCGTGTACGGAAGGTTCGACGCGGTTGCCTTCATAGAAGGGCCCGACTATCCCGCGTTGAGAGAGCTCACGGCCAAGGTCAACGCGATTGACGGCGTGAGAAGCACCGAGACCCTGGCGGAAGCCTGACGGCAGAGACCTCCGGACTGCCCGCGGCGTGCCCCTGGTTGTTCAGCCCCCGTCCAGGGTTCTCCTGAGCAGGTCTAAGGACACGTTTCCGCCCGAAATCACAAGCACGACCCTCTCTCCGAGCCTCTCCACGCCTCGGCCCGCCAGGAGCGCAGCCAGCGGAGCCGCTCCAGACGGCTCGGCAACCACGTGAGCCTCACGCAGGAGCACCCTCATCGCTTCCGCTATCTCGTTGTCTGTAACGGCGAAGGTCCCTGCAACCGTACCTCTGCAGAGTTGGAACGGAAGCTCGCCCACCGAGTTCGGCAGGAGGCCATCCGCAATCGACCTTGGCGAGTCCAACACGACTCTCCTTCCCTGCTTCAGGGAGGGGCCGAGCTTGGAGGCTCCCTCGGGCTCCACCCCGAAGACCTTGGCCGAGGGCCTCTCCTCCTTTACCGCCGCGGAAATCCCTGAAATCAGTCCTCCTCCGCCGACCGGGACCACCACGGAATCGAATTCGTCGAGCTGCTCCGCGATCTCCAGACCGCAGGTCCCTTGACCGGCTATGACCTCTGGGTCATCGAAGGGATGGACGAATTCGCCCAGCTCAACGGCAAGTTCTCTCGCCTTGGCTTCTCTCTCGTTGCTGAACCTCCCGAACTTCACGACTTCGGCCCCGAGCTCTGAGATGGCGAGCGTCTTCTCCGGGATCGCAGTCTCCGGAACTACCACGGTGCACTTCTTGCCCAGGCGCCTGGCCGAGTAGGCGACGGCTATGCCGTGGTTCCCGGACGACGCCGCGACGACGCTCCCGGCGGATACCTGGGAGACTTTGTTGAACGCTCCCCTTATCTTGAAGACCCGGATTGGCTGATAGCACTCCAGTTTGAGATGGACCTCCCTCCCGAGCATCTTGGAGAGGGATGGGGCTTCGACAAGTGGCGTCCGCGATGCCACCTCCTTGATTCTGTCCCGGGCCGCGACGATTCTTTCGTAGAAGCCGTTGAGATTTGCTGGCACGGGGGTGCTCCGCCGTCCGTGGGAGCCGACTTTTAGAACGTTGTTCCCCGCGGTTGCCGACCCCTCGGCGACTGATTAGTCGCCGCTACCGGAGCTTTGCTGCGTGCCCGCCTTGCAGCTGGTCGCGCCAAGCGGAAGGACACAGGTGAGCTGAACGTTGGCTCCGGCGTTCGCTATAACGTGGACGTCGTAGGTCTGCCCAGCGGCAGTCGACGGAAGAAGCACGTTGGCCGACTCGCCGAACGTTATCGTGCCATTGAACATGAAGTTGACGCACTGGCCTGCCTGCAATACGAATCCTCCGCCGTTCTCCTGGTCCTCGCCGCCGTTGACCAGTTTCATCTGTCCAGAGCTACACACACCCGAGGTTGTGGTTGATGTGGATGAGCTTGAAGAGGTCGTCGACGTTGCCACAGGGACGAAGACCACCTCGTTCATGTGCTCGGGCAGTTGGCAGACGCGTTGGGTGCTCTCCGACCGGCTCTGGGTCAGAGTCTGCGTCTCTGTCTCGATCTCCGTGTGGTTCGACGATCCATGGGCGGTCGTGGTGGTAGTCGTCGAAGTGGAAGTGGCCGTGGTTATCGAACAATCAGGGCTCGTCGTCGTGAAATTCCCATGAAGACCGACGGCGCTCAGGGTCACGGCGGCACCGCCAGTGTTCTTGACTTGCACTGTCAGACTCGTGGTGTTACCCGAGACCGAGAGTGCCGTAAGGCTGGCAGTCAGGTTGCCACGGGCATCCTGGAGGTCGTTATTGTCCTGCTGTGTGAGCTGGTGTTGCGTCCCCACCTGTTCCTGGCCGCCGCCCTGGGAGTGCTTGATCACGCCCACTGAGGACGGTATGAGTTGATAGCCTGAAGGCGTCCCGACGACTATCGGGTTGAGCTGGAGTAGCGCGACATTCTCTCCCTGCAGGGACGACGGCTGCGAAATCGTCACTGAGAAGGTGCTGCCGCCAGTCGCCAGCGTGACAGCCGACACCGTGCCGTTTACGTTGACTGCTATGCTCGAAACCGTGAAGGTGACAGAGTAGATCACCGATCCATTGGGCAGGTTTGTCGAAGCGATTGTCTGGGAGACGTTTTGAAGCTTCAGAAGGTCCAGGGTGGCTGACCCTCCGGTGGGGGTCACGGTCACATCTGTCGGACTCACTTTCCCGCTCCCGTTGGGTTCTCCGACCAACAGGGTCAGGGAGGAATATGACAGGTTCAGCGACTTGGTTTCCAGCGGTACCTGCGGTGGGTCCGTCAGCTGAACGACCAGCAGCGACTGGGGTCCAGCCAGCGTGGTCGAGCCAGTCTTACCATTCGACAGCGACGTGATGGTCGAGCCAGTCGTACCAGTCGGCATCGAGGTGATTACCGGAATGCCTAGGTAAAACGTGGAAGCCGCTATTATCAGGGCGGAAAGCAATACCGCGGACGTGAAGTACCTCGTAGTCTGCTTCCCTATCGAGAGCTTTGACATTGTCCTAGGCGCACCCTACCATCGCCGGGAGCATAATGCTACTGTGTTGAAAGCTGGCTTCCAGCCGTCTCAAGCCCCCTGAAACGCGCTCCTGCGCTCCCAGGGGGTCACTTCCAGGTCGTGAGCCTCCTCCAGACCCTGAGCGTCTCGTACCACAGCACGGCTACCATGGCCACCGAGGTGGCTACGAGCAGGGGGACGAATGACGGGTAGGCGAGCGACATGAGCGCGAAGTAGGCTACCAGAGCTGTGAAGAGCAGGGCGAAGAAAGCAAGTTGGGGAACCACGGCGACGCCGAACTTGACATATCCTTCCAGGATTGCGTTGGTCGACTCGCGGGCGATAAGATACTGGCCGTGCTCGTTCTGCCTGGCGTATCCCCCCTCCGACAGCTTCCCCAGGTGGTATGATGCGAGTGAAGGTGTCGAGAGGCCGAGCGAATGCTGCACGTCCCTCAGGTCGGCCGGGCTGTGCTGGAGGAGATAGAGGTAGACGCGGAGCGTATTCCCCCTGACGTCAGGCCTCCTGGCCGGCTGCCCTTCCTCCTTCACGACAGCCGCTGGGCAACAGCCTTGGGGATATTTGCCTTCCGCATCGCCAATCGGTATTTCAGCCTCTTGCTGCTCTTCGGCGTCCTGCCGGGAGCCTTAGGATTCGCAATACCGATAAAGGGAGCGCCGCGGCCCAAGAGTCGTGCAGTACACAAAGCTCGGAAGGAGCAATACCACCGTGTCCAGAATCTGCCTCGGGACGAACAACTTTGGTGGCCAGCTGGGGGAAGAGCAAGCCTCCAAGGTCATCCGGGCTGCGGTCGACGCGGGCATCAATTTCATCGACACAGCCGACGTGTACGTCAACGGACGCGCCGAGGAAATCATAGGAAACAGCATGAAGGGCGACCGCGGTAGGGTGGTGATTGCCACCAAGATGGGGTATGGAATGCCCGGCGAGCCCGAGGGGATCAACCTGGCGCGAGGCAACATCTTGGCGAAGGCCGACGAGAGCCTCCGGCGGCTCCGGACCGACCACATCGACCTCTACTACCTCCACGGCTTCGACCCAAACGTCGGGCTGGAGGAGAGCCTGGGCGCCTTGAACCAGCTCGTGAATGACGGCAAGGTGTGGCAGGTTGGCGTCTCGAACTTCAGCGCTGCCCAGCTCGGCGAAGCGATGAGAGTCTGCGAGGAGAACGACTTTGCGAAGCCCATGGCGATCGAGCCCAGGTTCAACCTGATGGTCCGCGACGCTGAGAAAGAGCTGCTCCCGCTGAGCCTGAAGCTCGGACTCGGCGTGGTGACTTACAGTCCGCTGGCAGGCGGTTTCCTGGCGGGGAAGTACTCGAAAGGAACCGAGCCCCCCGAGGGGACCAGGGCTGCATTCAGTCCCGGCTACTGGAAGAGGTACAACGTCGACGAGAACTTCGCGAAGCTCGAAGTGCTCTCGAACATCGCCAGGGACTCGGGCTTCCCGCTGGCGACCCTGGCGGTCGCATGGGTTCTGTCCAAGCCTGCGGTGACCGCGCCGATAATAGGCGCGTCCCGTCCCGACCAAGTCGAGGAGAACTGCCGAGCGCTCGAAGCGAAGGTCCCGAGCCAGGTGATGGCGAAGCTGGATTCTGTCGCGTGATCTCGAAAGGAGTCACTGCAGGCCGAGTCTGCTGCGGTAGGCGTCGATGTCCAGGAAGCCGTGCCCGCTTATGTTGATCAGGATGCACTTCTCCTCCCCCTTCCTCTCCGCCTTCAACGCCTCGTCGATTCCGGCCCTAACGGCGTGGGCGGACTCCCCCGCAATCAACCACCCTTCAGTCTCGAGGAACGTCTTGGCGGCTTCGAACACAGCGACCTCGTCTGCAGGGTAGGCTACCGCCTTCACGTAGCCCTTGCTCTTCAGGGCGCTTATGACGGGAGCAGCCGCATGATATCTGAGGCCGTCGGACTTGATCGGCGTCATGGAAGTCTCGTGACCGAGAGTGTACATCATCAGCAGGGGCGTGTGGCCAGCCGTGTCCCCGTAATCGTACTTGTACTCGCCCTTGACCAAGTTTGGTGCCGCTTCCGACTGGGCGGCAAGGAACTCACAGCTTCTCTTCTTCCTCAGCACCTCCCCTAGGAAGGGCAGCGCGATCCCCCCGAAGTTCGACCCGCCGCCGAGGCATGCGACGACAAGGTCGGGAGAGTCGTCGACGCTCTCGAACTGCTTCAAGGCTTCCAGCCCAATTATCGACTGGTGAATCAGCACGTGATTCAGAACGGAGCCCAGACAGTAAACCCTGCCGGACCCGGCGTCGGTATACTCCAGCCCCTCGGAGACTGCGATTCCGAGAGACCCCGGGTGCTTCGGGTCCTGCGAAAGCAGCTTCCTGCCGAAGGGCGTCTCGGAACTCGGCGACGGGTACACCCTCGCGCCGTACAGCTGCATCAGCGTCCTCCTCTCCGGCTTCCAGTCGTAGACGGCTCTCACCCAGAAGACGGCTGTTTCGAGCCCCATCAGGCGCGCTGCGTAGGACAGCGCCGTCCCCCACTGGCCGGCTCCCGTCTCGGTCACCAGGGTCTTCTTGCCTTCCTTCTGCGCGAAGTATGCCTGCGCTATGGCGGTGTTGACCTTGTGGGACCCTGTCGGGCTCAGGTCCTCCCGCTTGTAGTAGAGTCTGACCTTCTTCAGCCCAAGTTTCTCCTCGAGCCGCCTCGCCCTGTATAGTGGCCGCGGCCTTCCTGAATGGATGTAGAGTTCCCTGACCTTCTCCGGGATGTCAATCCAGGTGGAGCTGGACGCTTCCTGGCGGAGACACTCGCCGACAAGCCTCTTCTTCAGCGCTTCCATCCTCGACTCTCCGTCGCCTGGTTCCTTGGGCGGTGGGAGGCCGCCCGGGATTTCGGGGACGATGTTGTACCACTTCTTTGGCATCTCGTCCGGAGGGAGTATGATTTGGTCCGTCTCCACAAGGGACCAATGTACAGATTTGTACATAAAACCTTCATGACAACCGAGTTCAGTCTAAATACAGCCGAGGATGGAAGCGACCATGGTCCGGTTGGACAGGTCCGAGCTGAGGAAGCGACTTTCGCCGGAGCAATATGACGTCTGCATCAACAAAGGCACAGAGCGGCCGTTCACCGGAGCGTACTGGGACAATCACGAGCAGGGGACCTACCGGTGCGTGGTCTGCGGCGCGGACCTCTTCAGCTCCGATACCAAGTTCGAATCAGGCACAGGCTGGCCTAGCTTCTGGCAGCCGGCGACGAAGGAGAGCGTGAAGGCGAAGTCAGACTTCGGCTTCTTCATGAAGAGGACAGAGGTCGAGTGCTCGCACTGCGGGTCTCATCTTGGGCACGTGTTCGACGACGGCCCAGAGCCGACAGGCCTCAGGTACTGCATAAACTCCGCCTCCCTCCGATTCACGAAGAAGGACTAGACGCCGTGGGCTGCCCGCCCAAGGGCCGAATCCTCTCGAGGGGTCCGTCGATCCCTATCACCCATATCTCCCATCCCTGCCTCAGCCTGAGGTCGACCGCGCCAAGCTTCCCACGCGGCACCGCCAGGATCCGCCGCAGTGATCCGACGCTCAGGACTGAGGGCTGGAACCAGAGACTCGAGTAGTTCTTCGCGACGAACCTTCGCATGTTGGGCCGGGTCTCGCACTCCACTACCGCAACCTCTTCCGCCATGTCCGATGCGCGGAAGCCGAGCAGGTCCGGCCTGTACGTCGACCACGATATCCACTTGGCGGGCGGAAGTAGAGGTTCCTCGATCACTCCGAACCCCTCCTTCTCAAGCTCCTCCCTCACGACAGCCTTCATGTGACGATGCGTTGAGGACTCCACACATCTACGTTGGGCTGCGCGATATATCTCGGGTCGGCTCAAGAAACGTTAAGCGAATGTAACGGCTTGACTATCCTCTGGAGGAGGAGTTCAGATCCGCTGGCCTGCCGTTTGCCCGCTGCTGCCTGTGCGAGCGAAAATTCTCCCCAGACAAATGTTAAACCGCCCCAATCGTGCCGTGACGGTCTGAAGGTGATGAATGGGAATTGATTGCCGGCGTTCCCAGGGAAACGGGACAGGGGGAGAGGCGCGTCGCGCTCGTCCCCGATTCGATAGTCAGGCTCAAGGGTCTAGAAATCAGGATTGAACATGCGGCGGGCGAGGCCGCGGGATACGCCGATTCCGACTACGCCGGCGCTTCCATCTCGCCAACACCCGCGTCCCTGTACCGCGAAGCCGACATCATGCTCAAGGTGCAGCCACCCAATGAGACGGAAGCGGGATCGTTCAAAGAAGGTTCAATCCTTGTTTCCCTCCTGTACCCGCTCTCTAACCTGGCCGTGGTGAGGAAGCTGGCATCGCGAGGAATGACGGCCCTCGCCATGGACCTCATGCCGAGGATCAGCCGAGCACAATCCATGGACGTCCTTTCATCCCAGGCCACCATCGCGGGGTACAAGTCGGTCATGCTGGCCGCCGACGCCCTCCCCAGGCTGTTCCCTCTCCTCATGACCGCGGCCGGAACCATAGCCCCAGCCAGGGTCTTCGTCCTCGGTGCGGGCGTCGCCGGTCTCCAGGCGATAGCCACCGCTAGGAGGCTCGGGGCCTTGGTGGAGGCATACGACGTGAGGCCTGCGGTGAAAGAGCAGGTGGAAAGCCTCGGTGCCAGATTCGTTGAGCTTCCCCTGGAGACCAAGGGCGCGCAGACCACAGCGGGATATGCGAGGGCCGAGTCCAACGAGTTCTATGCGAGGCAGCAGCAACTGCTCGCCGAGCACGCGGCGAGTTCCGACGTCGTGATCACCACCGCGCTTGTTCCGGGGAAGAGAGCTCCGACGCTCATATCCGAGGATGCCGTGAAGAAGATGCGCGCTGGCTCGGTGATCGTGGACCTGGCCGCGGAGCAAGGCGGCAACTGTGTCCTGACAGAGCCTGGAAGGACGGCTGTGAAATACGGCGTGACGATTCAGGGGCCGCTCAACGTCCCGTCCGCAATGGCCCCGCAGGCGAGCCAACTTTACTCCAGAAATCTCGTCTCGTTCATCTCCACGATGCTGAAAGAAGACAGGCTGAAGCTCGACGCCGAAGACGAACTAGTGAAGGGCACGATGGTCCTGCGCGAGGGCAAGGTGGTCAACGATCAGGTCAGGGCAGCTCTGGGGGAGGAGACTGCGGAATGACTCTGATGGGCTCCGACCTGGCTACCAACCTGCTGGTGTTCCTGTTGGCCACGATTCTCGGCCAGGAGCTCATCCGGCACGTCTCTAGATTGCTCCACACACCCCTGATGGCCCTGACGAACGCAATCTCGTCCGTTTCGTTCATCGCAGCTCTCATAGTCCTCTCATATCCGAGTTCCGACCTCATCACCCTCCTTGCGACTGTGGCAGTCGCACTGGCTGCAACCAACATCATCAGCGGGTTCCTGATAACCGACCGCATTCTCAGGATGTTCGAAAGACGGAAGCCGAAGAAATGAGCGACCTCCTGGCCGAGTACCTGTACGTTCTCTCGGTCGTTCTGTTCGCGCTGTCGCTGAAGTTCATGAGCCAGGTGAAGACCTCGAGGCTCGGCAACTTCTGCGGGGTCGGAGGCATGGCGGCTGCCAGCGTGGCCACGCTCCTCGCATTCCAAGTTCACCAGACTGGGCTTCTCATAGGTGCCGTCGTTGTCGGCGCCGTCGTCGGCGCGCCGATAGGCCTGAAGGTGGCCATGACGGCTGTCCCGCAACGGACAGCGATGTCTCACGCATTCGGCTCGCTCGCCGTCGCGCTGGTCGGAGCGGCAGAGTACTATCAGGACGTCGGCAGCATCGACCCTGCCAGCCTTTCAGTCCTGGCTGGCGAGATGATCCTCGGTTTCCTGACCTTCACCGGCAGCTGCATCGCCTTTGCGAAGCTGCAGGGCCTGATTACGGGCAGGCCAATCCTCTACAGAGGAAGGAGGGTGGTCAGCACGGCTGTGCTCGGAGCCGCAGCCGGCTCTGCCGTCTATCTTGTAGTGAACCCGTCGCAGGAGTATGTCATTCCCCTCATGGCGGGCTTTGCGCTGCTCTACGGGTTCCTTCTCGTGATAGCCATAGGAGGTGCCGACATGCCGACAGTAATCGCCATCCTGAACTCATTCGCGGGCCTGTCTGCAGCGGCCCTCGGTTTTGTGCTGGACAACAAGCTCCTCATCGTCGCGGGTTCGCTCGACGGCTCCTCAGGCCTGATCCTGGGAATCATCATGAGCCAGGCCATGAACCGTTCATTCGCGAGCATCCTCTTTGGAGGGGTGGGTGCTGCGAGCGCGACGGAGCAGGCCGGCGCCGCAGCTGGCGGCAGGACGGCTCAGGCTTACACTGTCGACGACGCTGCAACGGTCCTCCAGAGCGCCAGGTCGGTCATCTTCGCGCCCGGCTACGGCATGGCAGTGGCACAGGCGCAACACGCTGTCAAGGAGCTCGCCGACGTGCTGGAAGCCCGCGGAGTCGACGTGAAGTATGCCATCCACCCAGTTGCGGGAAGGATGCCGGGGCACATGAACGTCCTGCTCGCCGAGGCGCAGGTGCCGTACGACCAACTCTGGGAGATGGACAGGATCAACCCGCTCTTCGCCGAGACGGACGTCGTGGTCGTAGTGGGCGCCAACGACGTGACCAACCCAGCGGCGAGGACGAAGGCTGATTCGCCGCTCTACGGCATGCCAATCCTAGATGTCGACAAGGCGAAGACCGTCATTTTCATCAAACGTTCCACGAACCCGGGATTCGCCGGCGTTGAGAACGACTTGTTCTACCTTCCGAACACGATGATGGTCTTCGGGGACGCCAAGAAGGTCCTGACCGAGCTTGTAGCAGCGGTAAGGAAGCTGGGCACGTGACCTCGGACTAGGGCTTGTACGAAGTGCCGGCGATCAACCTTCGCGGAAGGATGCTGGAGTACGCAGTCGTGAAAGGGAAGGCCGGCAGGTACACCTACCTGAGATTCAGGGACGACGAAGTTCTAGAGGTTGTGGCTCCCAGACCCGAGACCGTGGACGCTGAGGCAGTAATCAAAGAAAGGCAGGCGTGGGTCCTCAAGCACTTGGACCAGATTTCGCGAAGCACCCGTGTCCTCACGGGCGATCGTGTGATGTTCGACGGCGCACGGATGAGGATTGTCTTCGAGAAGACCTCAGGCACGGAGGGGCTGGAGCCCGACCTGGCGAAGGCGACGGTCACAATCCGCGCCTCTGACAGGTCAAGCATCAGAGAGCTCGTCAGAAGATGGTTCCTGAAGGAGTCATCAGCCTACGTCGTGCGGGAACTTCCGCGCTTTGCGATGCAGCTCGGGGTCACCTACCGCAGGGCTGACGTTCGCGAAATCAGGAACTGGGGATACTGCACAAGCGGCGGCCGGCTCACCTTCAGCTGGCAGCTGATCGCCCTCCCCGCAAGGCTCAGGGAATACGTGCTCTGTCACGAACTGGTTCATCTGTCGGAGCACAATCACTCCGGAGCGTTCCGCCGAAAGCTCGCCTCCGTGTTGCCTGACCACAGACAGAGGGAGGAGGAGCTGAATTCGACGATTCCCCTGTGAGGGTTAATATCATAGCACTCTGCAAGGACGAAATCCGAAAATGAAGTGGGAATGCTACAGGTGCTCCTACGTCTTCGAGGGCGACAAGACGCCAGACGAGTGCCCCAACTGCCACTACTCGCTGACCTTCTGGCTTGAGAAGGCGGAGGAGAACGTCGTCACGGTGAGGAACTTCGTAAAGACCGACCCGCTGATCATGGACGCGGACGAATCCGTGCTCGAGGCTTCGAAGGCCATGAGGGAGAGGGGCCTGGGGAACATGCTCGTGTCGGTGAGAGGAGAGCTGAAGGGCATTGTCACGGAGCGCGACATATTGAACCGGGTCGCGGCCGATAACCTGCTGGCTTCCAACGTCCAAGTCAGGAAGATAATGACATCGCCCATGATTTCTGTCAGCGCTGACACGCCTCTGGCGGACGCGGTCAAGCTCATGGCGAAGCACAAGATCAGAACACTCTTCGTCACAGACAACGGCAAACCCCTCGGCATCCTCAACATGCGTTCCATAGTGGGCGACCAATTCAAGGTGGCCCGTTCGATGGACTAGGACCGGAGTCGATATCTATCCCCAATGCAACTTGGGCACCGTTACCACAGACTGTGCTCTTCATGTGCGTCGGCAACTCCTTCAGGAGCGTGCTCTCCGAAGAGCTGTTCAACGCAAGAGCCCCCGACGGCTGGGTGGCCGATAGCGCTGGCGTCAGCCCGGAACCGCAGGTTGCCCCAGCGGTCGAGTGGCTGCTCAGGGAGAAGGGGATCCGGATGAGAAAGCGATTCCCCAGACTCGCGGCGCCAGAGATGATTGAAAGGGCGAGCTGGGTGGTGACATTCGGTTGCCTTGACCGCTGTCCGATTGGAACCGAATCGAAATTCGAGGACTGGCCTCTCCCCGGGTCGACAGACGAGACGCCGGAGGAACTGAGGGCGATTAGGGACGACCTCTCCAGAAGGATAGACGCGCTCGTCTCAAGGCTTGTGGGCACGCCCATGTCCAAGTCGGGCGCCTGAAATCGCGTGGCAAGCGTGACAGCTTTGGGTGGCAAGCGTTGACTCGCGCCGGATCAACGCGCAGAGGACGGGGCCTGTCCAGACAGAGCCGTGGTAGCCAAGATTCGGTGGTCGAGGGCATCAGGAAGACCCTGCTCCGAGCAGCGTGCCGCGGCGAGACCGTCACCTACGGGACGTTGATGAGGAGGTTCGGCCTGTCCAGGGGGAAAGCTCTGACAGGGATGATAGCGAAGGTCGACCGCCGGGAGTACGCCTGCGGCGCTCCCGGATTCGCCGCCATAATAGTCCGCAAGGACACGGGCTATCCTGGCGGGGGTTACTTCTGCGACGACAGCCTCCCACCCAAGCTGCGAAGGCCCGGCTCGAGGGCCAGCGACCCGAGGCTATCCGAGGGGGAGCGGAGTCACATCAGCAGACAGCGGGCTGAGATATGGGGATACTACCGCAGGGGTGCCTTCTCAGGACGGCGCTGAATCTGCTCTCTCCGCGTTCGCTGATCCAAATCTCTCCATGTGGGCGTCGAGGATTCGTCTGACCTCCTCGTCATCCACCTGCGTAAAGTCAGAGTAGAACTGGCCGATTGCGAAGAACGGCTCCGGGGTCTCTAGGCAGACCACCCTATCGGCCTCGCCAGCCAGCGATGCGACGGTCTCCGCAGGTCCGACGGGCACCGCAACGACCACAGACTTGGGACCTTGCGTCTTCACGGACCTCAATGCTGCGAATACCGTGTTTCCGGTGGCGATTCCGTCATCAACTATGACCACCACCTTTCCCCCGAGGGACGGCAGGGGCCTGTCTCCCCTGAACCGCCTAATCCTGTCCTTCACCTCCTCCCACTGTTTCGCAGCCTCCTCGTCGAGGTAGTCTTCCGCGACATGGAGCATCTCCACCGCGGGCTCGTCCAGGATCACCTCGCCGCTCTGGGTGACCGATCCGAGGGCGTATTCAGGCTCGCCAGGCGCTCCAATCTTCCTCGTGACTATGACGTCGAGGGAAGCCCCCAGGGCCTTGGCAACTTCGCTACCCACCACTACGCCTCCCCTGGGTATCGCGAGGACGACTACATCCTCCTCACGCAGCTCCCACAGCGCCGCAGCAAGGGCCTTCCCTGCCTGTTCTCTGTCCCGAAATGGCACGGTTGCTTCTCACCTGTTCCGGCGGTGAGACCGACTGTCTATTCTCACTATTGGTAACCGTGACAACGATTTAAGAGACGCCAGGCACCTTCTCGAAGCAAATGGCAGACCTATTGATACTCGTTTGGGAACACAGAGACCCGCAGGGCGACCCAGACGTCGAAGTGAAGATACCCGCGGCAATGGCGAAGTGGATTCCCAAGATGATGAAGCTCGTGCCGAGAAGGAACAAGGAGGAGATGTGGGGAGGGGAGGTCGACTTCGACGCCATGTTCTCGGACATCGATCAGATGATCAAGACGGCGGCCGATAGTGGAAACCAGGAGCTGATGAGCGTCCGGGCGAAGGATACCCACGTCAAGGTTCTCATCCAAGGCTAGGCGACCTCGGTGCGCATCAGAATCGACTTCAGGCTCATCCTACCTGGCCTCCTGATTTTCCTAATCGGGCTTGCCTTCTTCGCTGTGTGGTTGGTCCTCGCTATCGTTTCATTCTTCCTGTTCTTCGTCCCGGCGCTTCACGGGATATTCTATTTCGTGCTCGACCTTCTGGTGGCCTCGATTTTCCTGATGGCTGCTGGCGGTCTCATCGCACTTTCAGGAGCGAGGGGGTGGTGGGGAGCAGGATGGTCCCGTGGCACCAATGAGGAAGCGTGGAAGGACAGGATGAAAGCCTCTGACCGGGTCGGAGAGTTCATAGGAGTCGTGATCTCGCTGCTCGTGCTCCTCTACTTCTACGACAGCCAGACGCTTCCCACGGGCTTCTTCACCTCGGCCTTCGACCAGACAGAGCAAGTGGCCTTCTACGGCCCAATCGTTCTCGGGATTATCGTCAGTCTAATCAGAGGGATATACGGCAAGAAGAATGCGGTGAGACCGCTGCAGGCGTTTCAGGGGGCGGTCATATCGGCAACGGCGTTCTGGTTGCTCTACACTTTTCCGTTCGAGTTCACTCGTCTGACTGCTCTGCTCCCCGCATTCATCCAGATGCCATTCTGGTGGATTTCCAACCCGGTGGGGCAATCGCTCTTCTTCCTTGCAGGGATAGGCGGACTTGTTAGCATGGGTGTCAATGCGACGAGATACGCCTCGGTGAGATATCGGCTATCATCAGGCGAATCGCCTGCGAAGAGCTGGCAACAAAACCGTTAAAGGAAGAATCCATAGACGGAGCCCGCTGTTTGAGCGAGCTAACGGCCCAGACGGGTGACACGATTTCGGTCCACTATGTCGGCAAGTTCCCAGGAGGGAAGGTGTTCGACACGAGCATGAAGTCCGAGGCGGAAAAAGCCGGTCTCTTCAACCCCGCGAGAGACTACAAGCCGCTGCAGTTCGTCCTGGGCGCGCATCAGGTAATCAGCGGGTTCGAGGACGCATTGATGGGCATGAAGGTCAACGAGACGAAGGAGGTCACCCTGCCTCCTGAGAAGGCTTACGGCAGGTCTGGCGGGCACCCAATGACGGGAAAGACGCTTCAGTTCAAGCTACTGGTTACCAACATAAGGAGGACGTGACACGCATTGACCCTGCATCCTGGGTCCCGCGAGACCGCGTAGTCGGAGCCGGTCGCCGCATTCGGAGCCAGACAACCTTGACCTGGACTGACATACCTCGAAGGCTGGGTTCGCACTTCAACAGACACCCAGAGATCCAGGCCGATTGGTACCTGCTGATGCCTCTGGCCTACTGCCTGTGCCTCGGCGCGTACTATGTGCTCTACGGCAAGCTCCTGCAATTCCTGCCTTTGGTATTCTTCTTCGTCGCGATTCCCTCGGTTGCCTTGCTGAGTCCTTCCCGGGGGCTCCTGAAGTACTGGACTCCTCTGCTGATGATCCTCCTCTCGTATGAGGCACTCGCAGGAACAATCGGCGCCTACGCCGCAACAAGCGGCGTCTCATCTCTTTATGCGATTGACAAGTTCGTGTGGGGGTTCAATCTCACCGGATGGATCCAGGCGACTTTCAGTTCGGTCTCCCTCACCACACTCACGACATTTCTCTACGAGCTGCACATGCCCCTGGTCGCCGTCACAGCGGCGGTCGTCTGGTTCATGCATAGGGAAGCCTTCGGCAAGTACGTGACGACAATGGCCCTGACGTCCTACGCCGCGCTGGTCACGTTCGTCATCTTTCCCACCGCGCCACCATGGTTCGAAGGCGTCGCAACGAACCTGCTACAGGGCGCGGGGTCGTCCATCGGGTCCAACCTGTTCGGTTGGCTAAGCGCCATGATAGAATCGGACCAATTCGCGGCGTTCCCGAGCCTTCACGGCGCCTACGCAATCATATTCTGCTACTTCATGCTCAAGCTGGACAGGCGGCTGGCTCTCGTCGCAGTCCCTCTGACGGCGGGGATTCTGTTCTCCACCCTCTACCTGGGGCAACATTATGCCATAGACCTTCTCGCCGGGGCGGTCTACGCGCTGGTACCGTGCCTGATTTCCGAGCGCTTCCAGATCTTCTCCGTAAGGGGCAGGACCTCAAACGGCAGCACTCGGAAGCTATAACCTCCCCGGGTAGAACCCTTCGCCAGTTGCCTTCCATGATGCCCATGCTGGCCCTCGGTGCGGGCGCACCCGATTTCGACCTCCCGGGTGTGGGCGGCAGGCGTTACTCGCTTGGCTCATTCAGAGACAAGCCCGTCCTGGTCGTAATGTTCTCCTGCAATCATTGTCCCTATGTGGTGGCGTATGAGGACCGGATGGTCTCCATACAGAGGGACTACGCCGCAAGAGGCGTCCAGCTGGTTGCCATCAACTCAAACGACGAGAAGGAATATCCAGAAGACAGCTTCCCAGAGATGGTCAAGCGAGCCAAGGAGAAGGGATTCAACTTCCCATACCTCAGGGACGAGACTCAAGAAGTGGTGACTGCATACGGCGCCGCCTGCACTCCCCACATGTTCGCGTTCGACAAGGCAAGGATCCTGCGCTACAGGGGGAGGATAGACGACTCGAAGGACCCATCCAAGGTATCCAGCCCCGACCTGAGAAACGCCCTCGACGACCTCACCAAGGGGATTTCAGTCCGGGTTCCCGACACGAGACCGTTCGGCTGCAGCATCAAATGGTTCACCATGAAACCCTGAATGCCCCCGCTGGCCCGTCAAGCTTAATTCTCAATCACGCTCGCCTTCCTCGTTTGCCCAGGCGTCGCACATTCGACGTCCGCATCCGGCGGAGCGTTCCCATCAAGTTGTATCCCCTGACGAGCTTCTTCAAGGGTCTTGAGAGGGTCCAGGTAATGCGCGACATCTTCGGGAAGGACACAGAGCGCGTCCTGAACGAAATGAAGGTGGAGTTCTACTCCGCCCGCTGGGGGTACATGGGAATCAACGACAAGGACGGTCACATCCTGATCAGTGCCCACCACATGAGGCACAGCCCGCGCCGGACGCTCTACCTCGACATCCTGCACGAGCTCTATCACATCAAGCAGCACAGAGACGGCAAGAAGCTCTTCCTCGACGAGTTCGACTACTTCGACAGCCCCATCGAGATCGAGGCCTACGAGTTCACAGTCAGGGAGGCGAAGCGCATCGGAATGACCGACAAGCAGATTGTCAAGTACCTGGAGGTCCCCTGGGCCGACAAGAAGCAGCTGAACAAGTTCGTGAAGCGGCTCGGCCTCAAACCCTAGGAACTACTACGACGACTGGCAGAGCTCTATCCAGACCCCGTCTGGGTCGGCGACGTAGAGCTCGGTGTCCTTCGTATCCCCCGGGCCGATGACTGGCCTCGCCCCTCTTGCTACCAGTTGTCTGTAAGCCCGTTTGGCATCCTTGACAACGAAGCCGAGATGGTCCATCTCCTCGCCTCTCTTGTATCTCGTCGCGAATCTGTTTCCCCTGGGATAGTAGTTCAGCTCGAGCTCGTTCTTCGATTCCGCAAAGCGCAGGCCAACGTAGATTCCGCCGTGAGGCATCTTCCCGCGCCTGACCTCCTTCATACCAAGCATCTTGGTGTAGAAGTCGAGCGAGCGTTTCAGGTTCCTGACCCGAATCCCAGTGTACCAGAACTTCAGGGCGATTCTCCCCTGTGCGCCTCGTAGAACCTCCTGACTCTGGCCCTGTTCCCGCAGCTCTTGGAGCTGCACCACCTCCGCTTGTGGTTCTTGGTGGTGTCGAGGAATAGACATCCACAGCCCTCCTCCTCGTTGGCGCACTCCTTGACGTCGGCGAGTCTGTCGGAGGTGAGCAGGTCAGCAGCCGACATGGCGATGGGCCAAAGCATCATGTCGGGAGCTTCTGGGGCTCCAAACAGGGACCACCGGTATCTTCCTTCGGCGAAGACGATCCTGGACTTGGCCAGGCTTTCCGAGGCGAATTCGTTCAACAGCTCCAAGTCCCTGCTGTCCAGCTTTCTCTTGTGGGCCACCCCGGAGAACACCCTGTAGATCGTCTCACGAAGGTTCACCGCCCTTTGAAACGTCAGCTTGTCCTCCCCAGATTCCTTGGCGGTTCTTGCCAGGCGTTTTGCCTGCTCTCTCTTCAGAACCCCGTGCTTCAGACTCCATTCAAGGAGTCTGTCGTAGCCCGTGAGACCATCGCTCGGGACCCTGCCCAGCTTCCCATTCCGCCAGTCAATCGTGTCGGTGAAGTCTAGACCCAACTCGACGGTGTCCTTCTCGTCTTCGGGTGCCATTACTTTCAGGCTACCCTGCCCGTTATATTAGCTTAACGACCAAAGCACGTTTTGAGCATTAAAGGCATAAATAGCCTAACGACCTATAGCTTGGATTGGTGGTTAGACTTAACACAACCAAACTCGAAGCGGCATCCGACCGGGCGTGCAGTTGCTTTGAATGCGGCCTGGCGGATGATAACGTCGTAGCAGCATCGAGGCTAATCGACCAAGGAGGCGCTGCCCTGAAGATCTCGGTGTATCCTTGGGGCGCGGAGTTCGACATTGTCACGGACGACGCAGGCCATGAAGGAGAGGAGGGAAATCCAGATGCTCTCGTGTAGCCCGGCCAAGCTCAGGGTGTTCGTAAAGAGCCAGAGAGTCCCCATCGGGGTGGCCGATTTCTCGACAGCAACCCCAGTCGGACAATGGGGCCTCTCACGATCGCCTACCAGGGCGGTGTTGTACGGTCGAACTCTCGATGACGAACAAGCAAGACTGGTTGAGGATGCGAGGCAACTTTCATCCAGCAACGGCGTAGACCTCGAAATCATCGATCTCGGAAGGATGGGCGCCCTTCGAAGGGCCTTCACGTCTAGGTTCATCGGGCCTGGTCTCGCAACTGCTTCCGCGGCTGGAGGCACCGGCCCGATGGCCTCCAGCACCATTCGGACGCTCTCCTGAATTCGAGCATCCGATGAAGACGATTTGACTGGAGTGCTATTCTACCGCGAAGAACGATTGCGACCCGAAAGATGGCAAAGCGAGCCTTCACGATAGAAGTCGGAAAGGAGAAGATCCCCGTCGAAGGGCACGCTCACCAGAACGTGGCTGTGAAGTACCTCATGAAGCGGAGGAGGAGCCTCCTCATGACCAAGGACAAGGCCAAGGTGGAGACGCTCTTCGCCGACGTTCCCACGAAGATAAGCATCGTGGGGGCGAACGTGACCAAGACCTACAAGGTCGCTTGGGAGCGCGTGGGGACGGGCGAGTTCCCCGGCGCAAGGTTCACCTTCACGCTGGACGAGGTTCCCTAGGCCCTTCAGGCGGAGCGAAGTACCGCTTTCTCCGAGTTGAGGAGCCTCAGTCCCAACCAGACGACCACTCCGAGGAAGACCATGTTCGTTGCCAGGGAGAGCACCACCTCCGGGGCGCTCACGGTCCTGATTATCACTTCGCGCATGAGCAGGGTGTACCCCAGCACTGGTGTGGACGCGTACTGCGAGGGCTGGCTCGGAGGAAGGAAGGATACGACGTAGAGCGGGATGAAGAGGACTAAGAATATCGGGCTCAGATACTGCTGTGCTTCCCTGATGTTCTCGGCCGAAAGTCGAGATGCAGAACCCGACCGCGGAGAGGGACAGCGCCGCAAACACGGTGATGCAGAAGACGGGCGGCAGCATCGCCTTGGAAAGGTTCCCAAAAGCCTGGCGCATGTAACCTTTAGAAGAAGGAACCAACCATCAGGCCTGACCTAACCTGAGTCATTCACGCCGGCGGGATGCCTATTCGGACGCAATCGAGAAGGTGCGCTCGCAGCACCGTGACACTGTCGCTCCCGCGCGCCTGACAGTTGAGTGTCCGGTGTGCAGAACAAGACAGGTCATAGTCGACGCCCCCGGCATGAGACGCTGTGTCAGCTGCGGGCACGAATTCAGAGAGCGGCGCTAGCGCGTCACCCTTCTCGCAATCCCAGCCATGGCCACCCGCGCCACGCAGCTGGTGTCGCGGGACGCGCACGGGAGCCCCCGTCGGACCAGCGCTCCCTCGGCTAGACCGCTACTTCCTCTTCCAGGCCTTGGCCCTTTCGCGGAAGCCATCCATCTCATCGGTCGCCTTCGAGCAGTGCTTGTAGTGATTGATGACCTCCCTCAGCACCTCGGCCACGGGCGTCGGCGGGCCGGGCGCGAACGAGTCAAGCTGAGCCCTCACTTCCATCAGCGGCTGCCAGATCTCCGCCGGGATGGTGAAAGGCACACCCTGCTTTGACGCTTCCATGGCCCGAGTTCACCATCGGTCGTATATCTGGGTTAAACTTCATTAGCAAAGGCCCTCGGTTCTTCCGGCATGCCCGGCAAGGAAGAGCTCGACCGAATCATCAAGGAGCACATAAGGAAGCGAAATGAAGCGAGCGACGACGAATTCCTTTTCGGCTCGGAAAGAGTCGATCTGAAGAGGGTCGGCCACCTGAAGTTCGAGGCCCGCAAGAGGGATTTCAGGTTCTACGTGGACGAGCCCACCGAGCGCGGAGGAACAGACGAGGCGCCGAACCCACTTGCCTACTTCATAGCAGGCGCAGCCTCTTGCCTCCTGAACCAGTTCGCGACCCTAGCCATAGCCAGGGACTTGCCTCTGGAGAGCATCCAACTTGCCGCCCGCGGCCACTTCGACCGAAGGCTGGGAGGCGCCTTCGAGGAAATCGTCTATGACCTCAGGCTCGAGTCCCGGGCCAGCCCGGAGTCGGTCATCGCCCTTTCGAAGGAGGCAGAGAGGATGTGCTACGCCCACAACACGCTGAAGAGGGCGGGAGTGAGGATGGTCACGAATCTGTACCTGAACGGCAAACAGCTCGCAGTGGCCTAGAGGCCTATGCTGTTGATGACGCCAGCGGAATTTCCGTCTATCACGAGCGCGATCTTCTTCCCCTTGTGATCGTACCGGGCGAACCAGACCGGAGCGTGAAGGAGCTCGGCTTCCCCCAGGTCGGACTCGGTCGAGATCTGCTGAATCATGTGATGTGACGCGTGCGCCTTCTCTGACTGGAGCTGGTCGACCATGGTCTTCGCCTGATACTTGGCCGTGTCCTCGCCAACGTCGCCGTTCAGGACCTTGACTCCCTTCACCTTGGTGGCGTCGAACAGCGTCCTTTCGGCCAAGTTGAACTGGTAGTCCTTCGGCTGGTACTCGGTGAGCGCCTTCAGGGCGACCACCGGGTAGTTGTAGTCGTTGTCCATCTGGTAGGCCCTTCTCTGTCCTTGGCCCCCTCCCATCCCACCGCCCATCATGGTCCCGAGAAC
>CAZENV010000029.1:0-5225 GCA_964513805.1 uncultured Nitrosopumilales archaeon
TCCTTCGTGCAAGGTTTCGGGCTCGCGATATGAAGCCGCCGGCATAGGCTTATCTCGATGCGCGCACTCCGCGCTTCAGTTGGCTGACGGCGAGAGAAGGCTGGCTGCGATAATGTTCACGGACGTCGTGGGCTTCACGTCACTCAGCCAGGCCAATGAGGACTTGGCACTTCAATTGCTGGAGGAGCATCGCAGCATCGTCAGGCCGATAGTCACGAATTACAGGGGCGTAGTAGTGAAGACAGTGGGGGACGCCTTCCTCGTGGAGTTCGCCAGCGCTCTGGAAGCTGTCAAGTGCGCCATCGCAATCCAAGGCGCGATGCACGACCGAAACTCGTCCCTTCAGGAAGGGAGGAAGCTCCAGGTGCGCATTGGAATCCACGTGGGGGACGTCATCCACAGCCAGGGGGATATTCTCGGCGACGCGGTCAATGTATCATCCAGGATCGAGCCGATCGCGGAGCCTGGAGGGGTGTGTATCTCGGAGCAGGTCTTCGACCACGTCCGCAACAAATTGGACTCGCCACTGGAGCTGCTGAAGGGCAAGACACTAAAGAACGTCAGCCTGCCCGTAGACGTCTACAGGATAGTCATGCCCTGGGAGAGAGAAGCGGTGACGGACACGGAACTTGACAGCCGACGCCTCGCCGTGCTTCCGCTCAAGAACATGAGCCCCGACCCCAACGACGAATACTTCGCCGATGGGATGACGGAAGAGCTGATCACCGCGCTGTCGTCCGTCACAGATCTGACCGTGATAGCGAGGACTTCCGTTATGCAGTACAAGAACGCTCCCAAGAGAATAGTGGACATAGGCAGGGAGTTGAGCGTCGGGACCGTCATCGAAGGGAGCGTCAGGAAGGCAGGGAGCAAGGTCAGGATCACGGTGCAGATGATCGACGCCAAGAACGAGGGGCACCTTTGGGCACAGATCTACGATAAGCAGCTGGACGACGTCTTCTCGGTGCAGACCGAGGTGGCCGAGAAAGTGACCGAGTCGCTCAAAGTGAGGTTTGCGGAGACGGAGAGAAGAAGGATAGGACGCGTCGCTACCGCTGACCCCAAGGCCCACAACCTATACTTGAAGGGGATGTTCTACTGGAACAAGAGGACCCCTGACTCGCTGCGGAGGGCCGTCGGGTTCTTCGACGAGGCGGTCGAGCTCGACCCCACATTCGCCCTCGGCCATGCCGGCCTTGCCCTTGCATACTTCATCATGGCCGCGAACTACTATGAGGACCCTGAGGTCTACTTCCCCAAGGCGAAGGACTGCGCCCTGAGGGCGCTCTCGCTCGACGACGACATGGCGGAGGCCCACGCCGTGCTGGCGTCGATTGCCCCCGGTCTCGGGCGCGACTTTGATAGGGCGGAGGCAGAGTTCAAGAGGGCGATTGAGCTCAACCCAAGCTACCCTTCGGCCCATCAATGGTACGCACAGCTCCTTGGTTACCAGAACAGGACGCAGGAAGCCTGGAAGGAGATTAGCAAGGCCTTGGAGCTCAGCCCTCTTTCTCTGATAATCAACACCAACATAGTCGATTCGTATTATTACAGGAAGGAGTTTGACAAGGGAATCGAACAAGCCAAGAAGGTCATAGACATGGACCCGAATTTCGAGACAATCTACCCTTCCCTCATCCAGACCTACCTCGCTGCTGGGAGGTACGACGATGCCGTCGGGGCGATTGAAGTGTACTCCCGGATGGCCAACCCAACCGACGCCAAGGTGGCGAGGGCCTACATCTACGCGTACAAGGGGATGGTGGACGAATCGAGAAGCCTCATGGCTGAACTCGAACCCGTCCGCGTTGAGGAGCACATCAGCCCGTACTATCTAGCCCTGATCTACTTCAGACTCGGGGACAAAGACAGTGGTTTCGACAAGCTGGAGGAGTGCATCCGTGTCCATGACAGATTCGTCCTAGCGATGGGAATCGACTTCGAACTCGAGGGCGTTCGCTCCGACCCGAGGTACCTAGCTATCCTTGAGAAGGCTGGCTTGGCCGGCCGCATCAGACCCTAGCTCTGGTTGCGCTGCTTCATCAGTTCGCCGATTTCGCGGTCGAGCCTGACGACCTCGTTCTGGAACTTCTCCATCTCGCTCTGGTCTCTCTCTATGCTCTGCTTCTTCCCGGTTATCTGCGCCTTCAAATCGGCGAGTGCCCGATTGTTGGCGTCGATAGCCGTGACCAGTTGCCTCATTCTGCTGTCCATGTCTGCCTTCTGTGTCTGCAGGTCAGCATACTGCTTCTCCGTGCTCGCAAGCTTCGACTGCAGCTCCCGGAGTTCCTGCTCCTGGTTCCTGACCCTCCCATAGTATTCGTTAGCTTTCGTCTCGTTGTTCCGTCTCCTCTCCTGGGCCCCCGTTAGCTGATAGCTCACGGATTCGACCTCCAGGCTTTGATATTTATCCCTGATAGGACGGGTGTGGAGAGGTCCGCTTGACTCCCAGAACGAAGCTCCTGCTGGCGCTCCCGGTCATAGCCGCGTTCGTGATCGTCCTGGTGTACTTCCAGCTTTTCGCGAGCCCCGTCGTGATTGCTCTCATCTTCGTGCTGTACGTGGCTGTGAGCCTGAGGAACAGGCGGAAGTTCAACAGACAGCAGGGCAAGAAGCAGGGCGCCGCCTAGGAATCGACGCTCAGTTGATTACGTTGGTCGAGACGTAGAGGTCGCTCCCCTGGACCAGGACCCCGTATTCGGGGAGCCGGGTTGGCGGAGGGCCGGAGACTACGTTTCCGTTGGATGGGTCGAATATCCCCCCGTGGCAGGGGCACTGGATCTGCGAACCAGCATAGCCAACCGTGCAGGGGGCGTGAGTGCAGGTCGCGCTGAAAGCCTTCCACTGGCCGTTGAGGCTCAGGAGGAGAGCGGGGCCTCCCGTGGGGTGGTTGAAGTAGGCCGAGGACCTTCCGCTCAGGGCGGCCAGGCCGGTGACGAAGATGTACCCCGCAGGGACCGATTGGGTGGTGGTCTGGGTCGAGCCGCCGGGGGAGGTCGCCTGTTGTGTCGTGGAGGCTTGGAGGAGGGTCACCGACTGCTGCCCTCCCGCCCCTAAACCGCCTTCGAGGAGGTCCCAGATTGCGACCCCGCCTACGCCTAGGAGGACCGAAGCAGCAAGAATCCTCCGGATGAATTCCCTCTTGTGGGCGTCCATCTGGTCAGGACCTCGGGACGCTCGAAAGCGCCCTCTTGATGTGCAGGGCAGCGTTGGCGAAGACTACCCCAGCCGTGGCCGCGAGCAAGACCTGGGACCAGTAGGCCGGGATGTTGGTGCTCGCGGTTGCTGCGTGCATCATGGAAAGCGGGATGAGAATGGAAGAGAGGACGGCATGGAAGAACAGAGAATCCTTCACCTTCTCGAGGAAAGCGGTCCCTGTTAGCCAGGCGACCACCGAGGCAATCACTGCGCCGTACCCGAGGATAATCCCGGTCGAAATCGGGGGGAGGAACAGGGTTGAGATGTGGAGGGCCAGGAATAGCCCCGCGAGCGCAGAAAGCACCAGGTGCGTGGCCCTTACAAGAGCTATGTTCTTCGTCAGCTTGAGCAGCTTCGACCTCAAAAGCATGAGGGCTGCGGCCAGCGCGATAAGGAAGAGCGCAGCGAACCCGTAGAGGTCCCCTGCAGTCATCGCGCTAGCCGCACTCAATTCTCCAGTCCTCTGACTAGGAGTCCATGGTCGAGTTGGTGTCTAACTCTGTCTCTATTTCTGATTCGTTGCCGTCATCGCTGTAGCCCGTCTGGTGAGACGCGCTCGTCAGCAAGGATCCGCCGTTGGTCGTGGAGGTCGAGCTCGTGGTCCCTGTGGATGAGTGCTGCGCGTTCTGAGACTGTGCGGATGAAGTGGGTTGGCTCTGTCCATAGACGTGCGACTGGATTAGGACCGCACTGGCCCCGGCCAGTAGCACCAAGACGAGGACTGATGCGACAGCTAGTCTTTGCTGCATACCGTGCATATGGGTCTGCTCTGCAGATAAGCGGTGACTTCCAGGAATTCCAGAATCCACGCTGGGCGGCGGCTTCTGTCAGAGGGTGGGTCCCTGTAGCAACATGACCACCATGGTGGCGTAGAGTACCGCGAGGCTGACAAGGAGAGCGCGTTCGATTCTGACGCCTGAGGCGACGCTGAGTCCCGCCCCGAGGATGGTCGAGCTCCAGGTCTGGAAGAACACCAGCAGCAGTGTGAATGCGATGCTTGAGGAGGCAAGAAGCTTCGCCGCTGCCGGGACCAGGGTAAGTGCCGAGGCCGCGAAGACTGGAAGGAAAGAGAGGGATGAAGCAACTGCGAGGGTGAGCAGGTCCACGCTCGACTTGAGTACGAATCTCGCCGACGCGTAGCATAGGACTACCAGACCCGCAAGGCTGGCCGAGAACCCTCCGAGTGTGGGGATGAGGCCGGGGACTGGACGCAGGTAATACAGAATCGGGGAGATGCCGGCCACGCCAGAAAAGACTGCCAGAGCCCCGCCGATTGCCAAGAGCGCAAGTGAGGACGCAGATCTGGTCGGGGTGAGGAGGCTGACCAGGGAGCGGGGGGCGAACAGAGACAGGGCGAGGCGGCGGGACGTGCCCTCATGCTTGATTTCGAGTGCGGCCTTCTGGACCGCGTCGATGGTGTGGGATTGCGAGGTCCTAGTGTATACGATTCTTCCCGACTTGGTCAGCGCGTACTTCTTCGAGGAGTCCCTTTCCACCAGGCCCTCGAGTGTGTCGAGGTGGTGGTACAGCGCGCCCGTCTTGACGCCGAGCTCGGTGGAAAGCTCCTTCCAGCCAAGGGCCCCCCTCTCCCCCAGGAGTTCGATGATCCGCGCGCGGATGGGATGGTCGACCACCTTCGCAAGCCTCCTGGCGTCGGCATCCACCGTTCCCACGGCGCCGCCACGACCTATGCCGGTATTAACGGAACGGCGGATTCCGGACTTCAGAGGGCAACCCGGGTTCTCCTAGAGTAGGCGGCGAGGACCACCAAGGACACTGCTGCGACCGAGAGGAAAAGAGCCGGCATATCGACCAAAAGGGCAGCCCCTGCCTGGGCAAGGATGGGGATGATTTCGATTGTGTGATAGGAGAAGTGAGGGATGGAGATCAGCAGTTTCAGGGCCGAGGGGCCAGAGACGAGCACGAACCGGGCGGGATCCCCTGACTTGGCCCCCAGGACCTGGGAGAGGGTGGCCGCCTGCTGCACCGTGGACCCATCGAGGTTTATCAACACTGAACCGGAGAAC
>CAZENV010000030.1:0-15462 GCA_964513805.1 uncultured Nitrosopumilales archaeon
TGATGTTGAGGCGAACCATGTCGTAGCTTCCAGCGCCTAACTTGGCTACGGCTATGGTCTGGCTGACGTTAACCGTGTTCCTGAGGTCGAGGCTACCGCTCGTGTTGAGGCTGACCCAGCCGCTCGAGCTTCCTGAGCCCTCCTCGTGAACTGCCAGACCGTTGTACTGGACGACTACGCTGGTCACGCCTGAAGCTGTGACCGGGGGGTCAGTTGCCATCAGGGCCATCTGGCCCTGGGTTGAGGAGCTCGATGTCGAGGTTTGAGAACCGCCCGAAGTCGAAGTTGCGGTGCCCGGGCCTGTCATCGAGGTGTTGCCGCCTGAGGTCGTGGTTTGACTTGGTGTGGTCGGCTGGGGAGCCAGCACCGTCGCAGCGACGGCGATGACTGCCACCAGCACGACCACGCCGATGACTGCAGACGTTCGTCCTGCTGCTTTTCTTGCCAATTTCTTCTTCACGCCTCTCTGCGCAGCGGAGTAAATCCCTCGTTTTTGAACGGGTAAGGGATTGCCTTTCAATAGTTTAGAACTGGGTTTGGCGCCTTGTAGAATCCTACCCGCGATTGTTCTGCGTAAAGGAGAGCCGAAGAGCCTTCGCTCTGCTGGCGGGTTCGCGCTTCAAGTATTCCGCTAGGAGGTCAAGTCCCGGCTGGAGGACCTTCCGGTCACAGGTGAAACAGAGCCTGAACGCCTTCGGTGCGCCGAAGTAGTCTCCAGGAGAAACCAGGACACCAGTCTTCCGCAGCAACTCCCTGCTAAATGAGGTTGAATTCGGGCCCTTCCTGTAGCTCACGAGGCAGAAGGGAGCGGCGCCAAGCCTGGTTTCTGCGACGTCGTCAATCTCCTCGGCGAACTTGGCCAGGAGCGCCCTGTTCTCCTTGTAGATCTTCAGAGCCCGCTTCACGAAACGCTCCCTCTTCCTGAGCGCCTGGCGCGCAAGCCACAGGGAGTAGTCTGGATTGTGACCGCTGACAAGCCGTTCGGCATTCCGCAGCCTTCGCGCCGCGCTCTTGTCGGCCAGGATCCATCCCACGCGGAGCCTTCCAAGGCCGTAGAACTTGGTCATGGTTGAGCAGGTCACCGCGTCTACATGCTGCTGGAAGTACGAAACCGGGCTCGCGGGAAAGGTGAACTCCTTGTAGGTCTCGTTCAGGAAGAGCGAAGACCCGCTCTTCCTCGAAGCCGCGTGCAGTCGTTCGACCGATCCCGGTTCCAGACTCTGGGCCGTGGGGTTGTTCGGGTCGGTCAGTCCGTACACGATCCCGCGAGCGCGCGTCGGCTTCCCGAGCGAACTGCCCACCACCATTCCGAGCGAACGAGGTATCGTGAACATGGGCTCGTAGTTGGGCATCGGGACGATAGCCTTCCCGCCGGCTCCGAGCACGGAGTACACGAGGAAGATGGCCTCTGAGGCTCCGGACGTAAGCACGACATTATCGCGCTCGACCTTGTAGAGGCTGGCGACGGCCTCGGCGAAAAGCGCCTCCTGCTCGTCCTTCTCCGCCGCGAAATCGGTGAACGACGTGTTGATGCCCATGGCCGAAAGGTTAGGTTCGGTCAGACCGCTTGACGTGAGATTATACTTGGACTCCGGAGCGAATTGCGACATCCAGTCCACGAGTCGGAAATCGGGGGTCCGCAAACCCTGCCGGGTTCCCACCGCCGAGCAGAATTAAGGTTTCACTGCTGGGACGGCCGCCATGTTGAATAGGCGCCGCCACCCAATTGAATGCATGGGCTGGACCACGAGAAGGGTCGGAGCTGAAGATCGGGCGTGATTGGCCCTCTCCAGGTAAGCTTCGAATCAGTTTCCGCCGACACCACCCTCTTGGCTTCGATAGCAATCATGCTCGGCACGATATTCGTGGTAATCGAGATGAGGGACAACAGGAAGCTGGTGGAGGCGTCCTTCAGGCAGGCCAACACCGCAGCGGAGCAGCTCAAACAGAACCACGAGCTTTCGACGGTAGATCTCATCACGAAAATCTACGACTTCGCCAACAGCCTGGAGGTCCAGAGGTCCTGGAGGACTGTCCTGAGCACCGAGGTGGCGACATACCAAGAGTTCGAGAAGCTGCCCGAGGAGAAGCAGTTGGCGTTCCACCAGATCGCTTCGCTCTTCGAGTCGGTCGGGCTCCTGGTCGAGAAGGGATTCGTGAAGCCGGAGCTGGTGGACGACATGTTCGCAACTGGACTGGCCTGGCAGCGACTGGAGCCGTTCGTGAAGGGTACGAGGGAGAAGTATCGTTCGGAGGACTATTACGTCTGGTTCGCGAAGCTGTACGAGCGCCTCCCAGGAAGCGAGAACCGGGTGGCATCTCCCGGCCAAGCGCCTGCGGGTTCGCCGGCCGGCGTCCGAGATGCGCTAAAATAACGACCGCCGGCGCTCGTCTTTGATGATTGCGCTGAAGGCCACGGACCTGACAAAGGTCTACAAGCATTCGCGCGGGCCTGCCCTGGACGGCCTGAACCTCGAAATCGAGGCCGGACAGATCTTCACGCTTCTGGGCCGGAACGGGGCCGGAAAGACGACTTTCCTCAGGATATCGAGCACGCAGCTCATGCCGACGTCTGGCAGCGTCACTGTGTTGGGACTGGACGCCGTGAGGCAGGCGAAGGAGCTGCGGGAGAAGATAGCGATAACTCCCCAGGAGGCCGAGACGATCTACCCGCTGACAGCCCGGGACCATGTGATGCTGTGCCTGCGGATGCGCGGGATGGCCAAGGCGACGGCCGCGAAGAGGGCAAGCGAGGCAATCGAAGCGTTGGAACTCAAGGAGGTAGCCGACATGAACACGGATTGGCTTTCGGGCGGCCTGAAGCAGCGCGTCATCGTGGCCATGGCCATAGCGACTGACGCCGAGATGATCTTCCTGGACGAGCCGAGCATAGGGCTCGACCCCCTCAACAGGAGACGGGTTTGGGAGCAGTTGACCCGGCTGAAGCAGGAGGGAAGGACCATAGTGCTGACGACGCACTATATGGATGAAGCTGAGGCTCTGTCTGACAGGCTCGTGATAATAAGCCGGGGCAAGCTGGTGGCTCAGGGCACGCCACAGAGCGTGAAGGCGTCGTTCACCAACAGAAGCGCAAGGGTGGATGTGTACAGCAGGTTCTCCGAGAAGGAACTGGAGCCCTACGGCAGGGTGGTCAAGATTGGCGGCAGATTCCGGGTGCTCACTGACGCGGAAGGCGCGAAGAGGCTGGGCGAAGAAGCGGTGGTGCGGGGAGCGAGCATCGCCATGGGCCCAGTGTCTCTCGACGACGTATTCGTCGACATCGTCGGCGAAGTGGAGAAGGGGGAGGAGGAAGACGCCAGCCCAGAATAGACTGCGGTCGCTCTGGGCGATAATGTACTACCTTGGGTTCACGCCCATGGTGAGGAACCCGCTCTTCATACCTTTCGTCTTCTCGTCCCCGTTCACCCTGCTCTTCATACTGTTCGTGGCAAGCAACGGCGTAGCCCTGCCATACGGTCTGGCGGGAGCTTTGACCATGGTCACAACTGAGTTGGGTCTGTTCGTCGGCACGGATCTCGCGTCCTACAAGATCCAGAACAAGTTCCAGGACGTGGTTGTGGCGTCGCCGGTCTCGCCGTTGACGTACATGTTCGGAGTTGCCCTGTCGGAGCTGATATTCGGGGCGCCAGCCCTCCTCGTCCTGTTCGGCCTGATGGCGTGGGTAGGGGCAACCGCGGGCGCACTGGTTACGGCCATCGGCGTGGTGATGCTGCTGTGGATAACAACCACCGCAATCGGTTTCTTCTTCTCCGCCTACGCGCCGAACACGCAGAACGCCTTCATCATAAACGGGTTCATAGCCACAATCCTGTCGGTCCTGCCTCCAGTATACTACTCGATCAAGCTACTCCCGCCGATCCTCGTTCCAGTCGCCGAGATTCTACCTACGACGGAGGCCGCGGCCCTCTTTCAGGGAGTCATCGGCCTAGGATACCCTATAGTCCCTGTCCTCAGCTTCGCGGTGCTGCTGGCCGCGAGCGTGATACTTCTTCTCCTGGTCTCGTTCAAGATGAAGTGGCGCGAGAGCTGAGCCTGGGGACCATGCCGATGCCGGGACCGCCGGCATCAGGCTGCGGACGATTGAATCGGACTTCGGCTCACTTGACGTGGGCGGGTTTGTACACGAAGGCCTCGACCAGCAATCGGATGTCCTTGCCTTCCTTCCTCGACTGCTTCGCGAGGTCTTCTCGCCTGCTGGGCGCCATCTTGTTCCAGTACCTGGCCACGTCGTCGGCGACCTCGTACACGTAGAACTCACCCTGCTTGAACGGCGCTTCGCGTCCCTTCTCGACGACGGGCGCCGTGCCGTCGTCCTTGACCCTAATCGATGCCATGCTACTTGACCGCCTGCTTGCTGCCCAACTCCGGGGGGATTTAATCAGTTTCGCTCACCCCCTCCCTAGCTACTTCGCTGAATCACAGCAGGATCAAGGCGTCAACGGTGCCACATTAGATTAGGCCTGCATCGGAAGACAATGCGGGAGAAACGAGACTGCATGAAGCAATGGAGAGAGAAAAGGGTTCGGGCAGGACTATGTCTATAGTGTGATAAGTCGAACTCCACCGAATTCAAGCTGTGCGAGGGTTGCGGGAAGATTCGAAGATCCTGGCCGAGCATGCAGCCCGAAATCGCCAACGCCCAGTTTGCCAAAGCAAGAGCGAGGCTCGGAGACCTGTGTGCTGCCCGCTTGCAACATTACAGACTTGTTGCGAAGTTGAAAATCGTTGAAATGTTCGGCAGCCGGTGTGTCCGCTGCGGTGAACGAAATCCCTTGGTTCTGACATTGAATCGCGCCGACGGTCATGACGGAATCAATCCGAAAACCGAGTCGAGGGGCGGGTTCCCGCCCTACCTGAAGATTCTCGCCGGCAAGGAGGACATGGACAGGTACGATTTGCGATGCTACAATTGCCAGGTGATGTATGAGTTTCAACGAGGCATGACCTTCGCAGAAATACGGGGTGAAGTGAAGAACGCAGTCAAGAAATCGGGAATGGGCGGTCAGGTTGATTTGGGTTTGGACCCGATCTCAATCAGTTGGAAGTTCACCTGATACCGCTTTCCGTGGACCTCGAGCTTGGCCGAGGCGTAGTAACCGCGCGAACCGGTCGAGAAGACCTTGTCGCTTAGCCCGACCTCGCCGAGCTTCTCGGAACCATCGTAGATTTCAGCGCGCATGACCTATCATTTTGGGCCCCACGTATTTAAGAGGAGAGAGTGAATCGGGCGTCGCCGATGAGTGGAGGACCGTGAGCGGGCTTTGAGCGTGGAGCAGTTCAGCCAATGGGTACACAGGAGGTCGCAGCTGCCCCTGGCGGTAAGGGGACACACCTTCGTTCTGAAGGGAGAAAACCTCATCGTGGTCGACGGAGGGAAGTTCGTCTACGAGGAGGCCGTGCAGCTGGTCAGGCTCCTCAACTCGAAGAGCCCCTTCGCGCAAATCAATGCGGGCGTCATGATCGCAGAGAGGAACGGGACGCTCAGGCTCGTAGTTCTGGCGCTTCTGGGGATCATCGTCGTGGCGGTCATCGTTCTGGCAAGGCGCTGAAGCCGAAGACTATTGCTTGATGGTCACGTAGAGGAGCTCCGTCACTCCCGCGGTCTGGACCCTGAGCACTCCGAAGTTGAGGTTGCCTGAGCTGTCGGTCCAGGCGTATACCGTGTTCCCGGCGCTCCCCGGGCCGTAGTTCTGGAGCAGGCCGGCCACAGCCGCGACCGTCTTATTCGCGCCGGCCGCGCTCAGGGAAACGCTCCCTACGTTGACCCAGACAGTGGGGTTGACCGAAGTGGCGTTGACCAGGGTATAGCCCTCCGACGTTATGAGCGAATCAATCTGGTGGATGACCGACTGCGTCGTCGGAACAGGCACAGTGGTGGAGTTGATCACTCCGAGGTTCTGGAAGGCCGCCACCGCGTTGGGGCCGACTCCGACCGTTCCCGTGGAGGGGTTGACCGCCGTCATGAAGGGAAGCTGAGTTACCACGCCGGAGGTGCCCGGGTTGGTGTAGACCGCGACGAAGTAGGTGAGGAGGCCCCCGACCGAGTAGAGCAGGTAGGAACCGAACCTGTAGTTGGGGAGGAGGGTCAGCTGGGTCCTCACCTGCTGGTTGGTGGTGAGGGCGTTCTCTGCGGCCGTCGGCCCGATTATCAGGGCCGACTGCGACGGGTTCTGGTAGAGGTCGATCTGTCCTAGCTTGTCGCCTCCGTACGCTATGTAAAGGCCGCCCAGGTTCTTGCTGACAACGCCCTGGTATTGGACGAGCTGCATTCCGACGAAGTAGGTGCTGTTCCCGACGGCGAATGGGATGTACTGGACTGTGCTGTTGCCGGCCCTTTCGTAGAACTGGGTGCCTGACCTGAAGACGAACGGGTCGCTCACGTGGAACACGAAGTCATAGTCGAGCTGACCTGGGACCGTGGGAGAACCCAGCAGCTGTTCAGGATATCTGAGCTGGGGGATGAGCCAGGCAGGAGGCGTCGTCCAGCTCGGATAGTAGTTCTGGTAGAACTGCGTGATGAAATCGGTGCTGTTCAGTCCCTTCGGGGAGAGCAGGTTGGAGACCGTGTATCCCTGCATCGAGCCGTCCTGTACGTTGACCAGCACCACGCCGAAGAAGCGCAGGTAGTCGCTCGCAGCGAAGCCGGATTGGAGCGGGTAGTCGATGTATACCTGGACGGCGTAGTAGAGGTTCTTCCCGTCCGATACGATGTATGCCGAGGGATCCATGACCAGCCCGGGGATGAGCACGTCTCCCACCCTGGAGAAGATGTTCCTGTTCCACTGCATGTCTATTGACTGGCCCGAGAAGGCGAAACCAAGCTGCCCCTCGACGAAGGTGAACCACATGGACTTTTGCCAGCCGCTGAGGACGTAATCGGGCGCCCCGCTGTAGGAGACGTTCTGGATCTCGTTGTAGCCCGGCACATGCAGGTAGACGCTCTGGGTGAACCCACCGCCCTCGCCGTAGTAGATGGGGGGCTCGGACGGGATGCCGAAGGCGTTGGTCGTGGGTATCACTGACCCATTGTGGGTGTTGATCACTAGGATCTTGGCCGCGTGGGTGTAAATCAGGTGCTCGCTGATCCAGTCGGTCGAAGGAAAGGTGGGGGTGGTCGGCGAGACCCAGTACTCCGTCCCCTTGTAGAACACGATCTCAGAACTTGCCAGACCCATCCAATTGTAGGCGCCGATCTCCTTGGTGTTGGTCACCGCTGCCGCCTGCTGGTCCCACTGACGCACGAGGTTGAGCGTTGTCGCGGGATTGCTGGTGGGGAGGTTGGTTATGTTGCTGACCTGGATGTTGTCCAAGCCTGCCGCCCAGCGCGTGACTGTGATCTGCTTCTGGGTCTGCGGATACCACTGGTAGGCGAGGTAGTTGTTGTTCCAGTTGAAGTAGTAGAAGGCGCCCGCAGCCACCTGGACGAGGAGGAGGAGCGCGAGGATGACGGCGACCCCCTTGAAGAGGTTGACTCTGAGAGTGGTCGCCCGCTTCCTGGAGTAGAAGACTATCCCCAGAAGCGAGAGCAGGAGAGCACTCCAAACGATCCCGTAGACGTACGGCGTGGCTATGTTCATCAGCCAGTAGGGGGCCCCAAGGATGGTGCTGAACAGGATGGTGGCGATGAGGGTGAGGAGGTTCCTGAGCCAGACGTCGCTCCTTCGGGTAGCAAGGTTCGCCAGCAGGCGGAGGAATATCCTGATGGCGACGACGAGGAGGACGGCGGACAGCACGTATGAGATTATCGCGTACTGAATCGACAGCGCGGGCATCAGGTCGATGAAGCCCGAACCAGAGGCCGGGAAGAGCGGGAGCGAAATGACCCTCGGCAGGTCAGCCCAGCTGCCCAGGCCCATGATCATCATCCTGATCGGGTTCATGATGGGGCCCATGAAGGGGAATGCGCCGAAGCTCACGAAGCTGTAGAAGCCTATCGCCCACTTGACGGCCTGCCAGAGGACCCAGAGCCAGACGTTCAGCTTCTCGCTGGGCATGACCTCGTTTTCTTCCATGTACGGCCTGGCGCGCCGCCACATGACGGTGAAGAGCTTCCAGAGGTCGCTTCTTCCCGGCCGGGGATAGATCAGGAGCAGGGCGAAGAGGCCGGCGACGGTGAACGTGTAGTCGGAGTAGAATGTGATGCCGAACCAGTCAAGGCCGGCCTTGAGGGAGTAGACGGACTCGGCTATGGACCACTGGAGGATGACCCAGGCCGCCCCCAGGACAACCGCGACGGCTATCAGCGCGAGGATTAGCACCGAGAGCCGCTTGTTCATCCGGACCTGTTCCTCCCCTTCGGTGCCCATTCGATGGGAACCGCTCCGGCACTCCTATTTACACTGCCCCCTGAGGCCGCGCAGAGCTCAGAACCGAGCCGTATTCGTCCAAGATGAACCTGGCGACGCTTCTCCCGTACCTCAACTTCAGCCTCTTCGGGAGAAAACGGTAAGCGCGTATCACCTTCCTGCATTCTGAGCTTCCGCACTCGCACGCCATCCTGAAACCCGGCCAGTCGACGTCGCTTGAATAATCGAAGGTCAACTCCTCTCCTCTTGGTACCTTTCTCATGGTAACAATGGACCTCCCGGATACCACGCAGTTGGGCTCGCATGAATGGTTGATGAAGCGCGCTCTGTTGCTCTCTCTCGGCAGCACGTATCGGTCGTAGTCCACTTGGAAGGTGTAGGGCCAATACTGCTCTGGGATGTCCCAGATCCACTTCGGAGCCCCAAGAAACGTTGCCACCCTGACCCCGGGCGGAATGGAAGATGTCGCGAACAGGCCCCTCCCCTTTGGACCGGCCCTGCCTACGCGGACAGAAACGCTCGCGGACGTGCTCCTCCTTCGGATTCTTCGGGATGTAACCGTCAAGGCCGGACTGCCGAGCACCTGTCGCCTAGGCGGTCGGCCCTTCGCACAGCCTCTTCAGCGCGTTCCTGGTTCCCGACCTGAAGTGCGAGGCGTTCCACGGACCGAGCACCTTGTAGGCTCCCTTGAAGACCACGTTCCATTCGGCCTCGACGGCATTTCCCTTTACCACGACCGTCTGCTTTCCCCTGAAGGGTCCTTCGGTGTAGTCCATGGTCAGCGTCTTTCCCGCTTCGTCGATCGTGATTTCGGCCCTGCCCTTGCCGCCGAAGGCGAAGACGACGTCCGCCATGGTCTTCTCTCCGGACTTGGTTGCGGTGAGCGCCCGGGTGCCGTGCCAGTACGTCGGGATAGCCTCGACGTTCGAGACCCTCTTCCAGACCTCGCTTGGATCTCCGCCGAACTCCAACCTCTCGAGGAATCTCATGGTTGGCCGATGTCAGATGTCGGCTTTATGCGTTCGTGGCTGCTTGTCCTCCCCTGCCGGGAATGCCGATTGCCGAACCCGCGGCGACCACCTGCCGTCCTTCCGCGAGCGTGTTGAGGACCCCGCCGAGCATGTCGGCGACCCCGGCCCCGCCGTGAAGCAGGATGAACGGTTGCCCTCGCCCGTGGATTTCGTAGTACGTCTGGAGACCGTTCACGGGGGCATATCCGTGTGTTACGGCCGTCGTCCCGGTGTCAACGATTTCGGGATTTAGCGCTCGTGGGCGATTGCCGTCTGTTCCGCGGCGTCGAGCTTGGTCTTCCGGTTCCTCCGGCCGGCGACGAGCAGGTGCGCCCCCACTGCGAGGCTCACAGCGCTCGAAAGGACGAAGCCGGGCAGGTAGCCAGTCGAGGACGAGACGGAGACGCCTTCAAAGACAGGGCCGATGAAAGCCCCGATGCCGAAGCTCGTCAGCAGTGTCCCGAAGATGGTGCCGTAGTGTTCGACCCCGTAGTGCTTCCTCAGGAGGAGTGGGAACTCCGGTATGTAGGTGCCGTAGCCTATTCCGAAGAGCACCGAGAAGACGCCGATCGTCAGCGGGTCGTTCGCGAGGAACAGTGCAGCAGCGGAGGCACCCTGCAGCAGGAATCCGATGGAGGCCATCGTCTCCTCGTTCAACCGCTCCACGCCCGCAGTCAGCCTCCCAATCATGCTGCCCACCCCCACCAAGGAGAGCGCTATCGTGGCGACGGTCGCACCCAGCCCCCTGGTCTCGATGAGCGGGACGAGGAAGATTGTGACGAGGGTCCGGGAGAAGGCGTTGCCCGACGCGTAGTAGGTGTAGAGGAGACCGAAGCGCCCCGTCTTCAGAACCTTGACCGCCCCAGGCAGGTCGAACTTCGGGACTGCGACAATCTTGCTGGACGTGAGGAATGCGAGGGCCGTCAGCAGGAGCACGACGAGCCCCACGACCAGGAAGGCGGCCTGCAGGCCCCACGAGAGGATCAGGAAGGTTGCCAGCGGCGGGAAGAAGAGGAGGCCTGCGGCAGTCCCGGTGCTGACGAGCCCTGTCACCTTCCTTATGCTGCGCTCATCGAAGCTTTCGAATACGACCTGGGAGCTCGGCAACCAGACGGCGCCCGAGCCGAGGCCGCCCAGGACGCCGTAGGTCAGAATGAGCAGCGGGTACGAGTTCGCAAGCGAGGAGAGCACGAGCCCGGAGCCCATGAAGCTCCCCCCGAGCAGGATGGTCTTCGCCGGGCCGTACTTGTTCATGAAGAGGCCGAGAAGGAGCGAGGAGACGGAATAGAGCAGGGCGAAGACACCGAAGACGAAGGACGTGGCCGAAGCCGGGAGGCCGAATTCGCTGGACACCTTCGTGAAGAAGACCCCGTAGGAGAGGAAGACGGCAAGGGTCGAGTTGTAGAGGAAGAGAGTGAACGCCCTGTATCCTGCGGCCATGAAGCTCACTCTGAGGCGTAACGCGTCTTCCTAAGCTCTTCTGGGATCGGCGGCGAGGGAGGGCCAGCGAGAAGTGTCAAGTGTCTGGGCGTGCTCGCGTGCTCATCTGCGGATAAACTTACATAACTCGAACGGCCCGAGCACCCCCGAACTATTGGCAAGGGAAGCCGCCGTCGGCTCGACCGTGGGCCTTTCCGTGTTGTTGCTTAGCTTCGGCTTTCTTCTGCCTTCGCCGGGCGTCGCAGCGGCCGGCCAGGCATCCAACTTCAGTGCGAGCCAGTGCAGCATTCAGGGCACGACGCTCACCGTAGCCAGCCAGCCATACAACAAGGGAGACATCACGATTTCGAAGGGCCAGTCGTACCTGGTGGCGAACATGAACTTCGACATGATCGGCAGCTTCGTCGTCAACGGCGGGGTGCTCATAATCAGGAACGCGACGGTGAAGGGGGAGTACTCGAACTGGATGGTCGGGAACGGGGGCTGCATGGAGTTCACCAGCTCGGACTACTTCTCCCAAGGCGGCATAGTCGTCGGGACCGACAATCCTCCCAGCACTCCGGACGGCAGCAGGTTGTTCGTCAACGGCGGGGTGCTGATGCCGCGGCTGATGATAACCGGCAGAGATGAGATGGTCAACGTGACCGATGCCACCCTCGAACAGGGCGTGTTTCTGGCCAGTCCGGAAACGTACTATCCCATGGAAGCCAATTCCACCAAGGTCTTCCTGTCTGGTTCCCTCGTGCCCACCTTGGCGCTGGCGTTCTCAGGCCCGAGTCAGCAGACGCAGGTTGCGAACCTGAGGCCCGGATACATCGGCAGGTGGGACTTCCATCAGAACCTCAGCGTCCCCCAGCTTCCCTACGACGTGTCGCTTGCCAACGTGACGCTCATCCCGAATGCCGCCGGGCCCGGGAACATTCTGGGCGGCGGATGGGGGCTGTACCTTTCGCCCGGCGGTCCGTCGCAGAACCTGTGGCCCAGCCTGAAGCTGGTCAATTCTCAGATTGGATACTTGGGACTGTTCGGGTTCGGCAACCAGTCGACCCAGATCGGCGATGTCGGTGGGAGCGCCCCGGTCACAGAGACGCTTCTGGGCACAGTCAGCCTCGTGAACACGACCATGGAGGGTCTGACCGAACTCGACTGCAATTCGTGCAGCCTCAAGCTGGACAACGTCGAAGGACTGGCCGTCACCGTCCTGGGGGCATCGAGTCTCTCCTTCGTCAACTCCTCGATAACAGACTACCTGAACGCGGTCGGGTGCGTCCGCTGCACCTTCTCGTTCGCAGGCGCCAGCGCCCTTGGAAACCCGACGACGTACAACTTCACGAGTCTGCCCTACTATCGGCAGCTGCCCAATGCCTCGTACTGGTCCCAGTGGGCCGGGTCGGAGTACGTCGTGAATTCGACGTTCACCGTGAGCGGGAGCACCACAGTCAACCTGGTGGGGCCTGACGGCGCCCGCCCGGTCACGTACCTGACCTGGGCAAATTCCACGGCGACCAGGCTGTATCCGGTGACGGTCACCGACCAGCAGGGCCGCGGGCTGTCCAACGCGATCGTGACCATGGCATCCAGCGGCGGGAAGCCCGTCAGGACCTTCACGACGGACAGCCTTGGTACAGTGCAGGTGCCGATCACCTACGTCGAATCGAACTATTCGCAGAACGTGGTTCTGTCTGCGAGCGCCGGATCGCTCTCGGGGAAGGTCGCCCTGGGGTACCTGACGGGGACGCCCGTGAAGCTTCTCTTGAGCCAGGCCAGTGCGACGTCGACGACCGCTAGCGGCTCGACGACCACCTCCACGTCGCAGGGCAGCCAGGGGTCTCGAAGTTCCTCTTCTACGACGACAGCAGGCGGCGAGCAGTCGACCGCCGCCGGCTCCTCCGGGGGAGCGAGCGTCCCCGACTACATGCCCATCGAGGTCACGCTGGTCGCTGTCGCACTCTTCAGCCTGGCGAGCCTGGCCACGAAGAAGGGCGGGCCTGGAATGCGCAGGGGCCCAGGGCGCTAGTCGGCATCGTCATTTCCTGATTGCCGACCGTCTCTTGGCCTCCAGGGCCTCTTCAAAGTCGCTGGCCGAGACCGAGTCTTTCACGTCCCCCTTGAGCGAACGGCGCAGAACCGACTTCTTCGCCTCGTTGACCAGTTCCTGAAGGTCGGCGCCGCTGAACCCGTCTGTGGAGGCGGCGAGCTTCTCCAGCGACACGTCCCCGTCCGTCTTCACTCCCTTCAGGCACAGAACCAGTATCTCTCTTCTCGCGGCCTGTCCGGGATACGGGACCTCTATGTGCTTCTCAAGCCTGTTCGCCCTCAGCAGGGCTGCGTCGATTTGTTCCGGCCTGTTGGTCGCAGCGAGGACCATGACGCCCTTGAGCTCCCTGACTCCGTCGAGCTCCGAGAGCAGCTGGGTGGTAACGGGCACGAAGGCCGCACCCATGGGATTCGACCTGTCCGGGGCGATCTGGTCTACCTCGTCGATGAATATGATGGCGGGCGCGTTGTCCTTCGCAACGCCGAAGACCTCCTTTATCTTCGACGCCGACTGGCCGGGCGAGCCCTTCGCAAGGTCGGCCCCACTGACCACGAAGAAATTCGCGGATATCTCGGTTGCTACGGCCTTGGCCAGGAGCGTCTTCCCGTTCCCCGGAGGTCCGTAGAGGAGCACGCCCTTGACCGGCCTTATCTTCAGCTTCTCCATCAGGTCCGGCTTGGTGAGCGGGATCTCGAACGCCTCCCTCATCTCGGCCTTGACGGCTTCCATGTCGCCAATCTCGTCGAACCTTACGTTAGGAATCTCGGACTCCCAGCCCTTCTGGATCTTCCTTTCGCGCTGGAACTCCACCTTGAAGGCCTCATACTCCTGGAGCATGGAGGAGGTCAAGGTCGGCCTGGTCGAGGTTATCGCCTCTTCCAGGACATTCTGGGTCACCGGCGCTTCCGCCGCGCTCATCGGAGCCGCGCCCTTCTTCCCGGTTCTCTCGTAGAAGGCGTTGGCGAGCACCTTGGTCACCACCCCTTCTACGTCGGCGCCCGTGAACCTCTCTGAGATCTTTGCCAGCCTGTCGTAATCGATGCTGGCAGCCACGACGCTCTTTCCGCCGAGGTAGCGCCTGAAGATTTCGGCTCTCGCCTTCTCGTCGGGCGGGCCCATGTAGATTATGTTGTCGAACCTGCCTGGCCTCAGGAGCGCCCTGTCGAGCATCTGGGGCTTGTTGGTCGTGGCGACCACGAGCACGTCGAGGTCGCTCTGAAAGATTCTGTCCATCCCCATCAGAATGAGGTTGAGCAGCCTCGGCGTGACGTCGTCTCCGGCATAGCTGCCCCTTTCCTTTCCTATGCTGTCTATCTCGTCTATCGCCAGGATGCAGGGCGGGTCTGCCATGGCTTCGTCGAAGACCCTCTGCATCCTCTTCTCGCTCTCGCCATACCATTTGGAGAGGATCTCGCCTGGGTTCACCTCGACGTATCTCATGTCGAGCGTCGACGCGAGGCCTCGGAGGAGCGTCGATTTCCCTGTCCCCGGCGGTCCATACAGGAGAACGCCCTTGGTGGGTTTCACGCCGAACTTGGTCGCTTCCTTCTTGTTCTTCATCGGAAGGGCTACCGACTTCATCAGGTTCTGCTTGACTTCGTCGACGCCGACGGTCTTGTCCCAGTATTCCCTGGTGGAGGAAGACTTGCGGCCCCGCTCCTCGATGAAGATGTCTTCGTTTTCGCCGAACTTCCGGGCCTGGGCTACCGCCGCCGGGCGCCTCTGGAACAGCTGGGCGAGTCCGGCCAGCTCAAGTCTTGGTCTGCGAGCAAGCAGGGGCCTCGCCGCGTTGTAGCCGACCGCCAGCGCGATCGTGGTCAGGAAGGTCGCGGCCGAGAGGGCGGGAGAGCTGAAGAGGACGAAGCCGGCCGCCAGGGAGATCACCGAGGCGACGGCGATCTCCGCCAGCCGCTGATTAATCGGGACGAACGGTGCGAGCCTCCTGCCGTAGTGGACCAGGATGGTGACCGCTGCCGCGACCAGGACGAAGAAGACTGGGATGTACTCGAAGACCATTCCGATGATTGAGGTGTGGAGGGATCCGGACCACCCTGGCCCGAGGAGGAAGGCGAAAAGCGCGGAGAAGGACGGAAGGGCGGCCAAGGTGTCGAGGCTCGGGAAGAAGACCGATGCGGAGGCGCTGAACGGGCCGGGGATTGCGAAGCCCAGCTGCGGGGCCACGAGAAAGAAGACGCCGAAGAGGACGAAGACCCGGAACGCCACGGACGCTGCCCTGGCCCCCTTGTACAGCCCGACAAGGACTACCAGCGGCAGGACGAGGAATGCCATGGCAGGGACGGCGAGGGTGAAACCGAGCCAGAGACCCGTCAAGGCCCCCAGCCAGTCCTCGGTGGAACTGATTAGGGCAATCACGAGCAGTGCGGCCGCCACAGCGCCGACTACGAAGAGGACAGACGAGTAGCTGCTGAAGAAGACAGAGTAGACGGGGAAGCCCAGCAGGAGCGTAAGCACGGCCGGGCTGAGGTTCGGTCTGAGGTAGAATGCCAAGGCGGTAGCTCCCGCGAAAAGCGCTATGCCCCCCAGCGCGAAGTACGACCAGCTGGAGAGGGCGCCGAAGATCGAAACGCCCACCAGAAGGGAGGCGATTGGGGATCTAGTCAGGAGACCCCTATTCATTAGGCTGCCT
>CAZENV010000031.1:0-13590 GCA_964513805.1 uncultured Nitrosopumilales archaeon
TCGCCTCAATCGGCGTGGCCGTGACCGACTGGGTCGCCTATCACGGGTTCGCGCTCAACGTGAACACCGACATGTCGTTCTTCGAGCTCATCAGACCGTGCGGGCTCGACCCGTCCTCGATGACTTCCATGAAGACCATCCTCGGAAGGCCCGTCGAGATGGGACAGGTAAAGGCTGAATTCGCGAAGCAGTACGCCTACGCCAAGGGCGAGGAGTTCGTCCGGCAGGAGCCGGCGCGGCCCCTCCCCGGCAAACATTAATTAGCGCTGGAAGCTCGTTCGGAAATCACGGCAAAGAAATCTACACGCAAAATCACCTACACGACGCTCTTCGGTGACGAGAGCGTTCATCCGAAGTACGAGGCCGCCCTTGCGAAGTTCAAGGGGGAACTGGGCCGCCACTACCCGATGTACATAGGGGCGGAGGAGGTGACCTCCGATGCGGGGGAGTTCGAGCACAAGAGCCCCCTCGACACGTCGGTCACAGTTGGATTCTTCCAGCTGGGCATGAGGACCCACGCGCGCGACGCCATCGAGGCCGCCAGGGCTGGCTATGCAAAGTGGAGCGCCACCCCATGGAGGGCACGCGTCCGCGTGCTCGAGAGGGCTGCGAAGCTGATCGACCAGAGGAAGTTCGAGATCGCCGTAGCCATCACCTACGAGGTAGGGAAGAACAGGCTTGAGGCACTAGCCGAGTGCTGGGAAGCGGTCGACGCGATAAAGTACTACGCCACGCTGATGCGCAAAGAGGACGGGTACACCTCCCGCATGGGCCCCGGCGGGCCCGGCGAGAACTGCAAGCTCGTCTGCAAGCCGTTTGGTGTCTGGCCTGTCATCTCCCCCTTCAATTTCCCGTTCATGCTGGCGGGCGGCATGGCGCTGGGGGCTCTCATCACGGGCAACTCGGTGATCCTCAAGCCGACGAGCGAGGCGCCCCTGACGGGCCTGATGCTCTACAAGGTCTACGCAGACGCAGGCGTCCCCCGCGGCGCAGTGAACTATGTGACAGGCCCGGGTTCGAACTTCGAAGAGGAGTTCGTGTCCAACGAGGCCGTCGCGGGGATAGCTTTCACCGGCTCCAGAGACGTCGGCATGCGCCTCTACAGAGGATTCCTCTCCAAGCAGCCCTATCCAAAGCCGATACTGCTCGAGATGGGGAGCAAGAACCCCACTATCGTGACGGCCAGGGCCGACATTTCTAAGGCCGTGGAGGGCAGCGTCAGGGCCGCCTTCGGCTACGGGGGCCAGAAGTGCAGCGCGACATCGCGAATCTACGTGCAGAACAGCGTGAAGGCGAAGTTTCTCTCAGCCCTCACCGACAGGGTCGACAGACTGAAGGTGGGCGATCCGAGGCAGAAGGACGTCTTCATGGGCCCCGTCATCAACGAAGGCGCCGTGAAGAGGTTCCAGGACGCGGTGAGGGAGGCGAACGAAGCGGGAGCGGAGGTAGTCACCGGAGGGGTCGTGGTCAGAGAAGGCCTCGGGTCGAGGGGATACTACGTCGCGCCCACGGTGATAGCTGGCCTTCCCAGCAGTCACAGGCTCTTCCGGGACGAACTCTTCGTTCCGCTGGTTGTGGTCGACGGCTTCGAGGGCATCGACGAAGCCATAGCCAAGGCGAACGCAACCGAGTATGGCCTCACCGCGGGTATCTTCTCGAAGGACCCCCGCGAGGTCAGGAGGTTCTTCGAAGGCATCAACTTCGGCGTCGCATACTCCAACAGGTCGGGCGGCTCGACCACTGGCGCCTGGCCGGCGGCGCAGAGCTTCACCGGGTGGAACGCCAGCGGCGCAACCGGACGCGGAGTCGGCGGACCCCACTACCTCCTCAACTTCCTGCGCGACCAGTCTCAGACCGAAGTCAAGTGATCACAGGGGCATCAGGTAGAACGCGACCGCGACTGCCGACGCAAGCGGCCACCAAAGAGGGACCACCATTCCTCCTGTTGAGACACTGCCGAAAAGGCGCGTGGTCCACTCGCCGCTGCGGACCCTGCTCCCCCTCCACGCGAAGTAGGCCATGTCCTCAAGGACCGCGAGCAGGAACGTGTTGCCAGCCCAGGCAGTGATTGAAGGCGAAAGGGCAACGACGATGAAAGCCGGGAAGAGAAAGTAGGCGTTGTAGGGCGCGACGATCCAGAACGCCGGCTTCTCGGCGAAGTCCTCGACCTGCTTCGTCCAGGGCGCCTCTCTGCGGTAGACGTACCTGTATTCAATGCCGCCGAAAATCGCAGCGAATGCCGCTACACGGACGAATGACAGGAGGTCGAACAAGTCACTTTAGCGGCACGTAGAGGCTGGAGCGGCTCGCGCCTATGCCAGGCGTCCCGTGCACGACCTTCTTGTTGGTGATGACGAACTCTCCGAGATACCGACCGATCATCTCCGGCTTCACCGCCAGGGGGACGAACTCCCTTCCGTTGTGCACCGCGATGGTGAGCCCGACCATCGACGGCAGCACGATCATGTCCCTGGCGTGCGTCTTGATCTGGCCCTCGAGCTTCCCGTCCTTGATCGCCCTCACATCTTCCAGGAGCTTCCTCTTCTCGTCTGAGACACCCCTGTTCAGTGATCGCCGCGCCCGCGACGGAAGCAGTTTCAGCATCGCCTCTGTGGACATGGACTGCATCTGCTCCAACGAGTGTCCCTTGTACCTGAACTCCTTCGGCATCTACTTCAGGACCTCCATGCTGCCCCTCTTTAGCCTGCCCCTGCCAGTCTTTCTAGGCGCTATCAGGCCGACCTTCCTGCCCGGAGGCGCGTTTCTGGACGTGCTGGTCGACTTGCCCGGATGCTGGTGCCTGCCTCCTCCGAACGGGTGGTAGACCACAGCCATGGCTATTCCCCTCATGCGGGGGTAGACCTTGCCCGCGGCCCTCATGGCATGGTGCCTGTTGCCCGCCGTCAGGAAAGGCTTCTCCCCCCTGCCGCCGCCTGCAACTTCCCCCACCGTGGCCATGCACTTCTCGTCTATGATTATGTTCTTCCCGGACGGCAACTTGAGTATCGCCCTCCCGTTGGCTCTTGAGAACAACACCGCCGATGTCCCGGACGCCCTGACCAGTCTCCCGCCATCGCCGGGCCTCAACTCGACGTTGCACACGCGCGTTCCTTCTGGTATGCCGGAGAGCGGGAGTATGTTCCCCCCTGCTGCGCTTGCGGTGCCGCCGAGAGACAACTCCCTGCCGACAGCGACGCCGGCAACCGCGGGGACGTAGGTGAACCGACGCTGGCCGTATTCCAGCTGCATCAGGGGGGCGCTCCTGCCCCTCTCGTCGAAAATCCCCGTGACCCGGGCCGTGCCCGAACCTCCGGGCTCAATCCTTGGGTAACGCGAAGGCGAAATCTTTCCCCTAGTCCTTGCCCTGAACTGTATGCCTGCCTTTCCTCGCCTGCGCTGAAGGATTCTCTTGCCCAAAGGTTACACCAAGCCCAGCTTGCTTGCCAGTTCGGCAGCTGCGTTTTCCTTCAAGAGCCGTACAAAAGCCTTCTTGCCCTTCGAGGTCCTGGCAGTGTTCACTGCCCTGACTTCCACCTCGTAGAGCGCGTGCACGGCGCTCGCAATCTGCTTCTTCGTCACTCTGTCGTCCACTAGGAAGCAGAGCTTGTTCTCCCTCTCAATCTGTTCGAATGTCCTCTCGGTGACGTAGGGCCGCTTCAGGATCTTCTGGGCGTCTTCAAGCCGCAACCGTCATTTCAACCTCCCTTTTCGGCGATGCCAGCGCGGCTAGCGATGACTCGGTCCACAGCGTCAGCCTCCCAGGAACGCCACCGGGCGCGAGATCCAGGACGCTCAGGTCGTCCACGCGGACCACATCCACTCCCGGAATCGAACTCGAAGCCCTGCCCAGCCCACGGTCGTTGGTTATGACGAACAGCGGGCCCACCCTCTCCCTGTAGGCCCTGCCCCTCATCCTCGCCTTGCCCGAGTTCCGTTTTATGCCCCCGTAGAGCCTGCGAAGCTCCTCTGACAGCTGCGCCTTTTCCAGGAATCCCACGAGCTCGGCTGTCTTCTCCACCGTCTCAATGTCGTCGGTGACCACGAGCGGCAAAGAACCCGCCTGGACCCTGTGGCCCCTCTTCTTGACTGCGTCAATGTCCGCCGTGTAGGCGATGGCCGACTCTGTGGCCAGACGCCTCTCCTTCCTGTTGATCTTGAAGTGGACAACCTTCTCGGACCTCGGAGGATGAGGCAGTCGCCCCTTCACGACGCTTGCGACTCCGCCTGCCATGCCCGACCTCGAGTACCTGCTCCCCTTCACCCTGGGAATCCTCGACTGGCCGGTTCCGGTCGGTGGGCTGTGAGTCTCGGCGGTGGTCCTCTCCCCCGCCATCGGGTCCCTTCCCTTGGGCTGGAAGCCGTGCGAGCCAACCAGCAGAAACGCGCGCCTGATCAGGTCTGAGCGCAATCCGACGGCGAAGACGTCGGGGACATCGATCTTCCCGCCAGGCTTCCCGTCAAGTCCGAGAACGTCAGCTTTCATGTTTCTCACGCCCTCGCCATGGTGCTGACTTCGACCAGCTGCGGAGGTGCCTGACTCTTATGGAAGCCGCGGACTGGCATCCTGACCATGACGAACCTCCTGGCCGGACCGGGTACCGTGCCCCTGAGAATCGCATAGTCGCCGTTGACGACGCCGAAGTGCAGGAATCCGCCGGCCGGGGTGACGGGCTTCTCCTTGCCGTTGCCAAGCAGTAGTATTCTCCTTCCTGTTTCAGTCCTCTGATGGAATCCCATCTGGCCAGCTCTGGCGATGGTGTACATCACAGCTGCGGGGTGCCAGGGCCCGATCACGCCGACCGCCCTTACGCTCTTCCTCGACTTGTGCTGCTTGCGCTTCACTCCAAACCTGGTGATCGGACCTTCGACGCCCTTGCCCTTTGTGACTCCCAGCACGTCCACGTACATACCCGCTTTGAACAGTTCGGCGAACTTCACTTTCTTGCCCACGAGGCCTGTCGCGTAGTCGACCTGCGACTTTACGTCTCCGCCGCCTACGCCCAACTCGAAGGTGATTGGCTGCTTCTGGGAGAGCCCGACGTCGGCAGGCACCACCGAGACCATGGCTGAAACCCTGACCACCCTTTCGAGTGGAACGCCCGTCGGCATCGCCTTGCCTTCGCCCAGTGCGACCTCCGCGCCGTTCACCTTCCCGTAGATTCTCACTCCCTTGACTTCCAGCTCGGGGAGCGACAAGACGCTGGAGACGTTGAAGAGCGGCTTCCCAAAGTTAGGCGTCTTGGCCCTATCGTCGACCGTGATTGCGTGGACGGTCCCCGCCTTGAACGCAGGAAACCCGAGCATCGTGGGCTTGTCGCTGGCTACCTTCGGCCAGTTCCTGACCCGGGGAATCCAGCTGTCCGCCCTTCCCCTGGGCCTGTAAGCAAGACTTCCCCTACGTGGTGCACTATGTTTCCTATGGCCCAAACGCCATTCACACCTTTCCTGATGGCCGTTTTTCGTTCATCCTTTAAGCTTTCATCTGGGCCGACAGGAAATTGAGGAGGTTCAGCGCTGCCGAGATGGCTTCCTCCGTCCTCACAGTCTCGACGTTCTGCTCCGCGAATAGATTGATGACGAAATCGACTCTCTCGGGCAGCGAGCGGCCGACGATGTCGAAGAGCCCCCGCGATGGAGCGCCGAAGAGGAGCTTCACGCCCGGAGCCCCGGTGAAGGCGCCGCCCAATCTAGGAAGCGCTGATTTGACTGGGTCGCCCAGCTTGGACGTCGCTATCTTCAGAAATGGTCTTCTGTCGGTCAGCACATCCTCCAGAGTCTTGCTCTCCACGGTGTAGCCCCAGTAGCGACCGACGGCCTCCCGGCTGACGACCGCGGCTTCGAACGGGTCCTTCGAAGTGATCTTGACAGTGACCCTCACGTTCGCGGCGATCCTCCCGCGGAGTCTCGGTGGCTTGTCCAGCCCCACATCGACTGTTCCGTCCGCGTTGGTGACTCCCTCCCTGGTTTCGCCCGCTTTGAGTTCCTCGAGCGAGACCTTCGGCTTGTGCGACGGCGTCCTCAGCGGAGGCAACAGCCCTGCAAACCTCAAGTCCTCATCGATGGGGAAGATTCTCTTCCTCAGGTACTGTGGGGTTTCGAGATACTCCAGCACCTTCTTGATTCTCGTTGATTCGCTGGACCCACCCTTGTCTCTGAAGACCTCCACCAGGTCCACCCCGAAGATTGCACATGCTCTCGCAATGGAACCCAGCTTCACCGTCTTGTCTCTCGGCGAGTCGTGCTCTTCGAGGACCGTGTCAGGGATTGCGACCGCCAGCGTCTTCCCGAGGAGCGTCAAGGGGTGGCCGTCGTTGGCTCGCGTTAAATCAGCTTTTCCGAACACGGAGGGTGATTTTCGATAAGTAGAAAGCAGAACCGCTCTTGGCGGCAGCGGCGTGGCCGCGTCAGCCGGAGTGAGAAGACAGATGCCCCGCTGGGTCTACTCGTTGCTCCCGGTCTCTTTGGCAACGGGTCCCCTGGGCACGCTAATCCAGCTCCACCTGATTTCGCTCAACGGCCCTTCGGAGGGGGTAATCTATGCAAGCCTCGCCGTCTCGGCTTTCAACGGTGTGAGCATTCCCGCCGCGATGTTCTGGGGCTACGCCACCGACAGGCTGCGCTCGCGCAGGGGCGTGGTCGTCGGCAGCTACGGGCTCATGGGGTTGGTCCTTCTCGGTTTCATCCCGCTCAGCAACACCCCTGGAACGATCCTGGTCTACTCCGTATTCGCATTCTTCTCCGCCGCTTCGGCGACCCCCCTCAACCTGCTCATCATGGAGACGGAACCCAAGACCAGGTGGGCCACAGCCTTCGCCAGGCTTTCGATGGTGTCCAGTCTGGGGAACGTAGGCGGCCTGATACTGAGCACAGCGTGGGCCCAGGAACTGCCCCTCCTCCTGCTCTCTTTGCCCTTGGGGGCGTTTGCGCTTCTGTCGGCGGCGCTTGCCTTCGCCACCGTACGAGAGCCCGGCCTGGTGCTCGAACGGGAGACGATGGTCCGCAGGGAGCCCAGCTTCTTCGCGCGGCTGCTGAGCCTTCCGCTCTTGTTCCTGAAGATTCCAGGCCCCTCCGACTTCCGCAGGGTCTTCAGGGGCATCAGGAACGAGCTCACCAGCTACGTCCCTCTCTTCTACGTCTCGACCATCCTGTTCTACCTCTCGAGCGGCATCTTCAACACCTCCTTCGTGCCAGCGCTCTCAGCCTTCTCCATACCCTCCGGTGAGATTTTCGCCGTCATTCTGGCGGGGATGCTTGTCCAGATGCTGGCGTTCAGGTCGGTCGGAAGGTACACCGAAAGGCGTTCTCTGGTCTCCTCCTCGATTCAGGGACTGGTTCTCCGAGGGGGGTCCTATGCGCTAATCGGGGTCTTCGCCGTGGTTGCCGGTGGTCCGGAGTTCCTGCTGCCGGTCATCATACTCTATCCTCTCGCCGCAGGCGTGGCCTTCGCAGTGTACTACACGTCCTCCAACACGATGATGTTTGACACGGTCCAAGGACGAAACCCTGGGTCGATGATGGGTGTGTACAGCGCCGTCGTCGGGTTCGCCACCTTGGCCGGCTCTCTGGCCTCGGGTTTCATTTCGGTCTTCTTCGGATTCCACGTGACCTTCGTCCTGGCCTCTGTCCTGCTGTTAATCGCGGCCGGCGTGATGGCGCCCCTGTCGCGCAGGAACGGCCAGGCCCAGTGAGCTTTCGCGCGGCGACCTTTCAGCGACCCAGCTAGGCGCGAAGGGATTGCAGGTTGGACCGAGTGTCAGTTGTGTTGAGGCCAACCGCGATGCCATGCCCTGCGAACTCCCCGAGATTCTCCGGTCTTTCTGAGATGGCGTCCACCTCTCGCAGGTTCTCTGCCGTGCAGATGATTCCTACCAAGCTCGTTGCCTTGTTGAAACCCAGCCAGTACTCTGGGAACTCTTGCTTGAACCTCTGAATTACGTGCTGTCTCCGCCCCTGATCGACTGGAGTGCCAACGTGAAACATGAACAGTTCCAGTCCGCTGGCGTCTATCACTGGCTCGAAGGAAGAGGCTCCTGCCCTTGCGAGTTGTTCATAGTAGGTCGCCGACTCCCACCGAGAGGCCAGACACCATGTCGTCGCATTCTTCCTCTTCGAGGTGCTTGAAGAATCCCCTTTGGAAAAGGTATGCGTCCAAGGCGGTGTATACTCCAGCAAGCCCCAACACCACGCGGAATGGGATGACAGTGCCCACCACGGACCCGGCGCCTCCACAGGGAAGAGAATCAGTCCAGCGGGTCTCGGCTTGGATAGGCCCTCGAAAAGGAAACTCGACGCCAGGCGAACCGCGACAATGACCGCGACAGCCACTCCAAGCAGGGACGCGGTGAGCGCGTCCGTCATCTGCCAAAGCAAATCGAAGGCAGCCAGCATAGGAATACCCGCGAGGGGCGTCCCAAGAACTAGGAGGACGAGTGGGCGTCGGAGTTCTTGCGCTCTTCCCGCAGTCCAGAGCGCCACCGAGAATAGGCAAGTGATGCCGACTGTCAGTTCGGCGTAGGTCGGGTCGAACCCCGCACCAGGGCTGGTGAAGACCCTCTCACTAGTTGCGACAATCGCTAGAGCTGCAGGATCAGGACGAAGAACAGTCCCATCGAGGCCTGCGCTACGGCCGAACCGTCCTCGTCACGGCTAGGCTCCCCCTTGAGTTCCGCCACGCAAGTTTTCGTCCTGGGTGTGTACTTGAGAGTGGCACCCCAACCTCAATTCGGAGGCAGCGTCATCCGCTCCCCTTAGTGGCCGCGCCCGCTTTCAGCCAGATCTCTCCACAGCCAGACCAGGTATGCCACGTTCAGTATGGTGAAGGCCAGGCCCGCCAGAAGCTCCCCAGTGCTTCTGTAAAGAGCATACTGGCTGTCCAAGAGTTGGTCCAGCACGGCAGCCTGCGGATACGCCGGCGCGGCAAACCTGAGGAGGAGGATGTTGTTCACCAACAGGTACACCGTCGCTGCGACCGCTGTCGCAGCAACCAGCTTGATTCTCTTCGGCTGAATCAGCGAGACGTCCAACAGCCCGAGCACCAACAGGTAGACGGAGTACTGCTCGTTGATCTGCGTCTTGAAGACGAGAAAGAGGAGGGTCGCCACCAGCATGACCCTGATGACCCCAGCGTCGCTCTGCAGTCCGAACGCCTTCGCCGCCGCTACCGTCCCGACGACTACTGCGGGAATCCAAAGGTAGTTCAGCGCCCACAATTGGCCGAATGCCTGAGGAGTAATCATGCCCGTGCGCTGCAAGTAGCTCAGGATCATGAACGCTGACATCGAGCCGCCCTCCTTCCCAACAGTGGAGCCCACAACGCGCACGACCGAGGCAATCGACCACCCCATCACACTTGATATGCCCAATGTGAGCAGCGCTGGAATCAGGACCGCGGCGAGAATCCCCCACCAGTGCCTTGCCCTGCCGAGGGTCAGCGGGATTGCGTAGATGAGCGGGACTGATTTCGCGAAAGTCGCCATGCCCGAGAGCAGAGATCGGGAGGACGCTGAACTGGACAGCAAAGCCGCAAGCACAAGAGCCATGGCAATCGAGTCGAACATTCCCCAGATTCCAGAGAGTATTATCGAAAGGGGGAGAAAGGCCCAGACCGCAGCCGTCCAGACTGCCTTTTCGGACCGCGCCTTCTTCACGATCAGATAGAGGAAGTACGCCACGGCGATGTCGCCGGCTATCGCTGGCTGTTTCAGCAGGAAGTAGTAGACGAAGCGGTTGCCGAAACCCACGAACGAGTAGAGCGCGTACATGGCTGCAGTGACGAAGGGCCAGAAGGGCAGGTAGCCGATGGTCGCCGTGCTCGTTGTTGAGAAGACGTCTGCGAAGCCGAGTCCCGGCGCGGCGGGCAGAATCCCATAGGGACTGACCCCGCGGGCGGTGTAGTAGCCAAGCCGGACCCAGAGTTCGAAATCAAATGGATGGCCCGTCCAGAAGCTGAAGGCTTCCCGGAGCAGGGCGCCCGCCGCGAGCACTGTTGAAATCTTCAACTGACTTCACGCGCTACGTCTGGGACCGCGCACATCGGAGCCTCTTCCCCGACGAATGTTTAACTCTGCGCGAAGGCGCTTCGGAATCGCCTTGTACTCTTTGGGCCAATACCTGAGGCTCGAGACCCGCGGCCGGAAGACGCATCAGATTCACCCGGTGATAGTAAGGTACGTCTCCTACGAGGGCAACTTGGTGGTCTTCCCCCAGACGGCGGGGCGCCAAGACTGGGTGGCGAACGTCACAGCCGACCCAAGGGTCAGGGTCTACTCGAACGGGAGGACGATCGAGGGCTTCGCCAGGTTCATGAAAGTGAAAAGCCTGACCGACCCTGTCCTCTCTGCCTTCTCCCGGAAGTACGGTCTCGACGAGGTGAGGAAGAAGTACTGGGGGGTCACAAGGTACCTCGAGATTCACCCCATCTCGGAGGGCTTTGAGGACTACTCCGAGTTCGTCTACGGCGACCTCGAGGCGGCCTTCGACGGCGTGGCAGAGGAATACGACGCGCACATCCTTGGGAACCCCATCAACCTGTGGCTCAGGAACAGGTCCGTCGCGTTGCTTACCGGAATCTTCAGGCCCGGCGACACGATTGTCGAGGTGGGCTGTGGGACCGGCACGGAGACGTTGGCCCTGGCGAAGCGCGGGATCACTGTGATCGCGACCGACATCTCGTCTCGGATGCTCGCGGTCCTCGAGAGAAAGGCGACCTCTGAGGGAGTCAGAGACAGAGTGGTCCCGTTGCGGTCCAGGCCCTATCAGTTGAAGGAATCGCTCGAAAGGGCGGGATACCGGAGCGTCGACGGGGCCTATTCGACCTACGGCGCGGTGAACACGGACCCAAGGCTCTCTGACATGGCCGCCGCGCTTCACTCTGTCATACGGGCAGACGGGAGGCTGATTCTCGGGGTCTGGAACAAGTTCTGTCTCTACGAAATCGCTGGGTACTCCCTTCGGTTGAGGCCGTCTATGGCTGTCGCAAGGCTGAGCAATCCAGTCCCCATCGGCAAGTCCAGGTTCTGCATTTCCACGAATTCTTTCACGGTGGGCTCCATGTCGCGCGTCCTCTCCAAGTTCTTCAAGCTCGAAGGTGTTCGGGGGGTCGGAATCTTCCTTCCGCCTTCGAACCTCACCAGGTACCTGCCGCACCGACGGATTGAACGGTTCGTGAAGTACGCCGACTTTCACATCGAGGGGCTCTACCCGTTCAACAGGCTCGGGGATCACTTTCTGGGTGTCTACAGGAGGATCTAGGTGGCGACGCGCCTTGAGGTTGATGAATGAAGAAACGATGTTCAAGTTCATCGTCGAGGGGAACGGAGTCATCCTTGCCTTGACCGCGATGAGGAGGTCGTTCTTCTTCTTCCTGTGCGTCAGCAAGGTGGGCGTTGGGGTGGCTCCAATCACGGATCCGCTGCCAGGGATAGTGGAGATGTGCGGGTACGACGTGAAGAAGATAGGAGAGAGCTGGGATAGGCTGAGCAGGGCAATGCAGCCTGCCTAGATCGGAACGGGCGGGTTCGTCTGAGGTGCCCCAGCGCCGCGCCCACCGCAAGCAGCCGCATACATCCCTCTAAGACTCTGATACTTGCACGACTCGAAGAGAATGTACCCTTGGCCGACGCTTAGTTCGTTCACGAACTGGCTCGTGCCTCGCTTTCTGTTCCTCATGTTGTCAAGGACTGACTTTGCTCCGATGTAGAAGCCAATCGTCCTGAACAGGAAGAGGTTCAAGATTCGCGCTCCGGTTGAGGGTCCAGTTTCGGGTGCAGGGTTTGCTGCCGCGCTGACCGACTTGGCGTAAGCCTTCGGGAAGAGTTCCTTCATCCATCCCGCCCCTTCGAGGAGTGAGACGAAGAAACCATGGCCCTCGACCACTTTCAGGTTGAGTGCGTCCCTGGCGAAGAGCCTGTCTTTCGGCTCGGAGAACTCTCGTCTCGCGCTCTCCTCGTCCAAGATGTAGCTGAAACACAGTCTCGGGATGTCCTTCCGGAAGGTCGCGTAGAACCTTGACACCAGCAGATGCTTCAGCACGAAGGGCCACAAAGAACCTGTCCTGGTGACGCAGAAGACGTCGATGTCGTCATTCTGGCGTGCGAACTCATACGAGTTACCGCCGCTCACCGCGAACACCCTCAGACCGTCCTTGGAGAAGACCCTCCAGACCGCCTTGGCAATCCGCATGTTGACGGCAACCGTCCGTCCACCTTCGCGGACCTTCGCCGCGATGGCCGCGGGGTCTGCCTCCTGCAGGGCCCTTCGAGAGACGAACCTGCCAGAATGCAGAGGGTATTCGGAGCTCAGCCCAAGTCTGGCCCAAGCGCTGGCGAGCTCCTCCTCAGACATTTCCGTCGAGGTGAGTCTCAGCGCCTCGGCGAGCGAAAGGTGGGTGCCGTGCAACTCCGCAATGCGGGCGTAGGAGACAATCTCGGCTACTTCGTTCTCGCTCAGGCTCGGTGCTGGCCGGCTAGACTGCATACCTCTTCCAAACCGCATGCCTTGTGCTCGAGCGCAGGTGGTCCGACATGGCAAGGAGTGCAGATAGGATCTCGCTCACAATCGCGACTGGCAGGGCGGGAATCAGTCTCGGTCGGGACGAAAGGGAAGCGACGAGTATCCGAGCCGCCAGAATCGGATTCAGGAAGAGAAGCGACTCGACCGTCTTGGGTGGGCTCCCCAGCTTCTTCCACACCTGGACGTGCCCGAACACTATCCTCCGTCTCTGGCCGATCAAGTCAGCCGGTCTCTCCGGAACATCGATGGACACAACAGCTCGCTGCGAGAACTTCACAAGGTGACCGCCGGCTCGGATGCGGCCGCCGATATAGGCTCCGTCGTTGACCAGGCTGGGCGGGAGTGGCGTCAACAGTTCTCTCCGGACGGCGAAGAGTTCGTCTGAGGCGTGGTTGCTGACCGTGTGGTGGTTCAGCGTCAGCGACGCAAGGTTGTGCGTCGACCACATGATGCCGAGCAGACGAGCCAGAAGTCCTCCGGCGTCTCTGAAGACAGGTCGGGCGGAGACGCACCCGGTCCTTCCATCGGAAGCGAGCCCTTCCAGCAGAGCGAGGATTGCGCCCTTGGCGGGCATCGCATCCGAATTCAGGAGCACGAGGTACTCGCCCACGGAGTTGGCCATGATCCTGTTCACTGCCTCGGCCTTCCCTCTTCTCTCGGGCTCGGTGATCACGTCGACCCTGCGGTCTCTTTCTTGGACCGCAGCCAGCTCGGAGAGCAGGTCACTCGGGCAACCGCTAGCGACGACGGTCAGGCGCGCCATAGAGAATGAATCTCCGAAGTCCTCGCCGCGAATGAGCCTTAGGAGGGAAGGAAGGGAGGAGGCCGAGTCCGAGGCGCTAATCCCCACGCTGAAGATGGCGGGAATCGCTTGGACTCCCAATTTCATCACAGCGTTATTCTGAGCAGAGCCGCCACGCCGACTAGCTCTATTCCACCCATGATTGACATGAACGGGACCGCCTCCGCACCGAAGTAGGGGCCGAGGAGGAGGTACGCCGTGGCTGTCCCGGCGCTGTGTATGAGCAGAAGCAGTGAAAAGACGAAGAGCCCGAGGGGGTATCTCGCCCGCGTCGATAG
>CAZENV010000032.1:0-9258 GCA_964513805.1 uncultured Nitrosopumilales archaeon
TTCTATCCCATGATGCAGGTCGCCGACGTATTCTGGCTCGACGTGGACATATGCCAGCTCGGGCTCGACCAGAGGCGGGCGAACATCTTGGCGAGAGAGGTCGCAGAGAAGCTCCGCTGGAAGAGGCCGGTCGCGGTGCACCACCACATGCTGATGGGGCTGCAGGGCGCGAAGCAACCCGAGGGCTACGACGACAACACGAAGATCGACTCGGAGATAGCCAGCAAGATGAGCAAGAGCAGGCCCGAGACCTCCATCTTCGTGCACGACTCTGCTGACGAGATAGCGCGGAAGATGGGCAACGCATACTGCCCGGCCAAAGTGGTGGCGGGCAACCCGGTGCTCGAGTACGCGAAGTACATCGTGTTCCGCAAGTCGAGCGTCCTCAGGGTGGAGCGGCCCGCGAAGTACGGGGGCGCCGTCGACTTCGCCACCTACGGGGAGCTGGAGGAGGCCTTCAGGAAGGGGGAGCTGCATCCGACCGACCTGAAGCAGGGCGTGGCTGCGGCCCTCGAAGGCGTGGTCGCGCCCATCCGCGTCCACTTCGAGAAGGACCCGGCTGCCCGAAGGCTCTACGAGTCGGTGAAGTCGGCAGAAGTGACCAGGTAGCGAGCGCATGGCGGCCGGAAGAGAGCGGTCCACCAGGTTCCTGGTGGACGCGATGCTCGGTTCGTTGGCAAGGAAGCTTCGCGCCTTCGGATTCGACTCGACCTACTACGGCCGCGGCAGCGACGCCGGAATCCTATCCGCCTGTTCTCGCCAAGGGCGAGTGCTGGTGACCGCCGACCGCCAGCTCGCCGCACGGGCGAAGAGGCGGGGCCTGCCCTCGCTGTTGGTCACCGGTCAGTCTGACAGGGCAAGGCTGGCGAGCATGATACGGGCCGCCGGCGAAGCCGGGCTCCGGCTGGGCAGGGCCGAGCCAAGGTGTTCGCTCTGCAACTGCAGGCTCGGCAGGATTCCGCTGGCGAAGGCCAGAAAGAGGGTCCCCGATTCCGTGGGCCGCAGGCACAGGGTCTTCTACGGATGCTCAAGATGCGGGCAGCTATACTGGAAGGGAGGCCACTGGAAACAGTTAAGGAGGCTCGAAGCGCTATTGAATCCAAGGTCCTGAGGTCCGCGGGGATTCGAATTGCACCTAACTCTAGAACAGGGAAAGCAGGTTGTCGCCATGGCACGGTCCACCCTCGACTCCTTCGTGGAGAGCGGGGAGTACAGGAAGGCCGGCCAGGGAGATGCCTACCTCTCCGAGAAGAGGGGAGTCTTCGTGACGCTCAACGTGGTCGAGGGAGGCAACGCGATGCTGCGGGGGTGCATCGGCTTCCCGTATCCTGTCAAGCCGTTGGGCGAGGCTGTCCAGGAGGCGGCTGTGCTCGCCGCGACTGACGACCCGAGGTTCATGCCCGTGAGCGCAGACGAGCTGGGGGAGATCGTGGTCGAGGTAAGCGTGCTCACGACACCGGTCGAGCTGAAGGCGAAGCAGCGGAAGGGGTTGCCTGCCAGGGTCAAGGTGGGGGAGGACGGTCTCATGATTTCCACGGACACCGCCGGCGGTCTGCTGCTGCCCCAGGTCGCGACCGAGCAGGGCTGGGACGCCGAGCAGTTCCTCAACCAGGCGTGCCTGAAGGCAGGCGTAAGCAGCGACGCCTGGCTGCTTCCAACGACCAAGGTCCAGACCTTCCAAGCCGACATCTTCGGAGAGAAATCCCCCAGGGGAGAGGTCGAACAGGTCGCCCTGCCGGTGAGCTGACCTGCCGAGGGTGTACCTAGGCTGTTTCGGCTCCGGGCTCGGCCACGCCACGCGCATGCTTGAAATCGCTGCGCAGCTCGTGCAGGACGGAAACGCGGTCAGGTTCTCCAGCTCTGGGGAGGTCGCGGACTACATCAGCGCGCGAGGCTACGAATGCAACAAGCTCCCCCTGGCCGACGTCAAGTACGGCGAGGACGGCGGGATGTCGCTGAAGGCCACCATGGTCGGCTCGCCGCAGATACTGGGCAGGACCTACAGGCAGCTCTACATGGAGCTGGGGAACATGAAGAGGTTCAGGCCGGACGTGGTCCTGAGCGACTCCTCGGTGGCGACGGTATTCGCTGCGCGCACCATGAAGATCAAAGTCTACACCATAATCAACCAGCTCAACCTGGCGGCTCCCAAGACTTCGCGGAAGGTGGGGGCGGCAATCCTCTCGGGGGGGACAACGGCCGGCCTCTCGAAGATCTGGGAGCTGAGCGACTCGATCCTGGTCCCCGACCTCCCTCCACCCTACACGATCAGCGAGGCGAGCCTCTGGGGCGGGGGCTACAAGAACGTGCGATACGTCGGATTCCTCCACGGCAACGAGGGCGCCCAGCAGGACTCCACTTCCACCGCCTTCGAGTCGGACCCGCGCCCCAAGGTCTTCTGGCAGGTCTCCGGGCCGCCCCAGACCAGGGCGGTAATGGTGAAGGCGGGGGAGGCCATCGCCAAGGCACTGGGCGAGCACTACGTCTTTGTGATAACCGAAGGAAACCCGGCTGGCGCCCGATCTCCGGCGTCCTACAAGTGGGGCTGGAGGTTCGGCTGGTGCGATTCTCCGCAGGCTTACCTTGACGCCTGCGATGTGCTCGTCTCGAGGGCGGGCCACGGGTCGATAGCGCGGGCCATCACGACCTCCAAACCGTCACTGCTCGTTCCGATTCCGAACCAGACCGAGCAGGCTGGCAACGCGGCGAAGGCGAGCAAGCTGGGAGTGTCGATAACCATTCCCCAGGAGAAACTGAGCATCGCATCGGTCAGGACCGCTGTCGAAGCTCTGCGAAGCGCGCCCTACCTGTCTAGGGTCCGGAGCATGGGAAGGATTGCCGCCCGTTTCGACGCCACGAAGACCATCGTGAGTCTAGTCGAGGGGAGGGGGGTGTCGGACGGCGTGTCGACCAGGACCGCCCTGCGCTGAGGCATGCGATTCCACTCCCGCGCATGCGCATCACACTTTTAGCACGTCCAGTCGCAGCCGACCCCGTGAAAGAGGAAGGTTTCGTCCCCAGCAACTCGGCCGCGGTCGTCGGTGGGAATCCGGGGTCGGCCGTCGAGCTGCGCGGGTGGGTCGCAAGGAAGCATACCGTCGGCGGCCTTGTCTTCGTGTTGCTGCGGGACGGCGCTGGATACGTGCAGGTCTCAGCCAAGAAGGGGTCCCTTCCCGAGAAGGAGTTCTCTGCTGTCAAGTCCGCCACCAAGGAGTCAGCGGTTGTGGTCAGGGGCGTCGTCCGCAGCGACGCCAGGGCACCGGGCGGCAAGGAGGTCGCGGCCAGCGGCTTCGAGGTCGTGTCCCTCGCCGAGACCTGGCCGATAACCAAGACGGCGGCGCGCGCACCCTCCTTCCTCTTCGACAAGAGGCACTTGAGCATCAGGGGACCCAAGGCCATAGCGACCATGAAGGTGAGGACCGAAGTGATCTGCGCGGCCTTCGACTACTTCCGCGAGAACGGCTTCTATCTCATCAACGCGCCCACCTTCGTCGGGGCCGCGGTCGAAGGAGGGTCCACGCTCTTCGAGGTGGATTACTTCGGCAGGAAGGCATACCTGAGCCAGAGCGCCCAGTTCTACGAGGAGGCGTCGCTGGCCGCTCTCAAGAAGGTCTGGATCTTCCAGCCTGCCTTCAGGGCGGAGAAGTCGAAGACTGCGAAGCACCTCACGGAGTTCTGGATGATCGAGGCCGAACAGGCCTTCGCGGAGCAGGAGGACAACCTGAAGCTACTGGAGGGGCTCCTGGCCGCCATGGTCAAGCGCGTGGTGGAAAGGCGGCAGGACGAGCTGAAGACGCTGGGCAGGAGCCTGAAGGAGCTCACCCTTCCGCTTCCTAGGATAACCTACGACGAAGCCAGGTCCATAGCCGCCAAGGCCGGCTTCCCCTTCGAGTGGGGCGATGACATCACGACCGAGGCGGAGCGCGCGGTCAGCCTGAGCCAGCAGACGCCATTCTTCATAACCGACTATCCGCTTTCCGCCAGGTCCTTCTACCACATGACCTACGCCGACAGGCCCAAGGTGACGAAGTCTGCCGACCTGATCGCCCCCGAGGGAGTCGGCGAGCTGGCCACGGGCGGGCAGAGGATTCACGATCACAAGCAGCTCATGGACCGCATCGCGAGTCAGGACCTCCCGACGGAATCCTTCGCCTGGTACCTTGAGCTAAGGAAGTACGGCATGCCTCCGCACTCGGGCTTCGGCATCGGAGTGGAGAGGACGACCCGATGGATCGCCGGACTGAAGCACATCAGGTCCGCGAGCCTGTTTCCGAGAACAGTTTCACGGATCTCCCCCTGACTCAGGTTTAATTAGGAGAGAGCGAGTCGGCCAACTGTTGACTGAAACTGAGGCCAAAGAAGAGGACGAAAACCTAGAGCTCGATTCTCTTCCAGGCGTCGGGCCAGCCACCAAGCAGAAACTGATCGACGCCGGAATCCTGAACGTTCTCGACTTGGCGACTGCCGGCCCCATGGACATCTCCGATGCGGTCGACGTCGACATTTCGAAGGCAGTGGAACTGAACAGCAAGGCGAGAAAGAGGCTGGTGGAACTTCACAGGCTGGAGCCGGACTTCATCAGCGCTTCCGACCTGCTGAAGAGGAGGCAGGCCATCGACAGGATATCGACCGGGTCGAAGAACCTTGACGACCTGCTGGGCGGAGGCATCGAAACCTGGGCGATGACGGAGTTCTTCGGCGAGTTCGGCACCGGGAAGTGCGTCTCAGGAGACACACGAATTGCTTTCGTCAACGACGAGGAATTCCACTTCGAGAGGATAGAGGACGCCTACGAGCGCTACAAGAGGACCAACGGCGAGGAAAGGCACGGCGAGGGCTTCGTTGTACCTTCGCCATCAATCAAAGTAATCGGAGCAGACGGGCATCCGTCCCAGAGTTCATACCTCTACAGGGAGAGGGCGGATGCGCTGTTCGGTATCAAGACCAGACGAGGCAGAGTCATTGACGCAGCTCGTTGGCACAAGTTCCTGACGCTTGGGGAAGACGGGCTTCGCTGGCGTGAGGCAGGCGCAATCCGCCCAGGGGAATCGCTGGCGACTCCTCGCAAGATAGAGATTGATGCCCATTCTAGCATTGGGCCAGAGGACGCCTTCTTTCTCGGCCTTTTCGTCGCCGAGGGTACCCGAAACCCGCTCTCTATCAACAACTCTGACAACAGGATAGTCAGGTGGGTCCTCCGCTATCTTCGCCGGCGCTTTGGCTTCGTTCCCACCGTAGAGTGGAGAGGGGAAAATGCAACTGTGCTCCTCAGGAACGCCGTGAAGCCCCTTCTGGAGGGACTCGAATTTTCCGACTCGTACACGAAATACGTGCCACCTCGGGTGCTCTCGGGAAACTTAGATGTCGCCCGTTTCTTCCTGGCCGGGTACTTCGAAGGCGACGGCTTGGTCTCGAGGAACGCCGTCGAAGTCTCCTCGAATAGCAAGAGACTGATAGAGGAAGTTTCCTACTTGCTCTCGCGCCTTGGCATAGCTTCCACTTACAGGGCGAAGAGAACCTCCACCGGAACCCACCACAGGCTCTCAATCGTCGGCGTAGACAGGGTCAGGCTCGAATTACCCTTCCTCACCAAGATCGTGAGGCCTGCGTTCAGGAACAGCGCCTATGGGGTGCCAATTGCCGGATATCTCAAGGCGAAATTCCGGCAAGTAGTTGGACCCGGTCGGTGGCACTCACGCAGGTCAGGGCTGTTGGCGAAGTCCGGGACTGTCTACGAAGTCCTGACAAGATCAGCGTACGCGGACACGATGCTCAGCGGCGAATTGGTCGCGAAGGTACGCAGGGTCTTCGAGGAAAGAGGGAAAATCTTGAGGAAGAATCTCGACTCCCTAGAGTCTGTCGACCTCGGCCGCTCGAGCAGCTTCCGCTCATACGCGCTCTCGCTTGGCTTCCCGCTGAACGTTGTAGCCGCGGCCATGAAGCTCTCGAAGAGCGCGGTCAACAACTATTGGAACAGAGGCGTCCCCCACGCCAGGCGGCCTGAGCTGATGAGGGAAATCAGAAGGGAGGCCCAGACAAGATTGAATATCGTGGAAGACACGATCACCACAATTGACCAGGCTGTCGGATTCAACTGGGACACCGTGAGGTCTGTTCGCGCAAGACCCTTTGACGGTTACGTGTACGACATTTCCGTTCCTGATGGTCACACTTTCGTGGGCGGCAATCTTCCAACTGTCATGCACAACTCGCAGATCTGCCACACGTTGTGCGTGATGGTCACCCAGCCCCACGGCAAGGGTGGGCTCGACGGGTCTGCGATATACATCGACACCGAGGGCACGTTCAGGCCCGAGAGGATAGCGGAGATAGCCGAATCGCGCGGCCTGAAACCAGAGGAGGTGCTCTCGCGGATCACGGTAGCCAGGGCTTACAACAGCGCCCACCAGGAGCTCATAGTGAGGGACCTGGGCAAGGTGATAGAGGCCAACAAGGTCAAGCTGCTGATACTCGACAGCGCAGTCGCCCATTACAGGGCCGAGTTCGTGGGCAGGGGCACCCTGGCCGAGCGGCAGCAGAGGCTCAACAGGTTCATGCACCTTCTGCTGAGGACGGCCGAGGTCTACAACGTCGCCGTGGTCCTGACGAACCAGGTGCAGGCAGCGCCAGACTCGTTCTTCGGCGACCCGACGAGGCCCACGGGTGGCCACGTCGTGGCCCACACCAGCACCTACAGGATATACCTGAGGAAGGCCGCCAAGAACAGGATCGCGAGGATGGTGGACAGCCCATACCATCCGGAGAGGGACGTGGTCTTCATGCTGGACGAGAAGGGGGTCGACGACCCCTCGGAAGAGACCACGAGAAGACGCTGACCCAACCAACGGTTTTATAGGGAATTCTCAGCGGGCCTCGGAGTATTACTTGAAGCAGAGCAAGCTACTCGCGCTGCTGGTCATCATCTCGCTGTCGCTGATCCCCATGGTGCCGCCCCCGGTGAGCGCCCAGGGAAGCTACTCCGAGAGGATCACCGCCTACGTGGCGGGCCCCAACGCCGCCTGGTTCATCAGCATCGGAGCGGTGAACGTGACCAACCCCGCGATACAGTCGGCCGAGGCCATCGCAGGGGTGACCTCGTACAACCTGACCGCCGTCCGCTCCACGGGCTGGAGCACCGACTTCCAGATCTTCGGCCCGCAGGGCTACAACGTGCTGCCCGTCCCCAGCGTGCCGCCCGAGGGCGCCTTCCTGACCGTCGGCGCGGGGACCTTCGCCGACGCGAGCAGAGCAGCCTCCGCGCTGGGCTCGTATCTGCTAACTACCTTCCGGTCGACCGGGAACGGAAGCGGCAGCTACACGTTCTTCGCGCCGCTGTCCTTCGCGGCAGTGGTCCCGTCGACCCTGCTCAAGCTAGTCCCGTTCAGTGACGGCGGCTTCCTCGCGCCCATTACGGCCAAGGGCTTCCTGGCGCTCCCCTCGCCCATGCTGACGCTCAGCGCCCAGAAGACTTCGGGGGGAGGCTTCGTCCATCAGGTCTCGATCGGCTCCATAACGACCACCGGGCTGGACTCGAGCTCCAGGCCCAACCTGCTGAACTACTTCGGGCAGGCGCAGGCGTCCATCAGGGCCTCCAACAGGAGCGCGTCCTCGGTCATCGACTATCACTTCCTCGACGGGCTGGTCACTTCCTCGGACAACGCTACCATGACCACCGACAGGGCGGCGTTCAGCTCCACGTACGCGCTGACGTTGAAGCCTGGCGCTGCGGTCTCAAGGATCAACGCGACTGTGGTGGAGCAGCCCCCAGAACTCCTCGCCACGAGGGTGGTGGACGTCGGCGTCCTCAGGCCGGGCACCAACATGTCAGTGACCATCAACCTGACCAACCTCTCCAATTCGAGCGCCCTCACCTACCTGAAACTCAATGACAGCTGGTGGCAGTCCGCGGGCGGCTTCAAGCTGGTGAGAGGCAATTCGTTGGTCGACCTTTCAAGCCTGGGCGCCGGACAGTCCGCGAGCCCGACCTACGTTCTTCAGTACACGGGCAACGCGACGGGTCCGCTCCTGGTGCCCCCGACTCCAGTCAGCTACAGCTACACCGTGGGATCAGCTTCGCTGGGCGGCTACGCGAACCTGAATCCAATCACGCTCTCCCTGGGCGCGGATCAGCCAGTGGTTTTCGCCTACGTGGCGCCGTCGTCGTCGTTCCCGACACCCGTGGGCGGCAATCAGTCGCTCCAAGTCTTCGTCAAGAACGTCGGGACCAGGACCGCAAACTCCGTGAGCGTCGAAGGACATCAGGTGGGCGGGCTCGCTGCCGACGGCGGGTCGGCGACGGTGTCGCTTTCGGCTACGGCTCCCGGCCTGACACGGGTGAACGTGACAAAGGCCTACTCCGTCTCCTACACCACTCCGAGCGGCCAGTCGCTTAATCAGACCACCAACTCGCTCGCAATCATCTTCGCGCAGACCGGAATGAGGCTCGGACTGGGGATGCTTTCGCTGAATTCCACTGTCTCGCAGCTGGCCGGAGGCGGTTACAACCTGACGCTGACCATGGACCTCGCCAACAAGGGCGCTGCCGACCTCACGTCGTTCTCGGCACTGACCGCGCTCCCTCCAGGGCTGTCTTGCGGTGAGAGGAGCTCGAACCTCACCTGCAACGGCGGGACGCTCGCTCTCTCCTATCCTCAGGTGGCGGCAGGCTCCACCGAGCATGCCAGCGTCAACTTCACAGTGACGCAACCGACGAGCTTCATCTTCTGGCCCTCCAGCTTCTCCTACGAGAGCTCAGGCTATCTCCTGACCGGGTCCTCCAACGCGCAGCCTGCGCCCACCGGACTGGCCCTCTCGAAGGTCTTCGGCCCCTCGGTACTCTTCCCCGGCATGGTCTCCCAGGTCACGGCTCTTGCTCGGAACGGCGGCCCCTACACGATATTCAACGCGACTCTGTCCACGACCGCCGACGGGTTCGACAGCATCCCAGTCAACCAGTCGACCGTGAAGAGCGCCCGGAGCCTGGCCCAGTCCGAGAATCTCACGCTCGCATACTCCGCGACCATCGGCAGCTACAGGGGGAGCCCATCGGCATCCCCGGCCACGGCGGCCTTCTTCATGGGCGGCACGCCCTTCACCATTTCCGCACCGACACCGGCCCTGACCCTCAGCAAGCCGCTCGCGGCGACGATCACCACCTCGCCGGCCAGCCCTGTCGAGGGAAGCCCGTTCACAGTGACTGTCAACGTGACAAACCCCTCGCCGGTGGCGGTCACCGGCGCGAAGTTCTTCCTCTCCATT
>CAZENV010000033.1:0-17819 GCA_964513805.1 uncultured Nitrosopumilales archaeon
TACGCACAAACGCGGTGAGTTCGGGACTCCGCAATAGGGCTTAAATCAACCAGAGAACTTCTTCGTGTGAATTGGTTCCTGCCGACGGGTTCGAGCATCTGACCGGCTCCATCAGAAGCATGCTGCTGGAATCGGGCATCACAGAACCCACGCCGCCTCAGCGGGGGGCCTGGCCCTACGTGTCTGCGGGGGAGGACGTCCTGATAGTGGCACCGACTGGCTCAGGGAAGACCGAAGCGGCCATACTCCCATTGCTCGGGAAGCTCGCTGCCAAAAGCAACCGCGAAGGAATCTCGATGCTCTACATCACGCCGATGCGGGCGCTCAACAGGGACATGCTGAAGAGGCTGCAGGTCTGGTGCGACAGGCTCGGCCTCAAGGTCGACATAAGGCACGGCGACACCCCGCAGAAGCAGCGGACCCGCCAGTCCGCTCACCCCCCGGATGTGATGGTCACGACTCCCGAGAGCCTGCAGGCAGTCCTGCCGGGCAGCAGGATGAGGGAGAACTTCAGACACCTCAGGGCCGTAGTCGTGGACGAGCTGCACAACCTCGTTGAGAGCAAACGCGGCGCGCAGCTGACTGTGGGGCTGGAGAGGCTCAGGAAGGTTGCAGGTGAATTCCAGCTGGTGGCGCTCTCGGCGACAGTGGGGACGCAGAGCGTGGCGGCGGGTTTCATCTTCGGCCAGAGGAAGCACACAATAGTAAACGCGGAGACGCCGAAGGAGTTCAGGTACACGGTCGAATACCCAGTGCCTGACCCTTCGAACGCTTCGGTGGCGAAGGACGCCTACGCAGCTCCGGACCTGGCGGCCAGGCTCGCCAAGATGGACCAGCTGATAGCTGCGCACACCTCCACTCTGGTGTTCGTGAACAGCCGGACTGTGGCTGAGATGCTCGGAGACAAGCTCTCAAGGCTCAGGAAGGACGTAGGAGTGCACCACGGCTCCCTGCCGAGAGAAGAGAGGGAGAGGGTGGAACAGGCGTTCAAGGCTGGGCAGCTCAAGGCGATGGTCTGCACCAGTACGCTCGAGCTGGGCATAGACGTGGGTTCTGTGGACATGGTCGTGCAGTACATGTCACCGAGGCAGGTCACGGCCTTGGTGCAGAGGGTCGGACGGAGCGGGCACAGGCTGGGGAGGGTTTCCGAGGGCGCGGTGGTAACGGTGTCTGCTGATGACATCATGGAGTCCTGCTGCAGCATAGCCTCTGCAGAGAGGGGAATAATCGAACCGACCAGGCCCTACGCGAACTGCCTCGACGTTCTCGCCCATCAGGTGGCCGGATACCTCATGGACTTCCAGAGCATGGACGCTGGGGCTCTACTGGCAGAAGTCAGGAAGGCGAGCCCGTTCGCCAATCTGTCCGAGGAGAGCTACCGCAAGACCATAGCCTACCTCTCGGAGCTCAGAAAGATACGGGCCGACGGCGAGAAGCTGTCGAGGACGAGACTGACGCGCGACTACTACTATGAGAACCTCTCCATGATCCCCGACGAGACCAGGTACCTCGTCGTCGACGTGTCGACGAACCAGACGGTGGGAATACTGGGCGAGGAGTTCGTCATACTCAGAGCCAAGGTCGGAGTCCACTTCATATGCAAGGGGAAGGTCTGGCAGATAGAGCAGGTCGCGCAGGACAGGAAGATCTACGTCACGCCGGTCGACGACCCGTTGGCTGCGGTGCCTGGCTGGGACGGCGAGATGCTTCCTATACCTTTCGAACTGGCCCGAGCAACGGGGCGCATGCGCAGAGAACTGTCCGAGGCTCTAGACAGGGGAGAAGAGGCGCTGGCAGAGTTCCTGAAGCCCATCCCGGCCGACAATGCCGCCAAGGCGCTCGTGGTCGACGAGATCTCGGAACAGAAGAAGATGGGGGCGCCTGTCCCCTCGGACAACCTGGTGCTCTTCGAAGGGTTCGGTCGGTACCTCATCGTCCATCTGTGCTTCGGCGAGTCGGTCAACAGGACGCTCGCCTATGTGTTCGAAGAGGTTCTCTCCAGGCGGGGTCTGGTCAGGCTCTGGTGGCTGGACGGCTACAGGCTGCTGGTGGAGCTCACCGAAGATACAAGGGACCTGGACCTCGCGTCGCTCGCGAAGGAACTGACGGGAATGACGCCAGAGGAGCTGGAGAGGACCTACGCGGTGGCCGCCCAGCGGAACTTCCCGTTCCCGACCAGGGTCAAGTGGATTGCCGAGCGGTTCGGGGCGCTGAAGAGGGGGAAGCTGATTGCCCACCCCAACCTCTGCTCGCTGCCCACCAGGTTCGAGAGGACACCCATCTTCGAAGAGGCGCTCCAGGAGACAGGGAGGGACCTAATCGACATGGGGAGAGCCAAGCAGGTGATCGGCCAGATTGCGGATGGGAGCATCCGGGTGGAGACGTTCCAGGCAGGGGACAGACCCACCCCCCTCGCCTACAACCTGCTCTACAGGTACCTGGAGGTTCCGGAGGCCGTGGCGCCGGACTCGCTGGGAAGGTCTTCCTATCAGCGGATGAAGTCCAGCATCTTCCTCACTGAAGTCGGACTGGTCTGCATGAAGTGCGGCAAGGAGCTGGGACAGGCTACGGTGGGCGAGCTCCAGGAGGAGCCCAGGTGCACCTCTTGCGGCTCGGGCCTCCTCGCTCCCTGCTACTGGGGGACGGCGAAGTTGGTGCATCTGCTTCAGAAGAGGTCGGCAGGGGTAGAGCTGGACGAAGAGGAAAGGAGCGAGCTTGCCAAGGCGAGAAGGTCGGCCGACCTTGTTCTCTCATACGGAAGGAAGGCGGTCGTGGCGCAGACGGTATACGGGATCGGGCCCCAGACCGCCTCCAGAATACTGGCGGAGATGCACGAAGACGAGGAGAAGTTCTACGCGGCGCTGCTCGAGGCGAAGATACGCTTTGTCACAACAAGACAGTTCTGGTCCAGCTGAAAATCATTTAACGAGCGAGAATCGGGGCAACCAAGAATGGTTCTAGCTGGGAAGGTCTTCCTAGTCAGGGAGAACTACGACATGGACCTCCTCGCCGAGAAGCTGAAGGCGTTCAAGGTGGAGACGGAGACGAGCGTGGAAGGCGAGTCGTTCAAGCTGATCTCGGAGATAAGAGACCTCGCGGCGATGAAGAACAACCTGGAGGGTATGTTCTCTTTCGACACCGTCTTCGTGGTCAGACAAAGAGACAAGTCCACGCCGGTCGCGAGGACCTACGAAGCTCCCTTCGCCTTCGACATCTACAAGGACAGGATGTTCCTCACTGTGTACGACAAGAAGAACAGGGCCAACAACATCGCCAACGAAATCAGCAAGGCTGTGTTTCTCAGCCTGGGCCAGATAGTGGAGGCCAGGATACCGCCGGAGACGCTCAAGAAGTTCCACGAAGCGAATTTTGAGAACACACGAGTCATATTTTACGATCAAGTGGACATACCCAACATCTCGAAGCTCTCCCTGTACGGTGCAGAGTTGGGAAATACTGGATTGTACTCTGATTATCTCATGCATGGAAAGCTGTGGTATGTAGTCTTCAGTAGCAAGAAGCACGGATACGTGGTAGGATTGACGAGGAATTGTGTCGTCACCGCCTTCAGTAAGATGGAGATGCCTGAGTTCAAGACATTCATAAGAAGCGAAGTGATACCCCTAGTCGCAGACTAGCCACCTCGACTCTTGCGAAACCAGTGTAGTCTTGGTCGGTTAGGCGTCCCGCCCTTTTCACTGTAGACCCTGCCTTCGTCTTGGAGTTCATTTAGGTACTTCAAAGCATAGGAATAGCCGATGCCCAAGTCCCTACCAATGTCTCTTGTCGACGAACCACTTTTTGATTCCAGTTCATCCAATATGTCATTCTTCCGGCTCTCTTTCATTTCGGACTTGGTTTTGAACCCGGTCGCCCGAGCGTCCTGAATTGCCTTCTCGGCCTGTTTAGTCTTGGCCTCCGTTAGGAAGGGTCTCAATTCCTCAATGACTTCGATTGCGCGGCCTCCGACGGCTTCGGCACGCCAATTCGAGTACTTCTGGCTGTCTTCTGATAGACGGAACAGAGTTCCTGGACCCTCCTTACCGAGACCTGCATCGAGTCCGTAATCTCTCTGTTGCGAGTTCCCTTGGCTTTCTTCCTGACAATCCATTGCACCTTCACCGGGTCCAGCTTCATGTGGACGTGATAGCGTCTTCCTCTGCTCCATACCCACCTAGCCCCAGTAGTCTGTGCTAGGGGGTGAACCAATTTCAGGATAATAGATTCTCATGAAGAAAGACATGAATTTGTATGTATCTACCGTCGAGACATTCTAGGTCGTGGAAGCGCTGCGGTCGAACGGTCTGCATATCTTAGACGCAGGTTTGTATGGTCTTCTCTTCCTTTTCTTGATGACAATCTTTGGCACTGTTCCCGTTCAAAGCGCGTATGCGAGCTGTGGTACTGTCGCACATTACTATGCGTAGGGCCAAGACCTAGACACCTACTCGAAGTACGGTGTCAATGGGACGCAAATCGTAGATAGTCAGACAATATGTGGTTCAAGTAATTCAGACGGCAGCGAAGTGGCGAATTTTGTCTTCGTTGGTTGGGCCAATGGAGACTTCATTGCGGTTGGATATGACCAAGGGCAGGAACCCACGAGCGTTAATACCAGCTCGGCGTGTTCGCCAAGTGGGGAGTGGACGGGTACGGGGCAAGACTACTACTGGGACATGAGCATAACCGGGTCTTCCTATTGCTATAGTGACATATCTGCGGGAACCAACACATACCCAAGCACAGGGAATCACGTGCACTTCCAACTTCAAGGCAGTCTAAACACTGGCACGCACACATGGTACATCACCGTTAAAGTCAGGGAGCTATACGATTCACATCAATGGAATCACCACCAACCATGACTACGGCGATAACACCTACGCAGAAACCGAGTCGCACAACAATCAGAACACAGCGACCGCCAATTTCACTTCCTTACAGAACCTCGAGCAGACTGGTAGCACGTGGACTTGGACGAGCTGGGGTTCCAGTCAAGCAGGGGGTTCTAACTCAAATGGCCCATACTGCGCAACCAAAGTTTCAGTCACTGCATACAACATGTATACCATAACATCAGGGAGCTGCCCTTAGCATGGAAAGGAATACGGCGAGGATAGTCGGAGTAATCGTTATCGTGGCATTGGTTGCTCTGCTCACCGTTATTGCCTACGGGCCTATCTTTCAGAATCATAGTCAACCCCTACAGTCAGACGCCAACACTCCCATGATGTCCGTCGAACAGCTGGGTTCTGTTGGTACTCTCAGCCAAGCGCGAACCGCGATTGGGCTAGATTTCACACCCCCTTCATCTTCCCTGTTGCCAACCAGCCTGAGCTTGGTCCAGATTAGGGCAAGCGCAAAATCTGTTGCACTAATATACAACAGTTCCGCACTTCCTAGAGTACTCTCTTACAACGAAGGATCTCTGATAATCATAATGATCAAAGACGGGACAACATACTACTTTCCCCAACCACAGACAGAGTCTATCACGACATTACTGGCCAGTGGCACTACAACAAGAACCACAACTCTAACAGCAACTTTGACGCCGCAATCAACACAAGCCATCATCAATGTCACCATCTCGGGAAACCTGGGATGGGGATTCCAGAATGGAGGTCGTCTTGAGTGGTGGACGAATGGAGTCCATTGCATCATACTGGGTGGTTTGCCCCTCACAACGCTAACTCAGATAGCGGATTCGCTGCAAATCTCATCATGATGTCGTGAGGCAGCTGGCCGCCGAAGGAGTCGAGATTCATGCTGGAGAGGGGATAAGGTACGTGATAAGAGACTACGGGTCGGGCGGCTCCAAGAGGGCGGTACCATTCGATTTTCTGGAGGCAAAGGACTACGACCCCAAGCGATACGTCAAGCTCCTAGCCGAAGGCTGTGCATCGGTGCTGAAGGGGGGCGACAGCCGCTATAACGCGGAATCTCTCGTGGGGGTGCATGAGCACTGGAGGGGGCTCGAAGGCTTGGACAAGCGCGAAGTTGCCGACCTCACGAATGACAAAGCCACCCGCCGGCAAGCGCCTTTCTCTGACTTGGGCTCTCCAGTCCGCTGAAGGCTGAGATAGTTCAAAAGCTACATTAGAGGAGAGATGGTTCCTCTGATCGGCTAACTTGCTGAAGATAGTTCCCGGAGAGGCCGCGCTGCTGTTCTCCGAGCCCGGTAGTTCGGCGCTGCTGGTCTCCGACCTCCACCTGGGCCTGGAGAAGGAGCTGGCGAAGAAGGGCTTCCGGGTCCCGTCCTACACCGTGAAGATGGTCGACAGGATCAGGAACCTGGCCGAGGCCCACAGGCCGGAGAAGATCGTGATTCTTGGGGACGTCAAGCATACCGTCGGAAGGGTTGAGGACATCGACTGGGGGGTGATCCCCTGGTTCTTCGAAACGATGCTGGACCTGTTCCCTGCTGTGGAGGTCGTGCCAGGGAACCACGACGGGAGCATCAAGACGGTGCTCCCCCGGAAGGTCGTCCTGCACCCGTCGGCGGGGGCCGTGGTCGGCAAGGGGAGGTCCAAGGTGGGGGTCGCACACGGTCACGCGTGGCCTTCACCAGAGGCCATAGCGACGAGGAACCTGGTGATAGGGCACTCCCACTTCACCTACGAGATGCGGGACAGCCTCGGCACGAGGTCGAGGGACGCCGTCTGGGTCTTCGCCAGGTATGATTTGGCCAGGATGATGGCAAAGGCAGGCTACAAGTCCAGGGCCAAGGGCGAGGGAGAGCTGAGGGTGATGCCTCCCTTCAACAGGATGGTGGGAGGACAGCCCATAAACGTAGGAAAGTCGTTCGAGTTCGGCCCGGTGCTGTCGTCGGGCGCAATCAGCATAGAGAAGGCGGATGTCTTCCTGCTCGACGGGACCCGGGTCTCCTAGCCTTTCTGGCCGTTGAGTGCCCGCTTGACCATCAGCTCTAGCGAGGCTTCGCCGACGGCGCCTATCACCCCGTCCATGGGTTGGCCGTTCCTGAACAGCATGAAGGTGGGGATCGAGAAGACCTGGTAGTTCGAGGAGATGCTCATCTGCTCGTCCACGTTCACCTTCCCAAAGACCACGGCGTCGCCATACTTGGTTGCTAATCTCTCGATGACCGGCTCCATGATCTTGCAGGGGCCGCACCAGGCGGCCCAGAAGTCGACGAGAAGCGGCTTCGCTCCAGCGCTGTATTCCTTGAAGTTCTCTTCCGTCAATGTTACAATCTGAGTTTCTTTGGCTTCGGTAGACATCTCGTATCCTCTAAGACGGTGATGCGTATTTAAGATTGCGAGGTCAGCACTGGACAACCCTGCAATGCAAGACGGAATACTCCGCAAGTTGCTGAGCGGTCTCACTGCAACGCAGCCCGCGATTCAATCCAAGAAGCTAGCGGCGGTGGCGGTCATTCTTTCTGGCGAGGCGAATCCGAAGACCCTGCTGATCAAGAGGGCGGAGCGCACGGACGACCCGTGGTCTGGACAGGTCGCATTCCCCGGCGGAAAGACGGGAGAGGGTGACAAATCCGCCAGGGAGACCGCGGTCAGGGAAGCGAGAGAGGAGGTGGGCGTGGACCTCGGCAGGGAGGCGGAATTCGCAGGCTATTCCGTCCCGTTCAGGACACATACGGGTGACATGGACGTGATACCGGCGGTATTCGTGCTCAGGAGGGAGGTCGAGGTGGTCCCCAACGGAGAGGTCTCGGGCCACAGGTGGGTCGACCTCGGACTGTTCCTGGACCCGCGCTCGGAATCGACGTATCATCTCAGGGCCGGAGGAATGTCAAGGGATTTGCCTGCGTTCGCCGTCGGGGACTATGTGGTCTGGGGCCTGACGCATAGGATAATCTCGACGTTGCTGGGCATGGCACCTCCCTGACTCTCAGAGTATGGTCGTCAGCAGGAAGGCGTTGAATCCGATGATGACGGTCACGGTTATCACGGAAAGTACGATTGTCGGCCTGCGGTTCACGAAATCACCCATGAAGCGCCTCTTGGCCGTGTAATACACGAGCGGTATCATCGGGAGCGGCAGCAGCAGACTAAGAATCACCTGGCTGTAGACCAGGAGACTCAGGGGATTCAGACCCAGCACTATGGCCGCGGTTGTTGGAAAGACGTTCACGACCCTCGTTACGATTCTCCGCAGCCAGATGCTCCCATGCTTCCCTATCAGACCCTCCATTATGACCTGTCCGGCGATGGTTCCAGTGGTCGACGAACTCAATCCGGAGGCGAGCATTGAGACCACGAAAATCACAGCAACTCCGCGACCGTACAGGTCGCCGAAGCCCTGATAGGCCGATTGGATGGTTATGTCCGGATTCGGGTAGAATGGTACGGCCACGAGGAGGAGGCCGGCGTTCACCACGCCCGCCACTGTGAGCAAAGTCACGGTCTCCGTCATGTGCAGCCGCCTTTTCCTGACCTTCTCTTCGTCGGTCTTCGTGACCAGCTTCTCCCTTGTGAGCCAAGAATGCACGAATATGGCGTGAGGCATCACAGTCGCGCCTATCATGCCCACAACGAGCAGGAGGGGGTTGTTCAGCTGGCCTCCTGCGTTGTTGGGGGTCATGAGCGGGACCAGAGAACCGAAGACGACCTTGCTGAGATCAGGGCGGACGACCGCGACCTGGAATACGACCCCGAACACTAGAATACTGACGAGCAGCATGAAGTACTGCTCAATCAGCCGGAACCTCCTCGTCATCATTGTTAGCAGAAGAATCACGTCGAGAGCACCGAAGATCGCAGCGTAGAGCAGCGGGACGCCGAAGAGCAGGTTGAGAGCGATCACGGTTCCAAGATACTCCGCAAGGTCTGTCGCGGCGGCCGCAGCTTCTGCGGCGAGCCAGTAAGGGATGACGAATGATCGCCTCTTGAGGGATTCCTTCACCAGCTCCGGGAGAGATTTCCCGGTCGCTATCCCCAGCTTCCCTGACAGGTACTGCAACAGCATCGCCATGACAGAAGCGAGCCAGCCTGCCCACAGGAGCTGATACTGGAAGGTGGCACCTGCGGCCAGGTCGGTTCCGTAGTTGCCCGGATCCATGTAGGCCACCGAGACTATGAGCGCCGGCCCTAGCCAGCGGACATAGTCCGTCACCGAACCCTTGATGCTTTGGACCCTAGACGACGGGTGCATTTCAGGAGGCATCAGCACCCTGGTTCTGTTCCAACGGAGCCTCATGGTCGCCAAAAGGCGGGTTACAGACTACTTAAAGTTAGGCTTATCTAAGATAGCTTGGGATTCCTAACAAGGCTCTGGGCATCAAACACAGTTAATCACCCGATTCGAGAAGGCTTTTATCCAGAGAGACGTCCTCCCCCAACTGGCGAGGAGACGTGATGGCGACCGTGCACCAGAAACGAGACAAATCGCGCCTTGAGGACTACCTGGAAACCATCTATCATCTGGACCAGGAGAAGGGATACATCAGCACTGCCGACATCTCGGAGAGGCTTGGGGTGAAGCCCCCCACTGTGTCCAACATGGTCTCGAAGCTGGCCAAGGAGGGGTATCTTGTGCACGAGCGATACCGGGGGATGAGACTCACCGAGAGCGGAACCAAGCTGGCGCGCTCCGTGATACGCAGGCATGTTGCCATTTTCGAGTTCCTATCCATGCTCGGGGTGGGCAAAGACATAGCCTACGAGGACGCCGAGGGAATCGAGCATCACCTCCATCCTGTCACGGTTCAGAAGTTCGAGCGACTGGTTGAGTTTCTCAAGAAGAACCGCAGGTACCTCAGCGAGATAGAGGGCGGCAGCGACCGTCCGTAGGGGCCGCCCCGATTCGGCTCTCGCGTCGGCTCGTAGGGGAGGGGTTGGCAGACGCGCTACTGTTTGTCTTGCGCGAGTAGCTCTCCCCGGGCGATGCGCAGCCTGTTCACTTCGCCGTGCTCCCAGGGGAACACGATCCACTTGTCCACGACCTCCAGGAAGTAGTCTGGGTCCGTGGCGCTCCACGGCTTCTTGAACAGAACAGCCGTCTTCAACAGGGCTGGTCCCTGGTCCCGAAGGTATGTGGAAAGCGTGGACATGGTCTGCCCTTGATCGACCAGGTCATCCACCAGGAGCACGCTCTTGCCATTCACCGCTTCCGTAAGGGTCGTCAGGATCCGAGGCGGGTTTCTTTCTGCAATGCCGTTGTACGATTTCACGTTGATTATGTCCAGCTTCACGTTGAGGTGGTCAGAAACGACCATCGCGACCGGGATTCCGCCCCTGGCGATGCCGATTATCAGGTCGAACGCCTCGGACTGGGAGCGGATCTTTTCGGCGAGAGCGTCCGCCAAGTTCCCGTATTCAGTCCAGTTGATGTAGCGGAATTCGGTCACGGGTTCGTTTCGGCGGTTTTCGCTAGATAACTATTCAATCAGGGCTTCACATACATTTGTGAATTCGGAATGAAGATGGGCCGGGGCGGATTCGGACCGCCGACCTTGGCGCGCGGAGATTCGCCGTGTAAAGGCTTGGTGGACTTGCGCCTGACATCCTAAACCGAGCTAGACGACCGGCCCGACGCGCGAGCACGGCAATCTGCTAATAAGCGTTGGAAAGGAACCGAGGGCTCATGGCTTCTGGACCATATCCTCTGAGGACGAAGATAGTGTCCGTCAGGGCGCGCGAGGTGCTCGATTCTCGTGGCAACCCCACAGTCGAGGCCGAGGTTGCGACTGACCTGTCGGTTGGCAGGGCAAGCGTTCCATCGGGGGCGTCCAAGGGAACCCATGAGGCGCTGGAGCTTCGCGATGGAGATGCGCGCCGATTCCACGGCAAGGGAGTGAGGAAAGCGGTGGCCAACGTCAACAAGGCCATCAGACCCAGGGTCGTCGGCACCGTTGTGGCAGACCAGAAGAGAATCGACAGAATCCTCGTCGGGCTGGACGGGACGCCCAACAAGAGCAGGCTGGGGGCCAACGCGATTCTCGCAGTCTCCATGGCCGCCGCAAGGGCAGCAGCCGGCGCGGGCGGAAATCAACTCTATCGCACTCTCAAGCGAGCCAGGAGGTACAGGCTTCCGGTCCCGATGATGAACATCATCAACGGGGGGGAGCATGCAGGAAACGAGCTCGCTGTCCAGGAGTTCGTGGTGGAGCCGGTCGGAGCCGATAGCTGCACCGAGGCGATCAGGATGGGAGATGAGGTCTACCAGTCTCTCAGGACGGTGCTGACAGACAGGTACGGTAAGGCGGCGGTCAATGTGGGTGACGAAGGCGGGTTCGCGCCCCCTCTCTCGAAGACGCGGGAAGCACTCGACGCGATAACCAAGGCGGTGAAGGCAAGCGGATACGGAGAAGGCGAGGTCAAGCTTGGAATCGACGCGGCCGCATCGGTCTTCTTCGACCCAGAGGACTCCAGCTACGCGCTGGACGGGAAGTCCCTCCAAGCTGCACAGCTCGAAGAGCTCTACGTATCGCTTCGTGACGAGTACGGCCTGCTCACGATTGAAGACCCGTTCTCCGAAGAGGCCTTCGACGAATTCGCTTCGCTGACTCGCAGGGTGGGCACGAAGATGAGGATAATTGGCGACGACCTCTATGCCACGAATGTTTCGCGGATGAGGGAGGGGATCAAGACGAAGGCCACGAACGCCGTGCTTGTGAAGCTCAACCAGATCGGTACCGTGTCCGAGACTCTGGGCGCGATCGAACTCGCCCAAAGGGCGAAGTGGGCGGTGGCGGTCTCCCATCGCTCGGGCGAGACCGAGGACCCTTTCATTGCCCATTTGGCCACGGCCGTGGGAAGCGAGTTCATCAAGACCGGAGCCCCGGCGAGGGGCGAACGGGTCGCGAAGTACAATGAGCTAATGAGGATTGAAGAGGAGCTCGGCTCCAATGCAGCCTTCGCCGGAAGGGTCTTCCGCAGCTAGGTCCGCTCTGCATTGATGCGCCGGGGGTGGGATTCGAACCCACGAGTCCCGTGAGAGACACAGGCTTAGCAAGCTTGCGCCGACATGACTGCGCCTTACCAGGCTGCCCGTGTGTGCTCTAGGCTACCCCGGCTCGAGTTGCGTCGGCCAGTCCCGACCGTTAAAAAGAATTAAGTGGCGGCGGCTCCTTCGGCGTTCACCTGCCCTCCTCGTTCCCGTCTCGCCAGGTCGGCGATCCTCCACGTAGACGAGGCAGCGTGGCCGCGTCGCCATAGGGCTGCTCCCTCCCGGACCTCGCCCGATTCGGCGATTCGGCGTCAGGACCTCTCCTTCGAGAGGACTGCTCCTCGTGACCGCCCACCTCGGCGTGAATTCATCCTCCTTCCCGACGCGGGTCGCGGGGAAGGTGGCTTTACCCGAAGGTTGCTGGCCACTGCATGTAGCCTATCTCAGCACTCTGGGAGAAGGCTAGCCTCCCGGCCCTACCCACCGCCAGTCCGTCGGCTATCGGTCGGTTAGATTAACGTGGTGGTGAACTTGTTCCTTGAGCCTGCAGACGCTGCAGAGGCCCGTGGACGAGGGCTTGCCGCAGTGCGAACATGGGACGGAGTTCCTTGCCTCTGTGGGATTGTAGTGCGAGATGACATCGAGGCCTGACCTGAATAGAACGTTCTTCATCCCCGAATGCTTGGCCTCCATCTCGTTGAGGTAGTCCCTGACCTCGCTCCTCAGCCCCTCGTGCATGTAGGGGCAGCTGACGCTCTGGAACGGTATCTCGTTCGCGAAGGCGAAGAGTGCGACCTCCTCTTCATAGATCTCCATGAACGGCTTCACGCGCCTGACGGGGAAGCTACCGTCGGAGTGGGAGGGGTCCAGCCAACCGACCCTTCCCACGTCGCCGTGCAGCATGTTCATCAAGAACGTCTGGATGTAGTCGTCCAGGTTGTGGGCTGTGGCCACCACCGCAACCCCAGCCTTGGCTGCTGCCTCGTCGATCGCCCGGCGTCTGAAGACCCCGCAGAAACTGCATGATGAGGTGTCCCTGCCGTCCCAACCGAGGGCCTGGTCGAGAGAAAAGCCGTAGAGCTCCCTGTAGGACAGGACCACGTGCTCCACCCCGATCTTGTCTGTTGCAGACTTGGCGTGTGCCAGTGCCTCATCTCTGTAGCCTTTGACGCCCTCGTCTATGGACAAAGCCACCAGCTCCCAGGCGTTCTGGGAGCGCAGCTCGTTCAGGACGTGAAGGAGGGAAAGGCTGTCCTTCCCACCGGAGACGGCGACTCCCACCTTCTCTGCACGACTCAGCATGCTGTACCTGGAGATGGTCCGCCGTGTCTTCTCTACGATCGAGTCACTGAAGCAGTCGCGACAGAGCACCTCCCCGGAGTATCTCCGGGTGTAGTACGGAGCACCGCCGCAGCTTGTGCAGACCAAGTTCGGACCCTCAGGGCGTTCGGGCCGTATTTAGGCGCTCAACGCTTAAAGCAAAAGCAGAGGGGGCGAACGAAGAATCCTTTGTCGGAGTACAAGCGATTCCAGTTCCAATATGGCATCGTCATGTTCAGGACGAGACGGTTCCAGGCCCTGATGGACCGCCTGGGAAGCTACCGAATCTCAAAGCCACTGGGCTGGTTCCTGCTCTATCTCATGCCCGTGGCTGCCGCGATTGCACTCTACCTGTTCCTCAGCCAGCTGGGGATCCTGCTCTCTGCCCGGGGAGCCGAGGTGGCGAGCTACATCAGGACGTTGAGCCCCCTGGGAAACCTCGGCCTGCCGGGAATCAACCCGTATCTCCCGATTGTGGATGGATGGATCGCCCTCATCGTGGCGATGGTGGTCCATGAGGGCGCCCACGGCGTGGTTGCGCGGAGCTTCGGCCTCCCAGTCAAATCATCCGGGCTCCTCTTCTTCCTCATCATTCCCATTGGTGCCTTCGTGGAGGTGGACGAAGACGCGCTGAAGGTCGCGAAGGCCTCGCATGCAGGGAGGGTCCTCGCTTCCGGTGCGGGCATCAACCTCGTGGTTGCCATCGTCTGCCTCCTCCTCCTCTTCGGGACCGTTTCGGCCATGAAGCCGAAGGTCGATGGGATCGCTGTGACCGCTCTCTATCCCAACTACCCGGCCGCGGAGCACGGCATCAGGCCCGGAGACTTCATCACGGCGGTCAACGGCGTTCCCGTTGACGACCCCCTGGTGGTGAACAGCAGCTCCTGGTACAGACCAGGCAACGTTGTCAACCTCACGGTCTGGAGGGCTGGGGACTACCTTCAGGTCGACAACGTGACTCTGGGATCCATCACCCTGAACGACACGAGGACGGGCACGCTGTCAACCAGGGCCTTCCTTGGCGTGGCAGACCTCGGCTACTCTGACCTGACGGGGCTCGTCACGACCTACACCAGCTCGTTCTTCGCCCGACCAGCGCTCTACCTCTGCATTCCTACGCTGCCGAACTGCCAGGGAGTCGTGCCGTTCTCGGACGCCAATTCGATCTTCTACACGTCGTCTCTCGGGCCGTCGCTTACCCCGCTGGCGACCCTGCTGTACTGGGTGTTCTTCCTCAACTTCAACCTGGCCATATTCAACTCGCTTCCGATCTATCCTCTGGACGGGGGTCAGGCTTTCAGGGTCGGTGTCAAGGCGCTCGGCGGGAGCAAGCTGTCGGACAAGTCGCTGACGAGAATCACTTCGGTCGCAAGCCTTGCGATTGTGGCGGTCCTGCTTGCGGTGATCGTCGGCCCGTATTTCATCTGAGAATGCGTGGCTGGTTAAATACGTGCCGCGCTTCTTTCTCCAATGCAACGGGGTTCGCGCCGCTTCGGCGAAGCCATCGCGGTGCTCGGTGGGCTCGACGTGGCCCAGCCGCCCGACATGGGCGCAGTGATTCAGGGTCTGGCGCAACAGTTCACCTCGGTCGCGTCTCTTCTGCTGACCACGGTCAACTCGGTCGTGATCGACGTCTCGAGGCTCGCATACATCTCTGTCCTGCTCATCGGTCTCCTTCTGTACTTCACGCATGCGGACCGGAGGCACGGCAAGGACTTCATCAAGGGGGGCATCCTTCTCGCGGTCCTATCGGAGTTCGTGTTTCCCTGGCTCAATAGGCTTTGACTTGGTATCGGAGAAGGGCCATCATGCCTCCGAAGGAGGAGACCTGTTTGCCGAACTCGAGCGAGGAATCTGCCAGGTAGATGGCGCCCCTCTGCTCCTCAATGGAGTTCAGCGTCGTCACCAGCTCCTCTTCGTCGATGCCCGTGGCGAAGATGTCGTCGGAGACCACGCACGCCTCGACGGCGCGGGCATCGGCTGCCTCCTTCACACGCTGCAGTGTGTAGGCGACCTTCCCCGCTCCTGAGGAAATCCTGCGAACGGCCTCTCCCACAACCACGCCCATCTCCACAAGCGCTGATTCCTTCGCTATTTCCTTGAAGCCCTCGAACCTCGCCAGAGCCCGTATCCCGTCGGGGCCCGTCAGGTCGAACCCGTCCAGGATGTGGACGGCGTAGTGACCCTTGGACGCAGCCCCCAGCAGGTTGCCCACCACGTTCTTCGTCCGGCCCGGGCCAGCCACGACGACCGTGTCGCCGTCGTGCGCCACCTGCGAGATGAACGACACTACCTTCGTCACGTAGGGGCCAGAGCTGGGCTCGTCGGAGATCTTGCCTCCCAGGCCCGATTCGATGTTTGTCAGAACAGCGAGGTGGGAGCCGCTCAGCAGGCCGACGCCCGCCTCCCGCCTATCGACCGCGAGGAGCAGGTAGCGGGCGGAGGCGCCCTTCGCCGAGTTGATGAGCTTGGTGTCGAGCGGACTCCATCTCTGTTTGGTGATCTTGACCGAATGTCCAGGCGTCAGCGTTATCGCGTGGGAGCCGCTCTTGCTGACGGTCTCGTCGGTCGACTCGACTATGGTCCCCCTCAGCCTTACTCTTTCGATGCTGCTGTCCAAGTGTACCTCCTCCACGGCCAGGGCCATGGTCACCTTCACGCGCTCGCCCTTGTCGGGGCGGGAGAACTCCTCGTCCCTCTTCACGACACGCGAGGATCTGGCGACCACCACGTCGCCCTTCTTGATCAGCCTCCTGAGAGTCCACAGGTCGTCCGCGGACTCGATGGTGAGGGAGCAGTAGCCGTGCTTCGGATTGAACTCGGTAACTATCAAGCGTCAGGCTTACTCTAAGCCCAAGTCCCTGAACGTGCCGATGCGCACGTCTTCGGCGACGTTGTTGAGCTCGCCCGTCCTGTGGCCTATGATGCCCTTGACGCCCACCTTGGTGGCCGAATCGACAAGCCTCTGGGTGACTATGCCGTCGAAGACCAGGAAGTGGGCCCCGCTGGCCGACTCCATCTTCTGCACCAGCTCGCTGATCGGGAACCTTCCGACTTCATGGAGCCCCTCGTCGAGCAGGATCGCCTCCAGAGTCCCGTTCAGAGTGGGGAAGATTTCTCGCGTCTTGACTACTATGGGCTCGTCCGGAGCCTCAGGTGCCCTCTCGGGCGCCCTCTCCTGTGGCCTCTCCCTTCTGCGCTCAGTGCCCGTCTCGAGCCGCTCGCCCTTCAGCATGTTGATCACGTCTATGGGCGTCAGTTCCTCAACCTCTTTGCCCGGCGGCGCGTGAAGCACCTTCTCGACGCGCACGACCTGCGCCAGCTCCTTCTCTATCAGCTCGCCGCCCCTATCCCCGTCGAGCACGGCTATGAGCCTCTTCTTCTTGCCCAACTCTTTTATCGAATCTGGCACGCTGGTGCCCTCCAAGGCCACGACGTTCTCAATGCCCGCCCTGAGGAAGAGCACGACGTCGGCCCGTCCCTCTACGATGTAGACCATTTCGGAAGTGTACACCCCGGGACCCGCAGGCAGGTTCTCGAGGCCGTAGTTGATCACCCTGGCCCTCTTGGTCGACTCGGACACGTCCTTCAGGACGTTGTCCCCCTCGCTCGCCGTCTTCGAGCTCCACTCCCGCACTATCAGCTTCGCTCTGTCGACTATCTGTTTCCTCTTGACTGCCCTGACGTCCTCTATGTTGCCCACGGTGAAGCGTGCGCTGCAGGGCCCTACCTTGTCGACGCTCTCCACAGCCGCTGCAATCAGCGCTGCGGTCCCTATGTCAGTCGACATCGGAACAATGACTTCGCCCCTGGTCCTGTCGTTCTTGGACTCTAGGCTGATCTCTATGCGGCCGACCTTCCAGGTCTTCTGGAGCTCGTTGAGGTTCATCTCAGGGCCGAAGAGCCCTTCGGTCTGTCCGAAGATGGCGCCGATTACGTCCGCCCGTTCGACTACGCCGTCTACTTCAAACCTCAGTTTCACTAAGTACTTTACTATACCCGATTCTGGCAATTTCGTTCATCTCGTTTCACAGTTGTAAGCGGATTAAGCTTAACGAAAAAAGGCAAAAATCGCGGGAATATAAACACTTGGATTGGGATGGGCTAGACCAAGTCCTTGGAGAACCTGGAAAGGTTCTCTATGTGACGGAAGGCGCCCCGTGATGCGACCCGGAGCCTTCGCCTCTCGGCGAGGGACGTGCGAATCCCCTCGTGGGAGAGGAGCTTGATGTATTTTGCAGCTAGGAACCTCCCTTCCCTGTCGAGGTCGGTGAGTATCACGACCTTCTTTGCAGGAGCGACCGCCCCGGCGCCCTGCCTGCTCACCGAAGAGACGGTCGCCAGCACACCCGCGTAGCCCAGGCCTCTCATGGCCGCTTCGTCCCTCTTTCCCTCTACCAGGACAGCCCATCCGTCGTCTGCCAGCTGGTTCAGCTGACGGACGAAGGTGTTGAGGAACTCCGCGTATTCGTCGAACCGGCGTTCCTTTGCCGCAATCATTGTCTCACTGTGGGTTGTTGCCCGTCTCTGACGAGCACGGATCATGTCCCAGCTTCGAGCGGGGAGCATCACCGAGCCTCTTCAACGGGCAAACGGCCTTCGTCTGTCGCGCGTCTGGGTAAACCACCTGC
>CAZENV010000034.1:0-19319 GCA_964513805.1 uncultured Nitrosopumilales archaeon
CGCCGAGAACAACCTCCAATCCTCCAACCGCGTTTATCGTCCCAGCGTTCGTGAATCCCATAGCAGCGAGGGCTCTGATCTCAGTCGTGAGAATCAGGCCTTCGTACAGCGCGAGGATGCCCAGGAGAAACTCGACGACGGCCAAGATTGAGACGCCGGTTGGTCTGGACATCAATAGATGAGGGTGCCCGCGACGTTAAAAACCTTGGCCGAGAGCGCGGCCATGTGTAGGGCCTCCCCTGACGAAGATGCTCTTCCCGCCCCGAGCGACCTCCTGACTCTGGCTGTCAGACTTCGGCTGCGAAGTAAGACCGCCACCGCCACAGCAGCTACTGCAACTCCAGCGACCACAAGAAAATAGGGGACGAGGGACCAGAGGCATGGGAAGTTTGCGAATTGTGCAGCGGCGGTGGCGTCACGACCGGCGACCGCAAGGGTGGTAGGGCATGCGTTCAAGCCCGACGCGCCGGCCTCGGCTTCGATAGAGTAAGTGCCGTTCAGCACGGGAAACGTTATGGTGCTGTTCGAGGTCGACACCGTCAGGCCGTTGATATTGACGCTCCAGGGCGTACCCTCCGGCAGCCCCGTCTCGGTTACGGTTCCCCAGTAGTACCCGACGGTGAGCCCCTGCTCGACCACGCCAAGGGTGGTAGTGTCTGTGCGGAGGATTTGAGAGTCCGGCGCCCACCAGGTGATTCCGTCTGGACCGGCAAGCCCCCAAAACGAGAGGCTGACGCCCTCTGCCTCCGCCGCCTTCTGCAGTTGTAAGGTGTCTCTAATCCAATTGGGATCGGATGGACCGCCGTCGACGAACTTGAAGTTGAACTCGCCGAGCCAGACAGGCACGTTCATGTTGTGGGCGAAGGACACCTGGGCGTCGAAGAGTCCACTGTTCCAGCTAGAAGGGTAGTAGTGGAAAGAGTACACTGTATTGACAGGGAGAGGACCCGAAAGATTGCTGGTCGGGCTGGGGTCGGCGGGGCCTCCCTCGAAGACAAGCAGAAGGTTGGGGTTGACGGCCCTCAGGGCATCTCCCACCTTAAGGTAGAAGGCGTGCAGGGAGAAATCGGCGCTGGTCCCGGTCAGTCGGCCGCAGCTGTCGAAGGGGGTGAAGTAGAGCTCATTGATAATGTCGGCCCCGACGACCAAGTCGTTGCTTGCGAACTTCGATGCGATGAACCGCCAGGCGTTGATGAAGCCGTCCAGTGGTTTGACCTTTACGCCCGGTTCGGGCAGATTCGCCAGGAATGCGCACTCGGCGTAGCCTGCGGCGCCGTAGTCTCCGAACTTCTGCTCAAGGGCGGGCGCGTCTGGATACAGCCACGAAGGCATCCCGTTCCCCTCGCACTGGCTCGAATACGGGTAGGGGCTGGTGAAGTTCTTGAAGGCTGGGGACATATACACCTGGTGCAGGTCGATTATCACAGCTATGCCGCGAGCCGTAAGGTTGCCGACGACATCGCTCGCTGCCGCGACGTAGGCCTCGTTCCAATGATGGATGAGAGTCCCGTTGGGCTCCGCGGTGGGGGGCAGAGGCTCGAGGTTCGCCCAGGAGAGCGGGAACCTGACGAAGTTGAACCCCCATTCAGAGACATTGTCGTAACCTTGGTTGATTATCGACTGGAAGTTCGGCTCCCAGCTGCCTCCGCAGGTGTCGTTGGTGACGACCGGCCAGCCGTTCCCCACCTCCATGCCCCAGTCGTTGAGCCCCTCTAGTCTCACCGGCTGGTCATCCTGGTTCATTATCAGCGGGCCATCGGTGTGCAGCCATCCGGTGATCCGCGGCGCGAACCGGGTCACTCCGACAACGGTGTAGTTTATGGTCACATCAAGGGGATTGCCCACGACTTGGATTTCTCCAGACTGGGGCGAAGCGGCCACGCCATCCACCGAACTTGCCCGGAACTTGTGGGTGCCCTCTGCTAGAAGGAAGCTGACCTTTCCAGAGGAACTGACTTGGGTGCCGCCGTCGATGGTGACCCACCAGGGGGCTCCCGCCGGCAGGCCCCGCTCGGAGAAGGTGACAAGGCTGCCGCTCCCGACCAAGACCTCGATGACGTCCACGGCCATGAAATCGATGTAGTGGGTATCCTTGCTGGTGTCATTCAGTATGTCGCTCAACGCGTAGCCGTACTGCTGAGCTTGGAGAATCTGACTTCGGTTGAGCGAGGCGAGCCCCATCCCACTTTTCCAAGACGGGGGGAGTGAGCCCCCAGTCTCAGACGCGATTCCAGCTGGGCTATCTGTGTAGGACGCGAAGATTAGATAGTAAGTGCCCGCTGATTGTGGTGCGACGAGGTTCACAGCCGCGACCTGGTTCGAAGTGCCGTTGGGGATGGGAGCGTTGACCAGCCAGAAAGAACTGCTGGCGTTGCCCCAGGAAGGCACACCGATGAGCGGGATCGCCGCCTGCCACGCGTTGTTCTCGGTCAGGGCCACTCTCCCGATTATTGGCTGGCCGGCTGCCACCGTGATGGTCTTCATTGTTGGAGAGAGGCCCGAAAATATCCCGCTACCAGACTCGGCGTCGATCGTGCTGCCTTGAAACTTGAAGGTAGTATTGACGAGCGTGGGACCGCTCCCGGTCACGGTCAGGTTCCCGCTCGAAGGAACGGCGGTGTAGGCAGGCTTTCCGTTGCCGAACGTCATTGGCGAACCGATTGAGTAGGAATGGTTGCCTTGGCCAACGCAAAACGAAATCCCATTCGACTTCGAAAAGTTCCTGTTGCCGTCGAGCGAGACGTACCAGAAGGCACCAGGTGCTAGGTCAGATTCGACGAATGAGACTCTGGAGCAGCCCGAAGAGCCGGCCCCGCCTTGTCCGGATTGGGGGCTCGGACCTGCCACGGGCGCAAACTGGGCGAAGGAAAGCAACACCAGCAAGGCGAAGGAGACCGGTAGAGGCGACCCATTCTTCTCGCGATTCACGCTCTAATGTTCGGGCTGGCTTTCTATAAGATTAGCGTGTGAGGATGCTGCTAGCTCTTCGATATTTTAGACGGAACCTGAATTCGAGATTAGAGCCGAGTGCCAAAAGGTAACGATTCCCTTTACAATGGACGTATACATCGAATCCACAAACTAAACCGGTCATCAAAGTCCTCTAACGAAGCTCCGGTGTCAGGTAGTTGGAGATGCCAAGATGGAACCGTTTCGTCCTGAAGTACTGGCCGACCTTCATCCTGAACTCCTCGAATGAGGAGTAACTCCCGAGGACGAGGAGGTCGTCCTTGGAGATGTGCCAGCACTCCTGGAGCGGCATGAACTCGGGAGAGGCGGTCGGCTCACATACGGGCACCAGCGTCTCCTCGTTCGCCTCGAAGTAGGAGAGGGCCTCCTCGGTCTGGTGCTGGGTGGCCTTGTCGAGGAAGAGGAGGCACCTACCGAGCTTCCTGTGGATGAGCTTCCGGTAGTCGAAGAAGGACTCGCCGTCGAAGACATCGTACTGACGGAAGAGCTGCCTCCCGTCGAGGCTCGTCTCCGTCCTGCTGTCGCTGCCACTTTGCACTTCAAGCTCCAGGCTCGTCTTTGGGTACCGAAGTCCGAGTCGCGCTCGTCGTTGTTGTGGTTCCTCCTTGCAGTGACCCAGCTCCGTACCCTACGCCCGAGCTGATTATTGCGAGCGTGATGATTAGGGTTGCTATGGGTCCCGTGTTCAATTTGAGTGTGCGTGCCTTCTGAGGTATATTGGACTGGCAGACTTTTACTAGATTTGAGAATCAGCCGTGGTATGATCCTGGCAGAATGATTGGAGGAAGAGACCTGTACCGCGGATAACGAATCCCGGCAATCGCACAGCGAACTCAATACGCGTATTGAATCAAAAATAGAGTTGCGCAAATCGTTATCTAAGCTTGGATGCCTCTCCGACGGTGCAAAGCAAATGGCCCAGAACCAGGGCACGCCGCGAGAGATGAAGAAAGAAGAATGGCGGCAGGCAATCAAGGTATGGCTCCTCTTCTTCGCGATCCTGGTGACAATTAACGGGACAGTTCCGTTCATCCTCGGGTATGACATGCATGCTTGGATCTCGTCTCCGACGAAGCTTCTCCTGGGCAACTTCGCAATCTATGGCGGGCTATTCCTCGTCCTTCCGCTTCTCTTGATCAAAGGTCCGAATGTCGTCGTTCGAACGCCTTCCTTCCTTATCCCCCTGGCGATCGCTGTCGTGGGCGTAGGGGTCTGGAACTATGTGCCCTATTCGGCCTCGCTGGCGATAGTCGCCGTAATCTACCTTCATCGTCGCTTCAATCTCTCCGGATACGGATTCAAGTCCAAGGGATGGAAAGGTGACATCGTCGCAATCCTTCTTTATGGTTCAGTTCAAATCTTGACGGTTTTCTTCAAGCCCGGACCGGTGTCGGTTTCACTTGCGAACGGCGTAGCGGCCGGGGTTTTCAGGCTCTTTGCGAACCCGGCCTCCACCGTCGAGACCTTCTTCTATTTCGGCTTCGTAACCGAACGGCTCTCGCAGAAGACGGGAAAGATTCTGACCCCGCCGTTGATCGGTGCAATGTACACTGCGCACGAGATGAGCAATCCCGAATACTGGTACGGCGGCACGCTCTTCCTAGTTATCTTCGTGGGGGTGACTATCGCCACAGCCATCTATCTATGGCGAAGAAATGTGGCCCCCATGTGGCTGGGTGACGGGCTTGGCAAACTTTTGAGCGGTATCTTCTAGTCACACTGTTTCGTCTCGATCTGCTGCCTTTCAGTTGAAGTACACCAACGGTCCCCTCAAACTGAAGAATTTCTGATTTCCAGCAAACGAATGTGGTCGGAAATTCCCGGCTCAACGGCTTCGGGGTTTCGAGCCATCTGTCCTTTTAATCACAATGAGCACGGTGTCTAATGATACAGGGCAGGTGACCGCACATAGGGTTCATTGCGCCTCCGCGGCTCGTTTTGACTGGCGGATTATTTCTTCTTGCTCTTGAGGTTCAGGGCCACGGCCTCTAGAATAAGGGCCTTCAGGGCACTTTTGTTGATCTCGTCACCTTCGTGGATGTCGATGGCCCGCCTGACCGTGCCGGGCTGGCTGAACAGGCCACAAGGATCCTTCAGAGAAGCTCCCTTGAAGAATGTCAACTTGACCGCGTTCTTGTAGGTCTCGCCCGTGCAGATACCGCCGTTGTGGGACCAGACTGGAATCCCTGATGGGTTCGAGGGTTTCTTCCACTTCCTCTCTTCAACCATCTCAGGGTCGGCCTCCTTGATGAGCCGGCGCACTTCAATGAGCGTCTTGCCTCGCCAATCTCCCGCCTCCTTGACCCTCATGTCGTTCAGCTTGGAGGCAGATTTCCCTCGCTTCTTGGCGGAGTTCTCCACGAGTCCGACATCTTATCGGTCCGTTACTTAACTTGAGACTTGCGGCCAACCGAAGTGCACGCCTCGACAGATGGAAGTGAGATGATGGCGAGGTTACGAATCTGGCACACCCCCAAGAGCCTGTCATCCTAGAGCCTTCCGCGTCCACATTGGTGTGTATATAGCGATCCGACGTAGTTAGAAAGGATATGACAACACCGAGTGAAACGTCAGGCGGTAAGAAATGCGGCCCGCTAGCAAATGATAGTGGGCCGGAAGGGACCTGAAGTCATTACTTTCGCTTGGTTACAAGCCTGATGTCTGGAACTTCCGCATGGACGACCGTGGTGTCTTATCTCGCTGGACGACGAACATTGGAGGTTAACTATCGATTCGTATTACGTATCTGCTATGTCCCACAAACCCGTCAAAACGCAGGTCCGGAAAAAGGACTTGGTACCTGTAGGTAGCGGGCCCGGTGGGATTAGGTACCTGAATAGGTTCGGAAATCGGGTTCCTCCTTTCGATCCTGGTATAGTTCGATTCTAAAAGAGCGGGCCCGGAGGGATTTGAACCCTCGATCTCTGGTCTGCCATCTCCAGCTTCGCAGGCTTGCGCGCAATCCATGACGCCCTGATCCGTGCTAGGCTACGGGCCCGTGGCGGCTTGACAGCCGAGTTGTTTTAACCGTTGGGACGGAAGACGAACATGGCTTTGGGCGGCCGAGGCCCACCCCTCGTCAGAACTTTCTGGCCTGCTCCCGGAGGACAAATATCAGCATCGGCACGCCCAGGGCTGCCACCCCGGCGAGGGCGACCAGCGACTTCGCCAAGCCTCCAGCGAAGAGAGCGGCCTGGGACGGGGCGAGGCCGGAAACGCTGCCCAGGTAGATCTCGCCGACCAGCGAAAGAGGTAGCGCTGCCGCGGAGACAGAGACGACGATGGCCACGCTCACTGAGAAGGCCACGTAGATCAGCGTGAAAGCCGTCCCGTTTGCCACCCCCCTCAGTTCCGCCCTCGAGAACTTCAGCGCGGAGGAAATGATCGGTGCCCAGACGAACCCTCCCGTGACTCCGATTCCGCCCAGGGTGAGGAGGACCGACAGACTCGGAGGCGAGCCCATCGTGCTGCTCAGGACAAGCAGAAGCAACGAGGCGCAGACAGCTGCGACGAGTGACACCGCCATGGAACGCCTGAACCTGTCGAAGACCCGCCCGGCGATGGGGTTGAAGACGGCCAGGGCGATCGGCAGGGGCGACAGCCAGAGGCCTGCTAGCAGCGGGGAGAAGCCGGATATCGTCTGGAAGTAGAAGGTCATCACGAAGGAAATCCCGAAGAACGCGACCTGCAGAGTCGCGAGCGCTGACACTGCCATCACGAATCCCCGGTTTCTGATCAACTCCCTGTTCAGAATCGGATTCCTTGACCTGGCCTCCACCATGACGAAAAGCGCAAACCCGGCCAGACCCACTGGGATGAGAAGCCAGTCGAAGAAGCTGAGCCAGAGCATGAGTGCGCCCACTGTGACGCCGAGGAGCGCCGCACTCGCCAGATTCAGCCTGCCCGCGAGCGCGTTCCTGCCGTTGAGGAAGGCGGGTATCCTCCTCATCCCTATCAGAATCGCGGCGGCAGCCACCGGTACGTTCACGTAGAAGATCAGCCTCCAGTCGATCTGCGTCAGCGCCCCTCCCGCAAGGGGACCTGCCACTGCGCCCACGGCCCATGCCACGGAGTTCACTCCTATGGCCTGCCCGCGCTCTGACGGAGGGAAGGACGAGAAGATGAGGGGAATCGAGGTGGCGGTGAGCACCGATGCCCCGACGCCCTGGACCACCCTGAAAGCTATGAGCTCATAGGCGCTCTGACTGAGGCCGCAAAGGGCTGACGAGATGCCGAATATCGCGAAGCCCACGAGGTAGACCCTTTTCTTGCCGTAACTGTCGCCAAGCTTCCCAGACTGCAGCACCAGAGCGGCCGCCGCCAGGATGTACCCTGTGATCACCCACCCGAGAAGTGACACCCCCGTGTCGAGGCCCTTTGCCATCTCTGGGAGGGCGATCGTCACTATGTTCGAGTCGAGCGCTGCCATGAAGGAGCTGAGCGTCGTTACCGAGAGGATGGTCCACCGCGGCAGCGCATGGTCCGGCCCTTCCTTATCGGAGCCCAATGAAGACGCCCGCGATTTGTCTCCTGGTTATAATCTATGCCCCGAGTCGGCCCGACCCCGGACCGGCCGCGGCCGTTCGCTTGACTTGCGCCGGATGACAGCGCCTCGCCGAGGCGTTCGGGATTCGCAATGGCTCTCGGAGCGCGTCGGTCACGGCGCTGGCCTGCCCAGTCGTATCGCCGGTACTGGGCAGGTCAAACGAGCTTCTCAATCTCCCGCCTCAGGAGCGACCTGTGGCACCTGTTCTGGTCCCTGTCGGTGCAGAGAAGGGTGACCGTCTCCTTCCTTGATCTGGCCGCGAGCCCTTTCAGGACCGCCTCTTTCCCTTTGAGACTGGCGATGTACCTTCTCGAGAACTCGTCCCACTTTATCTTGCCGTCCTTCCAAAGGTGGATTAGCTCCTTATCCGTCCCCAGTTCCTTCAGCCATAGGTCGACCTTGCCCTTGGATACCCCCCTCGGCCACATCCTCATCACCAGGATGCGTACCCCGTCCTCGCGCTCCGGTTTGTCGTAGACCGTCTTTTCCGTCCTGATTGTCATTGGCGACCGTCTTCCAGGGCTTCTTTGATCCACGATAACAGCTTTACCAACATCTCTTGGGTCAGCTTCCCGGTGTTCGTGTTTCTCGGGCTCGGATGGTAGCTTGCGACGAGCGCCCTGCTTCCGGAGATGGGGTACCGGACGCCGTGCGAAAAACGCGCCCGCAAGTCATTTCCCCTTCGCCTCTCGCTTTCGACGACAGCCCGAAAAGCCAGACCCCCGAGCGCAAGAATAACTCTGGCCCTCACTAGCAGCGCGAGCTCAGCGTCGAGGTATGAACCGCAGGCGTCGAATTCGCTGCGCGAAGGTTTGTCTCCGGGCGGCGCGCATTTCACTGCAGCGGTGACGTAGCAGTTCGTGTAGACGAGGCCGTCATCCCTCGTTTCTGAGACCGGTCGGTTTGCAAAGCCCGTCCTGTGGAGTGCCTTGACCAGGAACCTCCCCGAATTGTCCCCCGTGAAGACCCTTCCCGTACGATTGCCTCCGTGCGCCGCAGGCGCCAGTCCGACGACGACGAGCTCCGCTTTCGGGTCCCCGAAACCGGGCACAGGCCGCCTCCAGTACTTCTCCCCCTCGAAAGCGGCCCTAGGTTTGACCGTCTCCCTGAATCTGACCAGTCGGGCGCAGCGCCTGCAGCCGAGTACGGCCTTCGTCAGACCCGGGAGAGAGCGCGACCTGGTCGGCGCTGGCCGCTTCATTGGCCCAGCGCGTCTAGTATTGCCCTTCCCACGTTTTCTGGGCCCGCGTCCAGGACGTAGGGGCCGACCCTAGGCCCCCTGTCTGAGCCGACAAGGATCGAGTATAGCAGAGGGAAGAAGTCGCCGGGTTTTAGCCCGTTTCCTCTGACTGCTTCGAAGGCCATCGTCTGGACTTGGTCCGCGCTCTTCGCCTTCGCCACCCGTTCTGCGAATTCCTTGAGCGCCTTTGAAACCGCCGGACTGGCTTGGACCCTTTCTGGAGCCCTCCTCCCCTCCTTCGCCACCCAGGCCGAGGCGCGGCGGATCCTCTTAGCGAGCTCCGGAGTCACCTCGCTTGTCATGCCGTAGGCGGCCAGCCTCTTCCGGACAAATTCTTCGCCTGCCCCGGGAGGTGCCACCGAGGCAAGCTGGGCGATGAGCCGGTAAGGGATGTGGACAGGCATGGATGCGGGAGGCTTCAGCAGCGCTGTGTACTCGTAGAGTCCCCGGAGCCTCGCGTCCTTCATCACGTTCTGGTCCTTCTTCTTGGAGAAGTAGTACTCCTCAAGGTCGTCAAAGTCCTCCATGTAGACGGGGATGTCGTCGATGGAGACGCTCCGCGCTCCGACTATCCGCTTGTACATCAGCAGCCTCAGGCTCTCGGCGGAGCCGTAGCGCAGCCACTCCTGGGGGGTGACCAGGTTGCCCACAGACTTTGACATCTTCTTGCCGGACTTGTCCTGGAACAGCTCGTATCTCGCGTGGGACGGCGGAGGAAAGGAGAGGACGTTCTCGGCCACCCAGTCGTTTATCTTGACCGAGTCGCCTATCTCCTTCCCGTAGGCCTCGAACCTGATGTCCAGAGCCGCCCACCTGGCGGCGAACTCGACCTTCCACATCAGCTTGCCCTCCCCAGAGGTCACGTCTGCTTCCCCCTCGTAGCCGCAGCCTTCGAGGAAGCTGGTCCCCAGCCTGGTGCCCTCGCACTTGTAGTGCACGGTGGCCTTGCTGGCGTCGTATGAATGGGACTGAGTGGTGTAGACCCTCTTGCAGTTCTTGCAGACCGGGGTGTATGGGAGGGTCGCCTCGTACTTCGACTGGCCCACCATCTCCTTGATCTTCTTCCCTATCACCTCCGCCCTGGAGAGAATCAGCTTGATCTGCTCGTTGAGCAGCCCCCTCCTGTAGGCGTCTGCCCCGCTCTGGAAGGTGTATTCCACCCCGAGACCGTCGAGGGCCTCCCTCAGCAGGGAGCCCACGTGCTCGGCGTAGGAGCCGTGGCAGGCGAAGGGGTCGGGAACCCTGGCGACGGGCTGGGAGATGTATTCGTTCAGCCACGATGGGAAGCCAGCGGGCACCTTCCTGAGGCCGTCGAAATCGTCGGAATAGGCGACCAGCTCGGACCTGAAGCCGGCCGTCTCGAGCGCCAGCTTGACCCCATAGCTCCTGATGGCGTCGCCCACGCTCCCGATGTGGGGGAGCCCGGAGGCGCCCAGGCCGCTCTCCACCCGCAGCAGCTTGAGGCTCCGCCCAAGGGCCTTCTCCCTCGCCAGTGTGTCCGAGGCTACCTTGTCAAGCCAGGTCCCGCGCCCTATGATCTTTGCTTGCTGCAATCTCGAAGAGAACCTCGCCCGCGGCTAATTAGGTTGTCTCATGGCCTACGCCCTGACCGCAGCCTCGAAGTCAGCCATGTTGTTGGGACGGTAGTACTTTCCGCCCGTGATGCTGGCCACGTCGCGCAGCTCCCCCGACGCCGATTCCGAAAGCTCGATGCTGTCGAAGGGCGTGCGCGCCGCCTTCAGTTTCTCCTGGATGCTCTTGACCTTCGGCCCGTCGTTGCCGCCGTCGCTGATCACCTTGACCCTGCGTTCCGCCCGCATCGATTCCGTGATCGAGTCCGCGGCGAATTGCAGCGCGTCCGTCAGAGGGCTCCCCCCCTTGCAGGGCATGTTGTTCAGCCTGTAGAGCTCCAGGCTCGCCGGGGGCGGGTTGAGCGGGACCACCACGTCAATCTGCGTGCTTCCGGGAGTGCCGAGGAGTCGGAAGAACGTGATGCCTATCCTCAGCGGCCAGGGAAAGTAGGAGACTGGCCATCTTTCCTCGACGAACTTGTTCAGACCCGTTCTGACGATGTCCATTTTCGTCCTCCCTGCGCCCTTGAGCTTCTCCGCCATGCTTCGCGAGCCGTCGACGAGGAAAATGAGGTCTTTGGCCTTGGATTCGTCGTAAATCGTCGCCATGAAGTTGCGCTCTGGATTGCAACAGCTAAACGTATAAAAACGCTGGGAGTTTAGACCCCCCTATGGCCTATAGAGTAGCAAATCAAGCTCCTCTGGCTCCCAATCCAGTCATCATGGCCTCGATGGGACACGCAGGAGTTGGAATAGGTTCTGAAGCTTACAGATGGGTTCTAATCGATGTCGGTGCTGATCCGAAGTCTCCTTCGCTAAAGGGAGAGAAGCAGACACTCGAAGTCCTCAGAAGGTACGGGAGCACAATCCTCCGTTTCGGCGCTTCGATGCGCAAGGGCGAAACGCCGTTGGTCCCGAGGGCGCTGCTAATCGACCTGGACCCCAGGTCGGCCAACCTGATCCTGCAGTCGTATCCGGAGCTTTTCGCAATGAAGGACAAGCACGCGGTCTACGGCCTGGGAGGTGCGGCCAGGAACTGGGCCGAGGGCAGGATGAGGTTCAGGAACGAGATCATAGGCAAGCAGGACATGAAGTCTAGGATTCAGGCGATTTCGCCCGAGCCCGTCAGGGGATTCATAGTTCCGTTCAGCATGGGAGGAGGGACGGGCGGTTCCTTCTCCTCGGAGTTCATGTACTGGGTGAAGAGCGCCGGTCTGGGAGCCGCGACCGTGGCCTCGTTCGGCATCCTGCCGGAGTTCGGGTGGGACCCCGTCATCTACGGTCCGTCGCAGATCAGCATCACCATGAACCTGGCCTACCAGATGCGATACTCCGACGCGCCTATTCTCATGGACAACAAGGAGCTCAGGTTCCACGCGGACAGGTTGCAGGACCTACTGAAGGGAAGGAGCTCCATAGTGGACGAGCTTCCGAAGCAGATCAAGGTGGGATGGCACGACTACCGGGACAAGAACCTGCTGGCGGCACACGTGATAGCGGACTTCATGGACTCCTTCATCCGCGAGACCGAGTGGGACATGTCCAACTACAGGACCTGGCTGGCGGCCAGCAAGCCGAAGTACGTCGTCCCGTGGATGATCCCGCTGGTCCCGAAGGGGGCGTCGGACATCAGCTCCATCGAACAGGCCTTCTCTGATGGCAACGAGGGCGTCCTCTTCGACCTAGAACAGGACGGCCAGATGGAGAAGGGCAAGACAGACTCTGCTGCGGTCATAGTGAAGACGAACGGGAGCCTGACAGCGGAGGAGCGGGAGTTCTTCAAGAAGCTGCTTGCCGACAAGTACGACATACAGGAGAAGCGTATCGTGTTCATCAAGGTGCCCACCATGCCGGGAGAGCCGGCCTCGTCGCTGATCCTGCTCAACCTCAAGGCGGTCGGGAAGAAGCTCCTTCCCATCGTGTCGGAGGCGGAGGACGCCTGGGACTCCTACAAGGACGAGTACCAGCAGAGGGAACTGTCGCACGAGGAATTCAAGAAGGCAGTCATAGACGTGACCAGTCACGTAGGTTAGACAGCGATGGACCTGACGGAACTGGAAGTAGCAGCTGGGCGCCTTTTGGAGGAACAGAAGAGGCTGAGGGCTATGGACGCCGAGCTCGCAGTGTTGCGCCAAGAACTGAAGGAACTTCCCAGGAGGGAGGCGAAGGACAAAGGGTTCTTCGCGCTTATCGGGCTCGACTATGAAGACCCCGGGCAGGCCGACCGCGAAGCTGGGCTGAAGAAGGAACGGGCCTCGGTGCTGAAGAACATCGCCGACGCCGAGAAGATTGTGCTCGACGGCCTGACCTCCGACAGGCTTGTGATACCTCTGGACCCGACCCCGCTCGTCGACGGCAACACCTACACCTTCCGTTTCAGGGCGATGGCGACGTTTCCCAAGACCATCGAGGAGCTTTCGGAGCTGCTCGGGATTCCCGCGCCCCTGAGGCTGGGCCCGGTCTCGATCTCCGCGGACAGAATCGTTGTCACCGAAGTGGACCAGTATTTCGCGAAGGAGAAGCTGGTCATGGCCTTCGAGAACATCAGGAAGTCCGTCAGCCTCAAGCTCTCCTACAGACAGGCGGGGCAGGCATCCTGAGAGAAGGAGCGTGACGGCAAGATGGCAGGAGACGCGACGAGAGGTTTCGGCAAGTTCCTAGGGAAGTTCAAGGAGAGGGTCGAGAAGCTATCGGAATCTGTCATCTCGCCGACCGAGGACGACATGGACCTGATTCTCGCCGCAATCCAGAGGATCGACGTCGAGGGCGAGAAGGCGCCGGGTCCCGGGACAGACTCGCAGCAGGAGGGCGACGAAGAAGAGGAGACCTACCAGAGGCTGATGAGGCGCCTTCGATGGCAACTCGCGAGGTCGGGCATAGGCCCGGAAGACCTGATCCGGGGCTATCCGGGCGAGGTGCAGGCTGTCCTTCTCTACAGGTCCTACGACAAGTTCAGGGGCGAGGAGTCCAACCTGCTCAGGGAGAAGTTCATAGAGATGGGTTGGAAGAACGTCCAGCCCAACCTTTGGGTCCTTCCGCCCAACAAGACGCCTGGCGGCAGCATAAGCTCCGAGGTCCTCAAGGTGTGGGTGAGGAGGAAGCTTGCCAAGCCTTTCGGAAGGGCCTTCGACTACGTCTTCCCAGTGGTCGCAGTGATAGACATGAAGAAGGTGACGGCGGACAAGAAGGGGATCAGAAAGATGCCGACCGCACGGACAATCTACAACGTACTGGAACCCCAGGAGGTCGTGCCGGCCAGTCACTTGTATTCCGTGATGAAGTCCCGCGGCTACGGGGTGAGAGAGATCATCATGTCGGGGGACATCCCGTTCCTCGCGAGCGCATTCGCCACCCCCGACGAGCTGGCGGCCATAGAGGAGAACGCGGACGCGATCGCAGCCAGCCTTCGCCAGATGACGGGCTCCCAATCGATCAACCTGTCTGACATCGCAAACCTTGGAGCCGACCTGGTCGCAGACGCATTCGGGAGCACAGTGGTGCACGGCAAGGACCTTGCCCAGAGGCTGATAGTGGAAGCGCAGTTTTGGATGCGGCACCTGGGCGGGTCGGTGCCCGCGCCCTCGCCGATGCCCTCGGCGGCTCCGCCGGTCCCGCTGCCAGAAGAGCAGGGAGAGCCCTCGCAGCAAACGGAGCAATGGGTGGAGCCAACGGAGAAGACACAGACCCAAGAAGAGCCAGCGGAGTCGGCGTCCTCGCAGGAATCGTGGTACGAGCCCGGAGAGAAGTCGGAGGAGGGCGAAGCCGAACAGGCAGACAGCGAGAATCAGGCCGTGGCCGAAGCCAAGGTCACAGACGACAGTCCGCCTTCTTGACCCTCGGCTCTGAACCTGAAAGATAGGCCGACCCGTCGAAATGCCATTCCTTCGCGCGGAGCGGATTCTTGATGGCGGCTGTGGCTCTAGCGGTAGTAGGGAACCGAAATCCTTTCCTTCGGCTTCCCTTCTCTCGAGGTCCTGACCTTCTCGATGGCCTGGAGGAAGTGGCTCATCTCCACCACGGCCTCCTCCACGTGCTTCTTCGCGTCTTCTGGCTTTGGATACTTTGAGATGAACTTCTGGAGCACTATGGAGACGGCGGTGTTCGTGAGCGAAGCCATGTCCGCGCCGCTGAAGCCGTCGGTCATCTCGGTGAGCCGGTCCACGTCCACGTCCTTCACGACGGGGACTCCCTTCATGTGTATCTTCAGTATCTCCTTCCTCGACTCCTTGTCGGGCATGGGTATCTGGATCAGCTTGTCGAAGCGACCAGCCCTCAGGAGCGCCTGGTCCACGATGTCAATCCTGTTCGTGGCCGCAAGCACCACCACCCCGTTGAGGCTCTGGATGCCGTCCAGCTCGGTCAGGAGCTGGCTGACCACTCTCTCGGTCACCATCGAGTCGCCGCCCGTGCCTCTCGTCGGAGCGAGTGCATCGATCTCATCGAAGAATATGACGCAGGGCGCAGCCTGACGGGCCCTCCTGAAGACCTCCCTGACGCCCCTCTCTGACTCGCCTACCCACTTGCTCAGCAGCTCCGGCCCCCTCACGCTGATGAAGTTGGCTTCGCTCTCGGTCGCTACAGCCTTTGCCAGGAGCGTCTTCCCGGTCCCGGAGGGGCCGTAGAGAAGCAGTCCCTTGGGCATGCTGTACCCTATCTTGTCGTAGAGGTCGGGGTACTTCAACGGCCACTCGACCGCCTCCTGGAGCTCCTTCTTGACACCCTCCAGCCCGCCGATGTCGGACCACTTCACGTCGGGTGTTTCGAGGTAGACCTCCCTCATGGCCGAGGGCATCACGTCCTTCAGGGCGTCCTCGAAGTCCTGCATGGTCACGATCAGCTTGTCCAGCGTCTCAGGGCTCAGCCTGTCCTCGTCCAGCTTTATGTTCGGAAGGTTCCTCCTCAGGGTCTTCATGGCCGCCTCCTTGCAGAGGTATTCGAGGTCCGCGCCCACGAAGCCGTGGCTGACAGCCGCGAGCTTCTCGATGTCGACCGCGGTGTCGTCCGTGGCGCCCTTCTTGTCGTCCGGCGACTGCACCAGCGGCATGTGCCTGGTGTGGATCTGGAGTATCTCCAGCCTGCCCCTCTTGTCGGGAACCTTGATCTCGATCTCCCTGTCGAAGCGGCCGGGCCTTCTCAGCGCCGGGTCGATTGCGTTGGGCCTGTTGGTTGCGGCTATCACGATGACCTTCCCCCTCGCCTCTAGGCCGTCCATCAGCGACAGCAGCTGGCTCACGACCCTGCGCTCGACTTCGCCCGTGACCTCCTCCCTCTTCGGAGCTATGGAGTCTATCTCGTCGATGAATATTATGGTCGGCGCCTTCTCCTTGGCTTCCTTGAATATCTCGCGAAGACGGGCTTCACTGTTGTGAGCAAGAAGTCCACCGAATCCACCAACGAAGTTGTGCGTACCGTCCACTTCGATGTCATACACGCTGTCGTATTTTCGATCGTCTTCAGAGACCTCGACAACTTCGTCCAGAAACACATCCCCTTCGAGGATAGGCTTCAGAGCAAGGGGGAGAACTGAGACGTTGCTTACCAGCGCGTTCCTTCCCATCCCCCGGAGCCCCCTCCATGCCGACGGGACGGCAACACCGAGATTCGTCAGCAGTTCGGTGGGAATCCTTTCAATCCGCCCGACCTGCCTAGCCGAGTCGGACACATATTTCGAAATCAGTTCGTTGCGGTAGGGGTCATGGAATCCGATCTTGAGGAACGCCTTGAGCCCGTCGATGTCTCCTATCACGGTCCGGTAGAATCCGTCCTTCGTTACGTAGGTGCGCGAAAGGACTCCGAACCGCAGGAGGAGGTACGCCAAGTCGTTGGAAAGCTGTCTGGAAGAAGTCCCCAGCTCCACGATGGGAGAAAAGGGCTCTCTGACCGAGCCGTCCCCGGATGCGTACCCTCGCAACAGCATCCTCAAGGTTTCGTCGCTCAGATTCCACGCGAACGCAGGGATTGCCTTAGAATGCGACCCGCTCTTAAAGCCGAGCGCCTGCATTACCTTCAGCATCACGGAATTGAAGATGTAGATTGAGGCCCCGTTGTCTCCCTTGTACGCGACCGAGGTCTGGCCGAGATACTCGGGAATCATCGAACTGAAGGAAACGACTTCGCCGCTGTTGATTGCTAACCTTATGACGCGGTTCTTGTTGAAATCGCCTTCGGCAATCCACAGACCAAAGAAGAACGCTAACTGGGCATCAATCGGGAGGACCGCAGGGAGGGAGGTTCTCTGCGCCCAAACCCGGATTTTCTTCTCGGTGTCGTAGGTGAGCTCAATCCTGGCCTTTGTCAAAAGTGTTTTGAACCTCGAGAGGCCGATTCCCAAGTTCATCCGTCTCACGCTAGATAGATAGTAGGGCTTGTATCCCAGGGTTTCTTCAACCCCGCGGCGCCCGAGTCGATTGATTGCCAGATCGATCAAATTCGAAACTTCGGCCGCCTTCACCTTCAGTCCTCTGTCATTGCCCTCCAAAAGCTCCAATAGCCTGAGCTCCGCCGTAGGTTCGGTAGGACCCTTCAGCAGCTTCGGAACGAGCAGGAACGACTTCCCTGGCACCAATTTCGAAGTCGGGACGCTCCCCACGCCTTCGGGGGTAAGAGTCAGCAAGGAGTGATAGTCAGTGGCTTTGATAGTTCTTCCGCTGGCCGTCTTTACCTCAAGTATCCTCCCGTCGTTCTTGTGTTTGAAGAACCCTGTGATTTTTCGGAATTCAAATTTGCCGTCGTTCAGGCACGCAGCTTCCGCGTCCTGGAACCGGGCTTCGACCAGTTCGCCGATTGGAAGAAGCTTTACTTTCCCCCCGACCTTTGCAAGTACCGGCTCGTCTGCCGGGAGCGATTCACCGTAGAACTTGCTCATTATCTCCGGTCCGCTGATCGGGATGAAGTGTGCGTTGCTCTCCGTGGCCACGGCCTTTGCAAGCAGAGTCTTGCCCGTGCCCGGCGGCCCGTACAGAAGCACCCCCTTCGGCGCCTCGACTCCCAGCTTCTCGAAGATCTCCGGATGCCTCAGAGGAAGCTCTATCATCTCCCTGACCTTCTGTATCTCGTCCCTCAGCCCGCCGATGTCCTCGTAGGTGACCTGCGGCACTCCTCTTAGCGCCTCTCCCTTCTCAGAGATCACGAAGACGGTGCGCTGGGTGATCAGGGCCGCGTCGGCGACCGGGCTTACGCCCACGACCTGGAAGGTCAGCCTTCCGCCGAAGTACGGAATCATTATGTTGTCACCCTTCGTCACCGGGACGCTCTCCAGCGCGTCGGCCAAGTATCTCTCGTCGATGGGAGGGACCGCTTCCAGCGGCGCCACCACCACCTTCTCTGCCGGAGGCGCCTTCACCTTCTTTACTGCGACGACGTCCCCTATTGCTACCCCCGCGTTGTTCCTGATCAGCCCGTCGATCCTTACGATCCCTCTTCCTTCATCCGAGGGATACAGGGGCAGGCACTTTGCCACAGTCCTGCGCTTTCCCTTTATCTCGATGACGTCCCCAGTGGATGCGTCGAGGGCGTCCATGGCGTCGTAATCGATCCTTGCGACTCCCCTGCCGACGTCCCTGGTGTAGGCTTCCAGAACCTTCAGTTGGACCTGCTGCTGACTCACGCCCGACCCACTCTCAGACAACGTTTACCCTCCTAGATGCCTTATTATTCTTGTCCTTCAATGAGAACGATATCTCGAGCACCCCGTTCTTGAATTCGGCCTTTCCTGTGTCCGGGTCGACCTTGGCTCTGAGAGAGACCTCGGCACCGTACTTCCGTGTGCCCCTCTCGGCCTTGACGCCTGTCGAATCCTCGGTAGCTGTGATCTGGATGTCTCCCTTCTCGACCCCTGGCATGTCCATGACTAGCCTAACCGTGCCCGACTTCTGGTCGATTACCTGTTCTGTCAGAGGAGAGCGCGCCCCATCCCCCTGCTGGGGGTTGTCCCCGAAGAACTGGACGCTCGGCTTGCCCTCAGGGCCTATCCTCATCTGGAAGCCTGCGACAAAGGGCTTCGAGAAGAGCCTGGTTCCGGCCAGCCGCTCTCTTACTGCGTCCTGAATGTCGTTCTCAAAATCCTCGAAATACCGGTCCACCTCGTCCAGCATGTCCTTCAGCGTCTTTCGCGTATCTTCGCTCATCTAATTCACGACTCGTTAATTAACGGGGCACTTAAAGCTTTTATAAAGATTGCGGAGGACACTATCCATGGACAGAAACGCGCTGGACGAGGTACTCTCTTCCAAGCAGAAGCTCAGGATAGCCGACCTCGTCTCAGTCAGGCCGAGGACGCTAAACGAACTGGCGAACCTGACAGGGATTACAGTCCAGGGGGTGCTGAGACACCTTTCGAGAATGGAGAAATTAGGATTTGTGGGCGAAACCAGAATCAAGAGCAAGATTCTGCCCGTGAGGAGAATATACTCAATCAAAGAAGCGCGGGTAGCCGATTTTTCTCGTGAGGGCCTCACTGTAGTTAAGGTCACGAAGGAGTTGGAGCCCATCGTCCGACCCGAGGAGCCGGTCAAGAAGTTAGAGTCGCTTGCTGCAGACGCGTTGTTACAGAGGCATAGGATCAAGGACCAGGCGCGCAAGCTCGGCAAGATGATCGACGAACTGGTGAGCACCGAGGCAGGAATCGGTGCACTAATCCGTGGCCTACCTTCGGAAGAGGATGAGCGCCTCCTCCTTTTCGCTGCATTCACTGAGGAAACTTTGGAAGATGCCGAGAAATCCCTAAAGGAACACTATGGGTTGAAGGACCCAAAGGAAGCTTTGCGGAAAGCGATATCGAGAGCTAACAGACTTGCCAAGAGATAGGAGACGGGTGGTACCTGCGAAAATCCTTCGCCGCTGCAAGGTTCGACCAGCTTCACTTTAGGTTGCAGCGTCTCTCTTCTAGCTGGGCTACAAAATCCTTATCCCACTCTTTCGTTTCCTTCCACCTCAGTTTCCTCCTAGCATAATCATCTCCCGCAACCAAGAATTTTAGAGCGAAGATGAGGAG
>CAZENV010000035.1:0-29098 GCA_964513805.1 uncultured Nitrosopumilales archaeon
GAGGGAGGAACTTCCCCAGGAGATCCCCGTGGCCCGTCCACCAACTCGCGTCCCTTCGGACTGTGTGACCAGTCGAGTTAACTGTTTCCTAATCACGCTGCGAATACGCGGGGGAAGAACTCCCTTTCTTCCTGAAGGACTTTCCCCTCGGTCCGGGCTTTCCTGTAGGCCTCGAGGGGTTCGGCGTTCAGCGACTTGAACGTCGGGCCCCATTTGTATATTGCCAGATATTCATCTGCGAGCTCGACCTCGCCAAGAATGTAGAGCGCACCAGCGAGAGCTTCGACGGAGCTCAACATGCCCGGCTTCGCATAGTTGGTGGGGTTGGCAGCCAGCAGTATGGGAAGCATCCGGTGTTTTCCTCCAAGCTTGCGAAAGAACGTCTCCTTCGCCAAGTTCCAGGAACAGTCGACGACCAGTATCCCCTTCGCTCCCCTGTCTGGGGGGGAGAGCACGCGGTGGGCGTAAGGATTCAGCACGATGACGCTGTCCGACGCATGGAACTTCCTGCTGACACTCTTGGCCAGCTCCATGTGAATCATCTTCCTGGCCGTGCACTTGGTCGGGTCGTCTTGACCCATCTCGATGGCGTAGACGTTCACATTATCACCAGAAGTGCCGGCAATCCGTGCCGCTTCGGTATTAACCGTTCGTCAACAGGTCAGATATTCCACAAGTCTTTTAATACCTCGGCAACCACATTCCTCCAGAAATGCCGCAAGCCTTCGTGTTAATCAACGCAGACCTTGGGGCTGAGGAGGACTTGCTGAAGAAGCTGAAGGCGATCCCCAACGTCGAGGACGTTTACGTAGTCTACGGCGTCTACGACGTGGTTGCGAGAGTGAAAGCGGACACCATGGAGAAGGTGAAGGAGACGATCACCTGGAGCATAAGGAGGCTCGACAAGGTTCGCAGCACTCTCACGATGATCGTCGTCGAAGGCGAGTAAGCCACCCCAAGACTTCCGGACAAGCTACGGTGATGCCTTCTTGCGCTGCCTCGTAGGCATAGACGACACCGACTCCGCAAGGGGTTACTGCACGACCTACCTCGCCTACAGGATTGCCACCGACCTCCGGGATGAATGCGCGGTCCTGGCATATCCCAGACTGGTGAGGCTGAATCCAAACATCCCTTTCAAGACCAGAGGGAACGCTGCGGTCTGCCTCCCGATTGAGACGAAGGATCCAAATCGAACCTTCAGACGCATCTGCGCTGTAGCGAGACAGTTCTCTGACGAGGACGGCGGGGCGAACTCAGGCCTCGTGTTTCTGGAGGATCTGGCCTTGGTGGACGAGCTCCGGGCGCTTTACTCCGACGCCCTGCGTGGCGTGGTCAACGTATACAGGGTCAGGAGGTTCCTCGCCCAGCACAACGTCAAATTCTGGACGCAGGGTAACGGGATGGGATTAGTGGGAGCGGCGTCCGCGTTGGCGTTTGACGAGCGCTTCGACCATACCTATGAGCTGATTTCGTACAGGAAGAAGGAGTGCTGGGGAACACCAAGAGTCGTCGAGGCATCGTCTGTGCGCTCGATGGACGCGGCCACGTTTCCGCACACCTTCAACAACTATGATTACCAGAAGAGGAAGGTTCTGATTTCGCCGCACGGCCCAGATCCGGTGTTCGCGGGGGTAAGGGGAGACTCCCCAACCGCCGTCCTTTCCGCGTTTGGGATGCTTGACTATGACGAGGAGCTCGAAGGTCACATGATCTACGTGTCAAACCAGCACACGGAGGCTCATCTTGGCGGCAAGCTTGATTGGAAGGTCTATTCATCCGGCTGGGCCGAAGGGAAGGTCGAGGGCTCGGAGGTCGGCCCCGGCGGACACGTATACATCGGCCTCCGCTCCGACGGAGCCAAACGCCTTTGCGCTGTATACGAGCCGACGGGCGACCTGAAGAGGGTCGCAAGACGCTTGCGGGAGGGGGACACGGTCAGAGCCTTCGGCGGAGTCAGGAAACCCACTTCCGTCCACCCGAAGGTCCTCAACGTGGAGAGGATAGACGTGCTCAGGCTCGCTGGCCGCGACGGTGGCCTGGTTCGTGGGACCTATGTGGCCTCACCGCGCGCGAACAGGCACCTCTCCAAGCCGCTGATTCGCCATGGAAACGAGGTCCCTGGCAGGGGGTCGGATGAGGTTCAGGGCTGGCTTGTCGAAGGTGTCAGACCGACGCGAGCGCTCGCTCGCAGCCCGCATCATCCTCGACACGTAAATAGGTAACATTCGGCTCTCGCGGCCGATTTGGCGAAGCCCGCAACTCCGGATGACGGGTGTCGGTGCGTTCCGGGGGAAGAACGATTCGGTACGGTGGCCCTTGCCGCGGCGAATACAGAGAGCAGGGGCACGAAGAAGGACGGAGGTGTCATGTCGAAGCAACGGGCGCACTCCGGCTTGCGCAGGGTCCAGACTCTGATCGGAGCCGCTTTTCTTGCCTCCGCCGCTGCCGGTATCTACCTGCTGGCGACCGACGGATCGCTCTGGCGACTTGCCGTGTCCCACGCGGTAGGGCTGGTCGTAATTGTGGTCATCGACGTCGTATTTGGACTCTTGAACCTCCGCGCGATGAAAGGCGCCTACCTCCCAAGTTTGGCGGCGGCGTTGTTAGGCTTCCTCCTTCAGCTGGGGGACATCCTGACCGCGCCCCAATACAACATGACCGTCCAATACTTCGCATCCTATCTTTTCGGACTGTGGGCGTTCGACCTCCTTCTCGGGCTGCAAGTCGCCGTCATCTTCGTAGGGCTTGCCGGAAGGGGGTACGCGCAGCATCTCGCAAGACGGAGGACCAGGTTGGGGACGCAGCTCAGTTACTCCAGAAGAGGGTTCGTCAGGGCACTCGCCGGACTGGTGGTAGTCGTCGCAGTCGCGGTGGGCCTTGGATCAGTGAAACTGCCCCCTGCCGGCTCTTCCGCCCAAACAACTTCCGCGCAAACTCAAGCCGGCGGCGCCATAGCGAACAAGGGCGACCTCCAGACCGATTCCCCAGTGTACTTCGAGTATCCAACCGGCTACCCTTCGATGCTCCTGAAGAAGGCAGACAACTCTCTGGTCGCAGTCAACCTGCTCTGCACTCACGTCTGCTGCCAATGCTACTATGACAACAGCTCGAACTTGGTCTACTGTCCCTGCCACGGTTCGCTCTTCGACCAAGACGGCAACGTCGTCCGCGGGCCGGCGTCAGTACCGTTGCCACAGATCGAGCTCAAGGTCGACAGCCAGGGGAACGTGTTTCCGGTCAGAGTCAACGGCTCGAGTCCGTGTCTGCCCTAGAATCCTACATTGAGTAGCGAGGGGTGGAGTTTCAGGGGTTGTCCCCCTTTGAACCTACGGCCGAGACGTTTGATCGTCCCAGTCACCGTTCTGCGGGTTTCTCAGCGAGGGCCTATGAGCCCGCCGGGATGTACCTGGCTTCCCCACCTCGCTTCGATGGACCGCAGAAGTGCTGCTATTATACGCTTCTAGGAGCCCTCAACCTTGTTGGCGGAGGACAACCTTTGAAGAAATCCACTGACCGGTGCAATCCGCTTATGCTTCCGGAGTTCCCGAAAACACGGAGAATCCTTTTTGCGCGACACCTCTTCGACGGCTCGGTGAGATGAACCGCGATTATCCTTAGTACCCTTATCGCCTTCAAATCAGTAACTTGCGCGTACCATCCAAGAAGTTTACCATGATCTCTACGTGGATATGGATTGATGCCCAAGATTCTGCAAGCTTCTGAGATTATCTCTTTTGTGGTGCAGTAGATTCTCAGTCTGGGGTGGGTTGTGTCTCTGTTCTTCCTATAGTGGACGTGAATGAAGCCCTCGCCATCAATCAACCCAACGAGCCACCCAAGTTCGTAAGGATTCTCGTCTTCTAATGGGAATGGCTTCGTAACAAATGAGGCGCCGCTGACTATTAAGCGCCATCTTAGTTCTTATTATCCCACCTACGCGGGCTTCTCCATGCACGCGGCCCTGTTGTACGTGCAGCAACTGCACTTCGCGCAACTCTCGTAGGTCAAGTGTCTGCAGACTCTACAGATGCAGGCGGGCACGGAACCGCTATCTCCTACTAGTCTGATTAAGCTTCCGAAGGACGAGCTTCTCGGGGTCGGCACCTAATTCGTCAGCCAGTCCTTTCTTCAGAGCAAGAAGCTTTTGGACATCATGGCCCTTCTTGACGAACCTCTGCACCTCCACGTCGAACGGCCTGACGACATCAGAGTCCACCATCTTGTCAGCGAAGCACACTATTCTCTGTTCCAGCGTCCTCGGAACGTAATCGAGGTCAGGGAGGCCGAGCGTCTTCGCCTCGTCGGCGGAAATCCCCGCGCCCACGTGTCGCCTGACCACTTCCACCACTTTCTCGTCGACTCCCTCACCCCGGAGCATTTCTGACCCCTCCAGCCCGTGCCTAACCGTCTGAATCCTCGTACGCCCGAGGTCGTGGAGGATTGCCCCCGCCAGAACAACCTTGGAATCGACTCGCTTTCCTCGCCTTTCGAACTCGTCGGCCATCACCATCGCCACCCGGGCGACTGTTCTGCAGTGGGCCAGAATCCTGTCGTTGCTGCGATACTTCTTGTGTAGCGCCAGTGCTTCCCCCTCGGAGGGGGTCACTTGGCGAGTTCCTCTCCGAGCTGGCCTATCTTCCAGCGCAGCGCAGATTTCAGCTCCGCATTATCGAGCCTGTTCAACGGCTTGGAGCAGGTGGGGCACTTGAAGAAGTTCTCCATCGCCACCTCGAAGGTCCTCGTCTGGCAGGTGGGGGTCCCGCAGTAGTAGAACTCATGGGTCTCCTCCCAGTCGAGCCTCTGCTTCAGCCTGTTCAGGATCTTCCTCCGCTGCGTCTGGATGAAGCCGTCCGTCTGGTCTCTCTGCGCCTTCCACCTGTACACGAACCACCCCCTCTTGGGGTCCCTGACCCTCACTCCTGTGATCAGACTCCTCCCGAACAGGTCGTAGAGCGCCTTCCTCACCGTCTTGATCTTCAACCCTGTGGCGGAGGCTATCTCCTCGTCCGTGGCGTTCTCATTGTTGAGCAGAGCCCTGGCTACCCTGACGTAGTCGGGCCCCCCTATCAGGCCGGCTACCTTTACGAAAGTGTCCTCATACTCGATCTTCATGACTCGATAACGCTCTTTCCCCTCGCAGAGGGGACGATTCTCAGCTTACTTTTTCCGAAGTTCCTCTTAAGCTCTTCTCCGCTCTGAATCTCGTGCAACACTATCGCGAGGGCTGCGATTTCCGAGTGGGGTTGAGATGTGACTGCGATGTTGTAGTCCGCTGAGTGATATACGTAACCGGGCACCTTCGGGCCTCCAACGACAATCAATATTCTATCGGCCCTGCGCAGCTCATCGATCTTGTCCTGGAGCGGCAGACCGTACATGGTTAGGTGGACCACCTTCCTTCCCTCGTCTTTCGCCTCGGCCACCAGCTTCTTCGGGTTCTTGCCGATGACCACCCCGAAGTTCCCTCCCCAACTCTTGTTGACCTCTTCTACCGTCGCCGGTATGTCCTTCTCCACCTCCTCGAGGTAGATGGCTTCGGCCCCCAGCGCCCTGGAAACAAGACATAGATGCGTCAGGGTCCTGTCGTCGCGAACGTACCTCTGGCCCAGCCTCAGAACCTTGATGCTCCTTTCAGGCCGCTTCGACTTCGGCTCCCCCCAGCTGGCTCCGCAGCACTCTCTCACGAATCAGGCGAGTCAGGTCGGCCAGTCCCTTGCCCGTCTTCGCAGAGACACCCACGGTCTCCCTGACCCCGAGCCTCCAAATCTTCTCGCCGAGTTCCTCCCCTCCGACGAGGTCCACCTTGTTCATCACTGTGAGTGTCTTCGTCTCCGGTACTTCGAGGTCGGCCAGCGTCTTCAGGCAGCTCTGGTGGCTGTTCACCATCTTCTCAGGCGGCTGGCTCGCGTCGACCAAGAGGAGGACGACTGCGGCGTACGACACCTCCTCGAGGGTGGACTTGAACGCCTCGACCAGGAAGGGAGGCAGCCGGCTTATGAAACCGACGGTGTCCGAAAGCAGCACCCGCATCCCCCCGATGTCTATCCCTCTTGCGGTCGGGCTCAGGGTCGTGAACACGCCTGCATCCACCTCCTTGGATTCCCCCGTCAGTCTGTTGAAGAGGGTCGTCTTCCCGGCCCCAGTGTATCCTGCGAGCGCCACCGCAGGGTAGCCCGATTTCACCCTGTGGTTCATCAGAATCTCGCGCCTGTCCTCGACCCGGTCTACCTTGCGCCTCAGGGTCGCCATCCTCCTCTTCATCATTCGCACGTAGACATCCACTTCATACTTGCCGAGCCCGAAGAAACCGGGCTGCTCGCCCGACTTCGCCTTCCTCACCTTGTCCCTCGCCCTCGGCAGCTCGTACTGCAGCTCCGCGAGCTCCACCTGGAGCTTTGCCTCTGCGGTGGTTGCCCTCCTTGTGAAGATCTCCAGTATCAGCTTCTCCCTGTCCTTCACCTCGACTTTGCAGAGCTTGGCCAGATTGTAGGTCTGGGACGCGTTGAGCGAGCCGTCGAACAGGACGGTGCCTATCTCGCTCTCGCGAACAAGCTCCGCCGCCTCCTCCGCCTTGCCGTCTCCGATGCCGTAGCGCGCACGGTCAAGGTATCTTTGGGTGAGCTGGGCCGCCGGCTCGTAGCCACCGGCCTCTGCCAGCGCTATGGCTTCTTCCTCGATGTACTTGTCCGGGTAGTGAATCAGGAGAGCCCTGGTCGTGCTCATTCTAGAAAGCCAATGCAGTCCCGAGTACCTATGGGTGGATAAGCCCTTCCGTGTCTGACTAGAGGCGCTAGTAGAAACCTGCGGCGACCATCATCACGAGTACGAGCAGCAGCAACAGGGATCCCGTCTCTGAGCCAATCTTCGCCCTTCTTGCGTACTTCATCATCTCCGGAGGCGGGGGCTGCCCGCCGCTCTTCAGCACTCCTTCAGCGATGGAGGCCATCTTGTAGAAGGATGGGATGACTACAGTGAACGCCAGGATTGCGGTGATCACTGCGATTCCGATCCCCACGGACATCGCGGCACCGAAGGTAGTGGATGGAGACAGCATCGAGAAATCGCCACCCGTCATGTAGTAGAGCAGCAGGAGGCCGAAGAAGAAGGTCCCGGCGATCATTCCCATGACATACCTGAGAATCTTCGGAATCAGCTTGTCCGTGAATTCCAGCCGTGAGGGCGGCGACAGCTTCTGGAGACCGGGACCGATGACGAAGCCCGTCAGCAAGCTGCCTCCCAGCCAGCCAACCGCGGAGAGTACGTGCCCGTATGCGAGAACGGTCAGGACCACCGGGTCTGCCAACGAGCGACTTCGTCTCGTCCCGCTTATTTGAGCGCGGACGTCCCTTCGCTCTTTTAATCAAGGCAGTCTTGGGTCCGAGACGATGCGACTTCCTGACGAGACGAGGAGGCTCTCCATCATGGTGGATTACCTGTTCGGCAGGAATGTAAGCAAAGCGATTCCGCGAGAAGGCATGAGGCTGGCCTACTCAAGACGGTCGGGCAGAGTCAAGCTCGTCTACCACAACGAGAGGCTGTTTGCAACCATCAGGCCGAACGGCTCAATGGCACTCTCGGTGTACGGCGCCGGCGTCCTTTCCAAGAGCCGCCAGTTTCTGAAGAACTGCGTCACCGTCGCCGACGACGCCGTCCCCTTTGTCAAGGGCGGCAAATCTGTCTTCTGCAAGTTCGTGACGAAGGCTGGGAGCAGGGTCGGGCCCGGAGGCGACGTGGCGGTGCTAGACGCTTCAGGGAGAGTAATCGGGGTGGGAACTTCCGTCATGGCGGGCGGATTCATCCAACAGTTTAAGTCTGGGGCGGCCGTAAAGGTCAGGGAAGGTCTGGGAACATGAAGATGGACAACAGACAAGCCCGTCGCACCATGGAGCGGCTTGGCATCAACATGAAGGAAGTCCCCGACGTCAAAGAAGTCATCATAAGGACATCCGACAAGGAGATGCACATCAAGGACGCTTCGGTCTCCGAGGTGAACGCCCAGGGCAGCAGAATCTTCCAGGTGGTGGGAGAAGTGGAGGAGGTGGAGGTCGAGAAGGAGACATTCAACGAAGAGGATGTCTTGCTTGTGCAGCAGCAGGCGAATGTCACTCGCGAGAAGGCGATGGCCGCCCTCGAGGAGGCGGACGGCGAAGTGGCCAGGGCGATACTGAAACTCACCTCATGACCCTTCAGGCGGCTGCTTTCCTCTGATTGCAGCGGAAGGGCGCATCAGGACTGCTGACGCAACCCTGCCCAAGCGACTAACCATCAGCTGAACGTTTAATTACGCAAAACCGACCCAGCCGCAATAATCCAGAAGATGCCTCAGACCATCTCGGACACAGTCAAGGCCCTAACCGAGTTCGAAGCCGAACTCGACAGGGTGAAGGGAGATGTTGCGGACACCAAGAAGAGGCTGGTCAAGGACGCGGCCGAGTGGGCGGAGGAAGCAAAGGGCAGGGCCTTGGCGGAGGCGCAGAAGCTTGCCTCGGAGAGGCTCTCTCAAGCCAGGGCCGAGGCCGAGGCCGAGGCGGCGGAAATCAGGAAGAAGGGTCAAGCCGCCACGAAGAAGTTCGCAGAGTCCATATCAAAGCGCAAGAAGGAAGCCTCCGAGCTGGTGCTTCAGAGGCTCCTGGGTGAGGGACAATGAAAGTGGTCGCCGTCGGCGGCAAGGCGTTCGTCACCGGATTCGTGCTGGCGGGTGCGAACGGCGAATACACGTCCTCTTCGCAGGAGGCCCTTGAGAAGATTCGGAAGCTCACAGCCGATCCGGCGGTCGGTCTCATCATGGTCAGCGACGACGTGGCCAAGCCGATAAGCGACGAGCTCACGGTCATGAGGACCAAGAACGCGGTCCCCCTGATCTACTCTGTACCGGGACCGGGCAGCAAGGCTGAGAAAGTGGAGTACAGGGCGATGCTTCGGGCGATTCTGGGAGTCTGATTGGTTTGAGCAACTCAACAGCGGATACGCTTCAGAAGGTGGCGAACGAGTTCGAGGGAGAGGTGCTGACAGAGCTCCAGGAGGGGCGGGATCAATCGCTCGCAGTCATTCAGAAGTCGAAGGCGGAGACTGCAGAAACGGTCTCCAAGATTCTCGAGACGAGCACCAAGCAGGCAGAAGCCCTCAAGCGGCAGATCATCGGGGCCGCCGAACTGGAGGCCAGGAACTCCCAACTCAAGGTCATGGAAGAGGCCGTCGAGGAGGTATTCTCCGCCGCTGTCTCGCAGATATCCAAGCTTGAAGGCAAGCGCCACGAAACGGCCCTGAAGCAGCTCCTTGAGGAGGCGATAGACGTGATAGGTCCGAACGCTCTCGTCTCCACCAACTCCGAGGACGCGAAGGAAGTGTTCTCCATAGCCAAGGGGATCAAGGGCGAGCGGGGGAGGCTGACCCCAGGCGACAAGCGGCTGGAAACAATCGGCGGTGTCGTTTTGACGACGCCCGACAAGAGCATCAGGTTCGACAACACGTTCGAGGCTCGCCTCGAGAGGTCAAGGCCTACGCTGAGAAAGGACGTCGCCGCGGTCCTCAGCGGCTGAGCTTCCTCCGCGGTCTGTCTCTGCAGCGTTCGCGTCAGCACATCCTTCACTAGCCAAAACGCGGTTTCCTGCTCCAGAACGTTAATTAGCCGATTCACGAGGAGCAGCGGTCAACTTGGCAGGGCAGCGTCCAGTCGTCCGCATGGTGAGGAAGAACGAGCCGATTGAAGAGCAGCTCGTTCGTTCCATACAAGAGGTCGGGCCGAGGAACATAGCGGAGCTTTCGCGGATGACAGGAGCCCACCCAGAGACAATCCGGTACAAGGTAAAGAGGCAGTTCAAGAAGCTGGGCATCAGGATACACGCCGAGGTCGACTACAGGAAGCTCGGATTGGTGCCCATCTGGGCGGAGTTACGATTCTCGCCAAAGTTCGCTGGTGGCACCCGCGAGGTCTTCCTCGCCCTGAATCGGCATGCCTGCCTCGTCTACTACGCCAAGCTGCTGCCTCAGGGGAGCTACACCTGCCTGTTTGCCATTCCAGAAGGCAAGAGGAGCTTGCACGAGGAACTGCTGACGCACATGAAGAAATCAGGAATTCTCTCTGGATTCATACAGAGCGAGACAGTGGTCGGTCGAATCAACAGGATGGATCCGAGGTTCTTCGATTTCAAGTCAGGCACCTGGGAGATTGACTGGAACAGAGTGAAGCAGAGCGCAGGGTCGGAGATGAAGATTGTCGGCAGCGTCCCACCAGCCCGGACTGACCTTTACGACCTGCTCCTGGTCAAGGAGCTGCAGATTGATTCGCTTCAACATCTGGTTTCCATAGCGAAGAAGGTGAAGGTCCACGCCAAGACGCTGGAGTATCATTACAGGGCGCACGTGCAGGAGCAGAAGCTGATGTCAAGCTACTATCTCCGTTGGGCCCACGACATCGAGAAGTCAATCACCCATTCCGTCTTGGTCACCAAGCTCACCTTCAAGGGCCTCGGCGGCGGCCTGCGACGGGTGCAACGGGTCGTCAGCAAGATACCATTCCTCTGGGCAGAGTACATACTCAAGGACGGGACCTACGTCGCCTTCCTTTACACTCCCCTCCGCGAGGCGGCCACCACGCTGGAATACCTGAGCTCGGAGGTCCCTGACTTGTTCGACAGGGTCCAGATGTCGTACCTCACGAAGAAGGAAGCCGGCCTCTTCACCATCCCATACGAGATGTTCCAGGGCGGATGGAACTATGACCTGAAGAAGGCGAAGTCTGCAGTCCAAGCACAGCGCCAGAAGAAAAAATGAAGGGCGGGCCTAGCCTGGCCCAACCCCACCGATTGGATCGTCGAGTTGCGTGTGCATGGCCTCCGCAGCCGCAAAGTTCGCGCTTTTGCTTACTCATCAAAAGCCCCTAACAATATTATGAAAAGAATGGACGCCCCCCAAGGGAGGCGATCCATTCAGGAGGCAGCGCGGGAGGCTAGCCTGGTCGCGCGCCTGGGACGAAGCGCGCTCTTGAGCCCACACGGAGGCTCGGAAGTCTATCAGAGTTCACGACTCAATCAAGCATTTTCAGTCCGCCCTCAGAAATGCTGCGAGAGCTCCCATCAACCCCATGTCGGCAGTTCAGGACTTCGCAACTTTGAAGGCCCAGCTCGAGGAGAAAATAGCCAGCCTCGCACGGGAGAAAGACGCGGCCCAGAGAGAAGTCGAGATGCTCAGCCAGAAGGTGGCGCTCAGGGAATTGGAGAGGCAGGCCAGGAGTCTCGAGGGGGAGTTGAACGGGTTGAAAGGGAAGAAGAACGCCCTTGAGCAGAAGCTGGCAGGCTACGCCGCACCGACAGCCCAGGCTGCGCCAATTCAACAAAAGCCAATGGTCCGTGCAGTCACGCAGTAGCTCGGCCTCCGGTTTGAGCTTGCTTCCCGGGCGTGTTTCCATGCTCTGACGCCGTGGTTCTCTCACTGCCTTTCGGCGGCTTCTCTCCGTAGATTGAGATGATCATCTTCTTGCCGTGGCATTTCTCGCACGTCCCCGCGTCAGCGGTGATGTAGTCGCCGACCTTGAAATCCCTTTTCGTCTTCTGCTGGCAGCCCTGGCACTCCTCGATTGTGTAGACGTGCAGTTCGCTCGGCTTGGTGCCCGACGTCGATGGGAACATGGGGAGGCTCATGGCGAAGGGCAGCATATCCGGGTGCCCGTTAAACTGATGGTCGAGATTTGCGCTCCGGTCGTGATTCCCACTCTTGGCTGTCGTCGTTATCGTTTATATTGTCCGAGGCGGCCCATGATTAACAATGAGGGAGTCGAGAAAAGGGGAGAAGACGCACCTGCCAAGGGACTCTACCGAGGTCTGGCTGGGGACCCAAAAGTCATCGGCTGGTGAAGCTAAGCAGAGGAAGCCGCCCGAGGACACCTACGAGGCTTGGGTGGAGAAGAGGGTCGAGAGGAGTCACGGGGTGGGGACCAGGGGTCGGAAGCAGGCACCACATGTTTCGGCCTAGTCTTGACCTGAAGAACGCTTAGACCTTACGCAATAGAACGGCCACCGATGCACTCAAGCATCATTAGCTTTTCAAGGAACGCTTCCAGTTGCCGAAGAAACGACCGCGGTCCTACAACCGTAGATAGTTGCGGCCGAATCATGCTCCCCGACGCTGCTTTTCTTGCACCGCTTTCACGGTCTGTACGGATAGCTACGCGCTCGACGCGGCCTAGTCAAGCTGCTAGCTTGCCGAAGCCCCCAAACTCTTGACTAGCTTGTTGCTTTGGAGCCATACGAATGCAAGTATTGCCATCCCGATGAACACCGCTAACAAAAAGACCAACTGCGTGAATACGTCCTTTACATTTGGGAGAAGCTGACTGAGGGTAAAGAAGGCTAACACAAAGGTTACCACAACGACGAAAGGAAAAGCGACTGGTCCCGTGGCCTTCAGGCCTATCCCCCATGGGCCCGTAAGCTCGACTGATGCGGGATTAGCGTTGCTAGGACTTGTAAGGGCGCTGGAGATGTCCGACTTCGCCTTATTCATGTCTGATTTGGTCTGGCCCGCGCGCGTCAGCCACGTCGTCTGGTCTTTGCTGATGTCGAAAGGTTTCCCTGCTTTCAGTTGCGAAAAAGAGAATATTGCCTGCCTAGCAATCTCGCCGCTGGGGGTGGGCAGACGGTCAAACACCGACGGTGCGCTGTCATACGCGTAGGTAGCCACAGTGGGGAATCGCCGAGCCAGTGTGCTTTTGACTGAAGAAGGAGTGTCTTCCGTGTCGTTGATTTTGTTTGCCACCACAACGAACTTCAAACCCTTTTTCCGAAGACTGTCAGCATCCGCGAGGGAACTGGCCTGATAATTCGGGTCCTGCTTGAACTTGGGATAGTCGACTAGCAAGACAATCGTAGATTCGCTGCCTCGAGTCAGCCGCATGGCATCATCTGCAGTCTCGGCAATCGCATAAGAGTCGAACCTTGTCTTGATTGCATCCAAGCCACTCATTTCGTATGCAAAGGTGCTGCGTCCGGACCCTGGAATGCCGAGTACAATCAGACGCGGCACGGGCTTCAGATTTTACACCGTCTCTTATAGTCCTTCTTATGATTCGGCGAATCTCCGCCTGTCGCGACTTGAACTCGGGCGCGCTCGGACCGAAGCCTTGGATGCGATAGAGAAATCGCAGCACATGGAGTTGATTCCCTCCACCTTCTGTGCTTTTTGCAGCAGTTTCATGGTTGGAAAGGTGTCAGGATGCCCCTCAAATGGTACGTCTACCACACTGTACAACCTGTTCCTGCAAATTCCCACTTCCGTTATTTCAACATAGACAGATTTCACCAAAGTAAGAGTAGCGATGGGTGGGCGCCTCGGCTCAGAGTGAGCGTGCTCAGCCGCTCAGGGCAATCTGTTGGGGCCGAGTATGTTCTTCGGGTCTGTGGCCTGCTTGATCTTCTCCAATAGCTTCGTCTGGACCTCGTCCTTTGCGTAGGTCCTCTTCAGAATCCCGACACCGTGATGGTGTGAGAGAGTCGCGTCGTGGGTCCCCGCGACCTTGGCCAGCGCCTCCCAGATTTTCCAGTACACCTCCTTGTTGGGTTCGAAGATGACAGTGAAGTAGATGCAAGCTCCTTGGTCGTAGAGGTGGGAGACGTGGGCCCCGACGCCCGAGACCCCCTTGAGCTTCTCGAGCGATTCTACGACATCGACGTAGAGTCCGTAGAGCCTTGTCCACTTCACACCCATCTCGATGGTGTCCAGCGCGTAACCCATCTTCCGCACCGTCTCAATCTCCTCCTTGAAATTGAACCTCTTCTCGAGCCATCTCTCTACCAACTCCGGGTTCGCCACGGTGGAGACCTGCTCGAGCATAGCGGAGACCTCTTCTCTCACAGCCTTGAAGAGAGCCTCTGAGTTGAAGTGGTAAACCAGGAGCAGTATGCATGACTGCTCGCCAAACTGGAACACGGACTCGGCCTCGTTGTAGGCCCTGCAGACCGCCGGCCTGATGTCCAAATCCATCAGCGCCTTCGATGCGTTGACAGCATTCTCGAAGCTCGAGAAGCTGTACGCTGCCTTCCACACGTGCTTAGGAAGCTTACGAATCTTCAGCTCGGCCGCTGAAATTATGCCGAACGAGCCTTCGGCTCCGAGAAAGAGCTTCGCAAGATCGGGGCCCATGGACGAACGCGGAGCTCCCCTCTTCCTGGTCCAGACAACCTCACCGGTGGGCAGCACCACCTGCAGTCGCAGAACCGAGTCCTCCACCCCACCGTATTTGGTGCTGTACTGCCCCGTTCCCATCGTGGAGACGTATCCTCCAACGGTCGCGAGTTCGAGCGACTGCGGGAGCTGCGAAATGGTGAAACCTATCGCGTTGAGCTTGGCTTCCGCGTCCTTCAGTGTGACTCCAGCTTGGATGGTCGCCGTCCTGTTCGCTTCGTCGAGGTCCAGTATCTGGTTCATGCCACTCATGTCGACGACCACTCCGCCGGCGGGGATAGAAGCACCGGTCACCGAACTCCCCCCGCCGCGGACGTATAGGGCCACTCCGTTGGAGGAAGCGAAGTTGACGAGCGCGACCAGCTCGTTGACGCTGATTGGCCTCGCTGCTGCAATGGCCTTGCCCTCCGCTTCGCTGTCGAGCCAGAGGAGGGGCCACCAGTCCTTCAGGTGGGCTGAGACGTCCTTGGTCACTCGGCTAGGAAGGATCCCTTCGAGCTCCTCAACAATCCTATCACTCTCTGCCATCTCTTGTATTCTTCCTGCTGGTTGGGAGTTGCCATTCTCCTAAAAACGTCTGCCTCGTCTCTGACCTTCGCCAGTTCCCCCAACGAGCCTTTGCCCAGCGAGGCCATCTGCAGCATCGCCAATCCCCTGGACGTGGCCTCCACATCCCTGTTCCTCTCGACCGCCAATCCGGTGGCAGCGGAGATTCTCATCAGAAGCTCGTCAGATTTCGACAGTGCCCCGTCGGCCCTGAGGGTTCTCACCTCCTCCCCAGCCTGCTCTAGCACGAGCTTCACGTGGAAGGCTATGGATTTCAGCAGCCCAGAGATGACGGCCCGTTTGTCGGAGCTGAGGTCGAGGCCTACAATCAGCCCCTTCGCCGAAGGGAGGCGCGGCACCTGCAGGCCGGAGAGAGCCGGGAGAAAGAGGACGCTCCCACCCCCATCCCCCTCCACCTCCAAGTCGTCGTAGCCCTTCAGGATTCCCATCTCCTTCATCATCTCCACGGCAACGCCGGTTGTGGGAAGGTAACCCTCGACCCCGAAGAAGACCTTGCCCTTGTGCTTGAGCAGGACGAGCGGAATGAGGTCGCCCTTCCTGCGGAAGCCGTCGGTTGGCACGTCGACGAACGTCCCCGTCCCGTTGGTGACCTTTGCGACCCCCCTCTCCGTCGCGCCTTCGGCCACACTCGCGGCCTGCTGGTCTGCTATCATGCAGTCGAGATCGAGGCCGTTGAACGACCCGATTCTCTCGGTGTTCTCGACGAGTTCGGGCACCTCGGTCCTGAACCCGAAGAGGGACCTCACGGCGCCTATGGGCTTCATCGTCCTCGGGTCGATTATGCCAGTGAGACAGGCGTTGGTGGCGTCTGAGGCGAACCTGCCTGTGAGCCTGTAGGCGAGGTAGGCGTCCAGCGTCCACTCCATGTGGCCCTCCCCCATCGAAGGGTGCAGCTCTCTGAGCCTCAGAAACTTCATCACAGGGGAGTAGGCTGAGATTACAAGGTCGAACGGTGGAACCCTCCCCAGAAGCTTCAGATGTGCCGGCAGCTTCCTGAACGTGGAATACACAGATCTGTCGGTCCACGTCACGATGGGCGTGAGCGGCTTCCCTTCCCTGTCCCAGGCCACGGTCGACGCCCTGTATGTGGCCAGGCCTGCGGACTTGGCTCCCAATTCCCTGCCCTTGAGGAGGAGGTGCTTCACTGCCGAGAACAGCTGCTCCGCGTCCTGAAGCCCCTCGGTGACTGGCACTGTCACATCTTCCGAGTGGACCCTCCCGAGCTCCGAGTCGTACAGGTTCAGCTTGACCCTGGTCGTTCCGACATCGACACAGGCGTACAGATCTTTGCTGCTCAACTAGCCGCTCCCAAGACCGCTTCGTCGACAAGCTCGGCAAGCGCCGGGGCGGCCGTCAGCCCAGGGGACTCGATTCCGACTAGGCTCACGACCCGTCTCCTTTTGTCGACGTCGACGACGAAGTCCTTCGTTGGCGAGAGCGGTCTGATGCCCGTGTAGACTCGAACAAGCTTCCCTGCGACCGCCAGAAGCGGACCGAACTTCTGCTTCAGCAGGTTCACGTCCTCATCTGTGAACGCTTTGTCGTCCTTAGATTGGGTGACTCTCAGGGTCGGACCGAAGATTGCGGTGCCATCCGGGGCGGGGATTATCGCGCCCCCCTTGGTCCTAGAGCCGACGCTGATGGGCAGAGGAGCGATTATGGTCTTCAGGCTCAGGCCGGAGTAGACGGCCATCACGCCGAGGCCCGGCTCCAGCCTGCCGAGATCCCTGCCCAGCAGCTTCGCGACGTCGTCCGAACGCAGTCCTGCGGCGTTCACCACGTACCTCGCAGCGATGTCTCCCTTGCTCGTTTTGAGCACCGTCGAGTTCTCGCCGACCTCTGCGCCCGTCACTTCGCAACCGAGCTCGAGTACAACTCCCTTACTCTCTAGAACCTGCTTCAACCTGGCGACCAAGGACGCCACGTCCACAGTACCGTAACCATGGACGACGACTCCGGCGGTTACGGACTCCGCAAGCGATGGCTCGAGCTTCCTGAGGCTGGGGCCACGCATCAGCTGGGTTCTGAACTGTCCGCGGAGGTTTGCGAGGAGATAGACGTACGCGACGAGCAGGACTGGAAGCTTCATCCATCCCCTCACGACGAGCAGGGCCGGCATCCTGAGGAGCTTGACGTCCAGCTCTCTGCAGAGGCTGTCGTACATCGCGTTCCCCTTTCTAGCCAGCCTGCTCTTCAAAGAGCCGAAGGGCAGCTGCACCACATGAATCACATTCGCCTGCCCAGATGTGACTCCCATCCCAGCGGCCTCCTGCTTTTCGAGCAGGCACACGCGAATGCGCCTACGAGACAGCCTGTAAGCTACCATCAAGCCGACGACGCCTCCCCCGATGACAGCGACGTCGAAGCCCCTGTCACCCGACGCCATGCTCAGCCCCCTGGAGTGAGCGTCATGGCCCACACCGGGTGTATCTCAGACCAGAAGCCGTGGTCCGTGTCGAGGACGAAGGCGCCTGTCACAGTGATTCTTTCCCCGGGCTTCATTGTGCTGAACTGGGCGGCGAGCGAGGGCTGCTGCGAGGGGACCACCTCAGCATGCATCAGGCCGCCGTTGAGAACGAGGCTCCCAATAGAGAGCATTTGGGCGTACTGAGGGTCGAGCCTAATGTCAATACCGAAGTCGTTGTCTTTGGCCGGGCCAGACGTGGATTCGATGCCCTCGACCGCGCCGCTGACTGTCACGCATGTGCTGAGTACCCTCAGCCGTTGAGGTCCCCAGACGCCATTCTGAATCGTTCCAGCTCCGGCGATGTTGCCCTGCATACAGGCGGACGAGGAATCAGTCTGCGTCCATTGAGACGCCAAGAGCGAATCGGGATAGAGAGGATAGAAGGCGTTGCGTGCGTTGTAGGAGAGTGCGAGCGGACTGGTAGCCAGCGCGGCAGGTACAGCGATGATGCATGCGACGAACGCGAACGCCAGGACGCGCCTCTGAATTTCCTTCTTCATGCCTGCCCACACTGACACGGAGAGGAGCACGACGCTGACAACCGTCGCAACGGGGACAATGAACGCGCTCGATGACATGAAGAGGCCTAGGGTCGACACAAGAGCCACGCCTGCAACGAGCAGTCCTTCTTGCTTCGCACCTCTGATTCCCTTGGCGATGAGGTAAGCTGGAAGGATGAACAAGGCGTCGAAGAAGGTCATCGGCGTGCTTATCGCATCGCCACCGTAGAACGCGAACCCGAGTACCGTAGCGACGGCCGTGCCTAGGAGAACGGTACTCACCGACGCCCCAAAAGGACCCATGCGCTGTCTGAGTCTAGCCAAGACGAAGACTTGGATGGGCCTCACGATTGCCGCTCCGACTACGAGGAGGGTGAACCCCGAGTGCGTGACGGCAACTAGGCCCAGGGCCGAAGCGTTGGCGGCGAAGAACACAACGGTCGCCGGAATAGGATCCAGAAGGAGGCCAGTAGTCAGCATGCCCAGAGCGCTGGCACCATAGCCGAAGAAGAGGTAAGGGGCATTCCCGACAGTCAGCGACGTGATGAAGGTAAGCGCGGCGGCGAACGTCTGTGTCTTCGCCTTCATCTAATCGCCGGTTTGTCCTTGTTCCTTCCCTTGAATATAACCTCTGCATCCGAAACAGTTGGCGGCCGAGCACTCGAGTGGCGGCCGCATACGCCTTCAGAAGGAGGTGGCGCGTTTCGACAGACCGAAGACAGTGAAACCATCACGCACGGGCGAATTCGTGCCTTTCTATCTTGTCAATCTCGAGAAATCTCCTCGCGTCGCGAAGAATTTCTGCGGGATACGCAATGCCCTCCAGAAAACGAGTGGCATACAGTCTCCCACCTGTGAGAAACCTCTCAGTCTTCAGCCTGTTCCCAATGTCAAGCAAAACGATGGTCGCAATGGCGTGGCCGATGACGTTCAAGGCCTCCTTGGCGCAAAACTGAGCTTCCGCCTGGGACAAAGAGGATAGTCTGCGCAGCTCATCCTGAACCCTCCTCTCTCCGAGCTCTGCCAGGTCTTTGCCTTCGACAATCCTTCCCCTGAATCGCTCCAGGTCATTGAGCAGGGTTGTATGCGCATGCTTCTCGGAAATCACCTCAAGCATGTCCAGAGCCTGGATGTTGCTCGGTCCCTCCCAAATGGGCGTAATCAATGCCTCCCTGTGAAGCCTCTCCACCGGATACTCGTTCAGAAATCCTATCCCTCCGAACAACTCCATTGCCGTCTTGGTCACGCACGCAGCGGTCTCCGCGGTGATGTTCTTCGCGATGTGCGTGAGCAACCTGGCGTAGTGATACGCTTCGCTGTAGGGAGGAACCTCGGTCCACGACTTTTGGAACTGGTCGATTGCCTTGAATGTCAATGCCAGGCCCCCCTCGATGTATGCTTCCATGTCCAGCAGGTCTCTCTGGACCAAGGGGTGCTCAATCAGGGGCTTGCCGAAGGCCTTTCTCTTCTGGGCGTAGTAGTAGGCCTCAAGGAACGCCTTTCTCGCGATACCCACCGCCGCAACCGAGTTGGATAGACGCGACACCATCAGATTCTCCATGGTGTAGTAGATTCCGTTGCGCAGGTCGCCAATGGGCTGAGCTTCCGCGTCGTGGAATTCCACTTCGCCGGTGGGAACACTGATGGTCCCGCTCTTCTCCTTCAGCCTTCTGATCGTGAAGTTCTTCTTCCCGGCCACATTGAGCTTGGGCACGAGGAAGAGCCCAAGACCCTTCGCTCCCGTGGGCGCCCCCTTGGGCCTTGCTGTGACAAGGGCGAAATCGGCGAGCCCAGCGTTGCTCGCGAAGTACTTCGTGTCGCCAGTCATGCTCCACTTACCATTCTGCATGCGCGCTTCGACGAGGTTGGCCCCCAGATCGCTGCCACCCTGCAATTCAGTAAACCACGTCGCCCCGTAGCTGATCTGATCCGTCTCGCCAATCAAAGCAGGAACGAGCTTCCTTTGCTCTTCAGTGCCGTACTTGTAGAGCGCATAGGCTGTCTGGTTAGTCACTGTGAGGATACAACCGATCCCTGGGTCCGAGACCAGATACATCGCGCCGTAGTGCTCAAACCAGGTTCCTCCTCTATAGGGCGCTTTGTTCACGTCGAACTCTTTGAACAGTCTCTCGAGGACGCGCCTCTCCGAGGGCGCAATCCAGACTTCGTCTACTCTTTCGCCGTTTATGTCCCAGGTGAGCAACTTGGGCCTGGCCACCTTGTCGACGTAGTCGGCGACTTCGTAGAGCTCCCCTCCTGCGAAGATTCCCAGCGAAGACAGGGGAGGAACCTTCCCGAGGAAGTATTCGAGAACAATCTGAAGGGGTTTGTCGACCTCGAAGTGATTCTTTCCGTACGAGTTGGACAGATGGCCATAGACGTGGTCCGGGTCCAATTCTATTCTGCCTGCCGATTTTCCCGTCCGCGCTTATAAGTGCTGACAGCCGTTGTTCCTTGGACGTCCAACGTCGTGTTTCACGATTCCTTGGCCAAGTCATGCTGTTGTTAGGGTCTGCAGCCAATCTCGATCGCCGGACTCGAGGTTAACATGAACATTCGGATTGTGCAAAGGCCTGCCACTCTTCAGTCCGCGTTTTCAGGCAAATCTCAGTAGGTTGAAGGCGGCCTTGAGAAGCTCCTTGGAAATCCCATCACAAGGCTTTTCAATCGAACGCTTCGAGGCCCCCGTATTCCTTTGGTAGTCAAGGGCAAGATCGAGTGGATTTCAGGCCCCGCGGTGAAAGCTTCCGGAATGTCAGCCGCAAAAATGTACGAGGTCGTTCAGGTCGGCGAGGAGAAGCTTGTTGGCGAGGTGATCAAGCTGACGGGCGACATAGCCTTCGTGCAGGTATACGAATCGACCAGTGGACTGCGTCCTTCCGAACCAGTAGTTGGAACTGGGCAGCCGTTATCAACAACTTTGGGACCAGGGATGATCGGCGAGATATACGACGGACTTCAGCGCCCCCTGGACGTGATAGCGAAGAAGGCAGGCGCATTCATCACCAGGGGAGTCACAGCAGATTCAATCCCCTTCGACAAGCAGTGGGAGTTCGTGCCTTCAGTGCGCGCAGGGGATCAGATTGAAGGCGGCAGCATCATCGGAACCGTCAAGGAATCGCCGCTCATCGATCACAGGATTCTCGTCCCTCCGCTCGTACCCAAGGGCAAACTGAATGACGTCGTGAAGTCTGGCAAGTTCAAGGTCGACGAAGTTGTGGCGACAGCCGAGGACAAGTCAGGAAAGAAGTACGAGCTGAAGCTCTTCCATCGCTGGCCCGTGAGGACGCCGCGCCCGAATCGTGAGAGGCTCGACCCCGTGATTCCACTTTTGACGGGACAGCGGGTGCTGGACTCGTTCTTCCCCATGTCAAAGGGTGGGACTGGCGCGATACCCGGCGCTTTCGGAACAGGAAAGACCGTGACCCTCCACAGCGTTGCAAAATACGCTGACGCGAAGGTAGTATTCCACATAGGCTGCGGAGAGCGGGGGAACGAAATGACCGAGGTTCTCGTCGAGTTCCCCGAACTCATCGACCCCCAGTCAGGCCGCCCGCTGATGGAGAGGACCATACTCATCGCCAACGTCAGCAACATGCCGGTCGCTGCGAGGGAGGCGAGCATCTACACCGGCGTCACCATGGCAGAGTACTACAGGGACATGGGCTACGATACAGTGCTCGTCGCGGACTCCACGAGCAGATGGGCAGAGGCGCTTCGCGAAATCAGCGGAAGGCTGGAGGAGATGCCGGCAGAGGAGGGCTACCCATCCTATCTGGCATCGAGACTCGCGGAATTCTACGAGAGGGCGGGCAGGGTGAGCGTCCTCGGCACGCCAGAAAGAACGGGTTCAATCACGCTTGTCGGCGCAGTCTCGCCCGCGGGCGGCGATTTCACCGAACCTGTGACTTCGCAGACGATCAGGTTCGTCAAGAACTTCTGGGCGCTGGACGCGAGGCTCGCGTACTCCCGCCACTACCCGTCCATCAACTGGATGACCTCATATTCCGGCTACATCGAATCGGTCAGCAAGTGGTGGGGAGAGCGGGTCGACAAGGACTGGCTGGCGGTGAGGTCTGACGCCTACAGCATCCTGCAGAGGGAAGACGCGCTGAAGGAAATCGTGAGGCTTCTCGGCCCCGAGGCCCTTCCAGACGAGGAGAAGCTGATTCTGGACGTGGCGAGGATGATACAGATCGGATTCCTCCAGCAGAACGCCTACGACGACGTGGACGCCTATTGCAGCTCACAAAAGCAGTTCAAGATGATGAAGATGTTCGTCCAGTACCACCAAGAGGCGCTCAGGGCGCTGCGGAACGGCGTCTCCCTAGCGAAAATCAGGGGGATGTCCGTCATCGCCCCAATGCTGAGGGCCAAGTTCGCGATAAAGGGCGAGGAACTCGACAAGCTCGACTCGCTTGTGAAGCAGATGCACGACGAGTTCGGAACAATCAGCGGGGTCCAAGAGGTGAGGGCCGCATGAGCAAGTCGGCCTCCGGAGTGGAGTACAGCAAGGTCGCGGAAATCAGGGGCCCGCTCCTCGTTGTCGACGGTGTGGAGAGGGCGGCCTTCGACGAGCTTGTGGAAATCGAAGACCAGAGCGGCGCGACGCGGCTGGCCCGGGTGCTGGAGACGGGCTTCGGCAAGGCGGTTGTCCAGGTGTTTGAAGGGACCTCGGGTCTCTCAATCAGCGGAACCCGCGCGCGATTCCTGGGAAAGACGATGCAGCTGCCAGTCTCCGACCAGCTCCTGGGGAGGGTGTTCAGCGGCCTCGGAAAGCCCATCGACGGTCTCCCAGACCCGGTCGCGAAGAGCTTCCTCGACGTCAACGGCGCTCCGATCAACCCCGAGAGGAGGGACTATCCGACAGACCTCATCCAGACCGGGGTCTCTGTCATCGACGGGATGCTCACCCTCGTCAGGGGACAGAAGCTGCCGATATTCTCGGGCGCGGGAATGCCCCATAACCAGCTCGCCGCGCAGATCGCCCGGCAGGCTACAGTGGTAGGAGAGGGCGAGGAGTTCGCCGTGGTCTTTGCTGCCGTCGGCGTCTCCAGCAGCGAGGCGACATTCTTCCAGCGGACGCTCGCCGAATCCGGAGCAATCAGGCGCTCGGTCCTGTACCTCAACCTTGCTGACGACCCGGCAATCGAGAGAGTGATCACGCCGCGTGTCGCGTTGACGGCGGCCGAGTACCTTGCCTTCGAACTAGGAATGCACGTTCTCGTCATAATCACTGACATCACCAACTACGCGGAGGCGCTCCGGGAGATCTCTGCCGCGAGGGAGGAGGTCCCCGGCAGGAAGGGATTCCCCGGCTACCTCTACACCGACCTGGCGACCAACTACGAGCGCGCCGGCAGGATCAAGGGGAAGAAGGGCAGCATCACGCAGATGCCGATCCTCTCCATGCCCAGCGACGACGTCACCCATCCCATCCCCGACCTGACAGGCTACATCACCGAAGGCCAGATCTTCCTGGCGAGAGACCTCTTCAGGAAGGGAATCTACCCGCCAGTCTACGTCCTGTCGAGCCTCAGCAGGCTGATGGGGCCCGCGCTGGGCGTGGTCATCAAGCAGGGAAGGGCGAGGGCAGACCACCATCAGCTCGGGAACCAGCTCTACAACGCTTACGCGCGCGCCGTCGAGCTGAGGGCATTGGCGGAGATCGTAGGCAAGTCAGGCCTCACAGGCTCAGACCTGAAGTACCTGCAGTTCGGCGACGAGTTCGAGCAGAAGTTCCTCAACCAGGGCTACGACGAGAACAGGACATTCGAGGACACGGCCCGCATCGCCTGGGACGTCCTTTCCATCCTCCCGGAGAGCGAGTTGACCAACATCAAGGAAGAGTTCATCAAGAAATACTACGTCAAGGCCAAGTCGGGTGGTTAGAGATGTCAGTAGCCTCCGGCTCCAACGTACTTCCCACCAAGATCGAGCTGATCGGGACGCGCCGAAGGCTCCAGACCGCCCAGAGGGTGAAGAAGGTTCTCGACGATAAGAGGGACGTCCTGCTGAAGAGGCTCGACGAGATGATCCAGCAGGCGAGCAAGGCGCGCGACGAAATATCAGAGCCTCTCTCGGACGCCTACCTTGCCCTCTACGACGCCTACCTGAAGCTCGGGCCCCTGAGGCTCGAAGGCACGGCAGCCAACACCCCGCCCATGGTGGAGGCAGACGTCCACGTCCGCAGGATCGTCGATGTCGACGTGCCCTCCATCACCATGTCGGAGAAGGAGATGGGCATGACCTACGGCTTCGCCGACACCAACGTCGCCGTGGACAGGGCCGCCCGGCAGATGAGGAAGGTGCTTCCCTCGATCTTCAAGGCCGCGGAGTTCGAGAACGCCATCTTCAGGCTGGCCAAGGAGCTCGAGAGGACCCAGAGGCTGCTGAACGCCCTCGAGTACATGATCATACCGCGCTACCAGGGCTCCATCCGCTACATCCAGGCCACCCTGGAGGAGCGGGAGAGGGAAGAGTTCGTCAGGTTAAAGCATGTAAAGAAGGTCCTCGAGAGGAAGGCGGAAGTTTGAGCGAGGAGATGACCGAGAGGGCCTACTCGCCCGCCACGGAGAACGTGACCAAGGAGCACCAGGACGCGGCGGCCAAGGTGAAGGCTGCCATCGCGAAGGCCAAGTCCGACGCGCTGAAGAAGCTCAGCTCTTAGGCTGCTCTCGGGCGACCAGCCACGCTATCGCCTTTGTGAGAACCACCACCGCCACCAGGAACCCGGCGGTCGAGAATGCGATGGCCATGATTGACCCAGAGAACCCGACGGCGCCGCCCACGTAGTAGCCCAGGTAGACGCCACCCAGAACCAGGGGCGTCACCACCGCCGCCGTTAGCGCCATCACCAGCAGTACCAGGTTCTGCCGCTTGCTCACGAGGATTCAGGCTAGCCAGCGGTTAAATCGTTTGTGGGGTCTGCTCACTCGCACTTGCTGTAGCCGCAGTTCGTGCATTTGTAGCAGCCAGACTCGAAGATCAGCGAGTTCTCATGACAGTCGGGGCAGGTCGCTCCCAGGCCGCCAGAAGTCACAGCCGAGCCCGATTCTTTGACGATGTGGTTGGTCGTCAGAAGTTCGAGTGCCTTGGCCACCGCGTCCGGTATGGATTGGAGCTGAGTCCCTTCGTCCCAGGAAACGTACTTGCCCTTTATTCCCTTCAGTGTGGAGATGACGTTGGCGATGTCGCCTCCGTGCTGGAGGTAAAGGCTGATCAGCCTGCCCAGCGCTTCCGCGTCCGCCTTCTCGTCCCCTCCGGATTTGCCCAACGTCACGAAGACTTCCTTCGTCTCGCCGTTGGCCATGTTCGCTGTGACGTAGATTCCTCCTTGGGGAAGCTTCAGCTTCAGCGTCCTTCCCTCCATCGCCTTCGGCCTCTCGAACTCCTTCTGCTCGGCGGTCGCAGCCTCCTGCGGCTTCGTCGCGTTCGCGGTCTCCAGGATCCCCTCTCTGCTGCCTTCGCGATAGATGGTGATTCCCTTGCAGCCCATCTTCCACGCCTGCATGTAGATCTTCTCGACTTCTTCCGGTGTTGTCTCCTTCGCCAGGTTCACGGTGCTCGAGATGGCGGTGTCGATGTGCTTCTGAATCGCGGCCTGCATCTTGACCCTCATCTCCGGCCTTATCTGGTGGGCAGTCACGAAATAGCTTGGCAGCTTCTGCTCGCTCGCTATGCCCGAGACGTCCATGTGCTCCTTGACCAGCGGGTGGAAGACCTTGAACTCACCCTCGCTGAGAGACTTGCTCCTTCTCGTGTAGACCAGGGCGAAGACCGGTTCGACGCCGCTTGAGCATCCCGCGAGGATCGACCCGGACCCTACCGGCGGTATGGTTGTGATGGCCGCATTCCTGATGCCCTTGGTCCGTATCTTCTCCTTCACCTGCGGGTCGAGCCTGCTTACGAACGGCTGCGCGAGGTGCTTCTCAGCGTCGAACGCCGGGAAGCTGCCCTTCTCCTCAGCGAGCGAAGTCGAGTAATCATAGATCACGTTCTTTATTCTCTCGAAGAGATGGTCCACGAATTCTATGGTCGAGTCTTCGTCGTAGCGAAGCCCGAGCTTGATTAGCATGTCTCCGAGCCCGGTGATGCCGACGCCGATCCTCCTGCTCCTCAGTGATGCGTTCTTCTGCTGCGGCAGCGGATGCTTCTCCGCGTTGTAGTCGAGCACGTTGTCGAGGAATCGGACGGCGTATTGAGTCGCCCTCGTCAGCGACTCCCAGTCGATGCTCGCCTTCTCAGAGAACGGTTCCCCGACAAAGGCGCTCAGGTTCACGGAGCCCAGGCAGCAGCATCCGTAGGGCTCCAGGGTCTGCTCGCTGCATGGGTTCACGCCCTGCACCTCCATGCCGCCGTACTCCGTCGTCGACTCCCGCTTGATCGTGTCCCAGAAGAGGACGCCGGGCTCGTCCGACTCCCAGGCCCCCTTGATGAGCTGCTTCCACACCTGCCGGGCGCTGACCGCCTTCTTGACCTCCGCCTTGTCGTTCTTGAAGTGCAGGAGGAAGTCGCCGTCGCTCTCCACGGCCCTCATGAAGTCGTCGGTTATCTTCACCGAGATGTTCGCATAGTTGACCCTCTTCAGGTCCCGCTTCACGTTGATGAAGTCGAGCACGTCCGGGTGGTCCACCCTGATCGTTATCATCAGGGCCCCCCTCCGGCCTGCCTGTCCTATGGTTCCGGTGGTTGTGGAGAGGAGTTCCATGAAAGAGACCGCCCCGGAGCTGTAGATTGCAGAGTTGTTCACCGGGGCCCCCTTCGGCCTCAGGACCGAGATGTCGGTCCCCACGCCGCCCCCGTAGCTGTAGGTCCTGGCCGCTTCCTTGCACCATTCGAAGATGGCCTCGATGGAGTCCTCCTTTATGCCGAAGTAGTAGCAGTTCAGCAGCGTGGACTTCCTAGGCTGTCCGGCTCCGAAGAGAATCCTTCCCCCGGGCACGAAACGCCAGTCCTGGAGGAGCCAGTAGAACTTGGCTGTCCACTCCTTCCTCTTCTCATCGCTGACCTCAGGCGAGGCGAGCTCTGTGGCGACCCTCCGCCACATTTCGTCAGGCGTCTTCTCGACCTGTTTCCCTGCTACATCCCTCAGGGCGTATTTCTCATAGAAGACCCTCGCGCGCAGTTCATCTCCCCCGAACGAAGCGAGCGTTTCAGATGGAAGCTTCACTTCCTTTGCAGGTGCGGAGTCATCCGCAGAGCCCCGTGGCTCTTCAACAATGGACGTCAAATTCAGCCTTGCACCCATAGTTCCTCCGCGTATATTTCAATCTTGGGTGGCCTCGCGTTGACAAGAACGCAATCTTCGCGAACGAGCGACGACATCATGAGACGCCCAACTGTGAACTCTTTTTGACTGCAAACGAGAGAAAACGTTAGACGAACTTGACTTTATTCCGCTGTCGAGTACTGCACAGTTGCCACGGACTTGCACTGGGGACATCTCGTCGACTTTTGAGGCAGCTTCGCCCCGCAGTTCCTGCAAACGGACACCGACCTGTCCACCTTGAAGTAGGGAATCTTCGGCGTCGCATTGAGAATCGTGTTGTAAATCCCCCTAACGTCCTCCGCGGACCCGTCGAGGGTCACCGAGAGTCCGCCAGTCAGACCGCCTGAAAGCTTGCCCACGTATGCCATCTTCTCTTGATTCTCAAGGTCTGCCAGCGTCAACCGCAGGGACTGGGTGTATGCGTTCTTCCCGAGAGGCTGGATGTTCGCCTTGCCGTACTTCTCGCCGTCAAGGCTTGCCAGCCTCACTGCCCCGTCCAGGTCTATCATTGCGGCGCCCAATCTTTCGCTTTTTGTCGATTTTTCGTTCGAGACCTGCGTAGCGGTCTCGACGATTTTCTCTGCCAGGGCGAACCTGGAGCCCGTCGTGGGGTCCCTGATCAGGCTCGCGAGCGTCTCGTCCAATCCCACCATGTTCATGACCAGGGGCATGGTTTCGGTCGTGACCGCGTCCGAGGCCGACGCCAAGCCTGGCAGGAGTCCCCGCTTGAGGGTGCGCTCTATCAGCCTCCTGCGAGTCACGAGCGCGTCGGCGGCGACTCCGATGAGGAGGGCCATCTTGGCCCTGAAGTAGGTCTCGTCCTGGTTGGAGTCGTAGGCAAGCCTCGGCATGTTGAGGCTCAGGTTGTGCAGCACGCTCACGTTGTCAGCCTGCATCTCCTGCGGCAGTATTCCGGAGTTGACTCCCTTGAAGCTCCTCCGCTGGTCGGAAGCGAAGAAAGCTATCCTCCCGCCGTTGAAGATGATGGCCGCCGCGTCCTTGAGGGTCTTTGTCTCATCCACCCTGTTTGGCTTTGCCAGGAGCAGCCTTACGTCGGGCCGAGGCGTCTCCTCCACATAGCCCCTGTATGCGGAAAGCGCAGCGTCCAGCATCTTGTCCATCACGTCCCTCCCTACGTCGTCATGTCGGAACGGGTTCAGCTCTATACTCACCGCCGGCTTCTCCGACGCCGCCACCGGAGTTCCGATGGCCTCGTAGAATCTCAGCATCAGGGTCTCCATCTCCCGCTTGCTCTTGGATTTGCAGAGCGGCCCGATGTACTGCATGAAGTTCCTGAATGTTATCTCCTCGCTGATTTCTCTGCACAGCATCGACGACATGTTCAGCACGATGTTCAGCGCCCTCTCCACGTTCTCGGGGCTCGGAATCATTGGCGCGTTCAGGATCCTGCCCCTCGGGTTCATCCCAGCGCTCCGCACCGAGAGCAGGTCCACGAAGACCGTGTCGGGCGTCAGCCCCCAGGAGCCAGCGTCGGTGATGTGCACGTCTCCGGAGAGGTGAGCGTCTGCCACGTCCCTGGGCAGCTGCTCAAGGAGCAGGTATTCAGCGAAGACCTGCTTGCCGGTCTGGTGGACCAGCGACTCTACGTTTCCTCCGTCGTCTCCGGCCCTGTTGAGCAGCTGCGTCACGTCGTAGATCGGCATCCCGAGCCTGGTGAGCTTGTGTCTGTACTCCTCGAGGCTGTGCTCGACCAGCATCGCATTGACTATCTCCCTGATCAGGGGCGCGGTCAGATACTGCGTTTGGAACTTGTACAGCCGGGACTCGGTTTCGCTGGTGATCTTCTGCGCCAGTTCCACGGGCATGCCAGCCTCCTTCACGAGCGACTGCAGGATCTTGTTGGCGTTGAACTCCTCCATGGTCTGGTGAGATGTCCTGACGTAGAGCTTCCCGCTCTCCACCAGCGACTGCTCCTCGATTTGGCGAGTCAGGTTGAGGACCAGCCGTCCGAGGTTGGTCACGGTGTACTTCCTCTCCTGACGGTTCAGCTGAATCAGGAGCTGCTTCACCAGCTTCCTGAGATGGTAGGCGAACTTTCCCGACTCCTTCTTCGACTTGAAACCCGCGAGAGTCTTCAGCGCGCTGTACGTC
>CAZENV010000036.1:0-64876 GCA_964513805.1 uncultured Nitrosopumilales archaeon
CCTTGATCATGTGATGTACATGTTCGAGATAGAAGACGTCAGTAGGGTGACGACCCACCAGCTGGTCCGCCATCGCGTGGCGTCCTTTGATCAAGAGTCTCAGCGGTTCTCCGCCGCGACCCGGGAGGGTTCTGTCACCCCCCCGAGCATCCAGTCCAACAAGGCCGCGATGGACGCCTATGATCAGGGTTTGAAGGCCGTCTACGAGGCCTACGAGAAGATGGTGGCTGCGGGCGTGCCGAAAGAGGACGCGAGGTACGTCCTCCCGAACGCCATCAAGACCAAGATTCTGATGACTCTGAGCGCGAGGGCGTTGATGCACCTCGTGTGGCAGCGGACCGCCCTGCAGGCCCAGTGGGAGATCAGGGAGCTGGCCAACGAATTCCTCCGGTGCGCGAGGGAAGCGACCCCCGAACTCTGGAACAAGATCATAGAGCGATAGAATTGGGCAAGGCGTTCGGAACGGCCGGAGTGCGGGGCGTGTTCAACAAGACGCAGACTCCCGGCCAGGTCTATGGGCTGGCCGAGACGATTGCCTTCGTCTTCGGCAAGGGCCCCTATGGAATCGGCTGGGACGGACGGAAGGTCTCGGCCCTGCTGGCCAGGACCGTGATGTCTGCCGTCGCGGCCGTAGGGAGTGATTGCAATGTGTTTGGCCTTGTGCCGACACCGGTCATCGCCTTCGGCACGAGATCCCGCGGCTGCCGGGCAGGATTCGCTGTCACTGCGTCACACAACCCTCCGGAGTTCTCCGGCGTGAAGGTCTACGACGCCAAAGGAATGGAGCTCGCGGAGTCAGACGAGGAGAGAGTCGAACGGGCGATGGGAGTCGGCGTGATGAAGTCCGGCACGAAGTTCGGCTCGGTCAACGAGGATGGCGAAGTGCTCGACGACTACGTGAATGCGCTCGTTTCAAGACATCAACCATCCACCGCCCGGCTCAGGATAGCCGTCGACTGCGCGAGCGGGCCTGGGAGCCTGGTCACGCCCAGGGTCCTCCGCTCGCTGGGACATGATGTGGTCCCCGTCAACGCCCAGGTCTCTTGGCGGTTCCCCGCCCGCCCTCCAGAGCCGACACCGACCAACCTTTCCGATTTCGCAAGGATGGTCGCCGGCCTCTCGGTGGACTTTGGTTTCGCGCACGACGGGGACGCCGACAGACTCGTGATGATTGACCGGCACGGGAGGGTGGTGCCAGACTCGATCATGGTGGTTCTCGCGCTTCGGGGACTCGGGGCGTCCGGCGGCAAGGCGGTGCTATCGGAGAACACGTCCATGGTCGTCGAGGAAGAGGCGGAGCGCCTCGGGTTCGAGGTGATGCGCAGCAGGGTGGGCAAGTCGTTCGCGATGATGGAGGAGGTAGGCGGCGTGTTCGCAACGGAACCGAGCAAGGTCGTTGACCCGGCCTGGGGGCCCTGGGAGGACGGGATGAACGGGGCTGCGATGATAGCGGGGGTGCTCGCGAAGGAGAGGGGGATGCTTGACGCGCTCATGACAGAGACCGAGTGGCGCTACGTGCAGGTCAACTTGGACGTCAAGGCCCGGATGCCTGCGCTTGTGAAGAGAGCGAGAGAGAACTTCAGGAGGTTCAGGATATCAGCGGAGAGGACCTTGGACGGCCTGAAGCTCGTCTTCGCCGACGGGTCCTGGGTGATGTTCAGGCCGTCGGGGACGGAGCCGAAGACCCGCATCTACTGCGAGTCGAAGGACCCCCAGCTGCTCGACGCGCTGGTGCAGTCCGGCAGGCAGTGCGTCGAGTCATCCCTGGCTCCCTGATGCTGCGCGTCTAGTAGAGGCCGGTTGCGGTCCCGTTCCAGAGGGGGCACGGGTAGGTTCCGGAGTAGCCCGGAAGCTGGCCTGTCCATGCGTACCCGCCCATCATGCCTCGGCCGCCCGCGGACCCGCCGTATCCGCCCATCATGCCCCACGAGTAGTACGGAAGGCTACCTGTCGCGCTGGGGCCGTATCCGTATGCGCCCGCGGACCCTTGGTATGTGGTCTGCTGCGGCGCCGTAAGTCTCATTGTCGTGTATACGACTCCGGCGGTGAGAAGGACTGCCATCGCGACGCCCAGTCCCACCAGGACGATTGTGCTTGTCTTCGTCTTCTTTTCACCTCCCTGCCCACCTGTGGGTAAGCTGGTGTTATGGTGGTTCGCTGAAACGAAACGGTGAAACTGTTTCAGGACGCAGTTGAAGCGGATTCCTGCGCCGCCGAGATGGGACCCGCCAAATCCTCTTTATAGCGAGACCGAGCCTTCGGCGTTCTGATGTCGCAGTCGAAGGCCGTCCTCAGGGCGCTCACATCAGGATTCACGTTCGAGCCCAGGGCCTTTGATTTGATCAGCAGCCTCCCGCCCGAAGTCGACGCCGAGGTCCTGGTCGATGCGCTCCTCCGAAGGAAAGCCTCCGCTGGGGGCGATTCGAAACGCATCACCGAAGAGGATGTCAAACGGGTCGTTCCGTCGGACGTCCCAGGAGCTGGCGGACCAGTCGAAGTTCAGCCGGAGCTGGAGGAACCCGCTGACGTGGAGGTCATCTCCGACCCCACTCCTGCAATCGCTCCGATCGAGGCGTTTCAGGGGTATGCGAGGCTGTTTCGTGACAGATATGACCGGCTCCTTTCGGTGGTGAAGAAGAGGCCGGACACGCGCGGCGTAGGCACAACCTCCGCGGGCAGGGCGGCTGCCCAAGGCCAGAAAGTGAAGGTCGCGGGTCTTCTCTCGAACAGGGTCAACAGAAGAGAGCGGGTCGAGGTGACGATAGACGACCCCAGCGGGACGCTGAAGGTCCTGTGCCAGGATGAAGTGGTGGTGAAGGCGGCGATGGAAGCGCCCTTGGACGGCATGGTGGTCCTCGAGGTTTCGCGGAGCCGGGCCGGCCAGCTCTACGCGAACACGTTCACCCTTCCCGACGTCCCCGACAGGAGGGCCTCAGGGGCGTCGCACCGCGCCTATGCGGTCCTGCTGTCTGATCTCCACGTCGGAAGCAAGATGTTCCTGGCAGACGACTTTGAGCGCTTCATACGGTGGGTCAACGGCAAGTATGGCGACCCGGACATGGTCGGTCGGATCAAGTACGTCGTGATTGCGGGCGACCTGGTGGATGGCGTTGGCGTCTATCCCGGACAGGAGCATCAGCTTTCTGACAGGAACCCGAGAAGCCAGTATGAAATCGCGGCCAAGCTGCTGGAACGGATTCCGGCCCGCATCCAGATCGTGGTCGGGCCCGGCAACCACGATGCGGTGAGGCAAGCGCTGCCCCAGCCCGCCGTTGCGCCCGACATGGCCGAATCGCTCTACAAGATGGAGAACGTCAGATGGGTCGGCGACCCTGCATACGTCAAGCTTCAGGGCGTGACGTTCCTGATCTACCATGGGAAGAGCTTGGACGACGTGATTGCTACGACGCCCGACCTGGCCTACAGCAAGCCCGTCGACGCGATGCGGCTTCTCCTCAGATCAAGGCACCTTGCGCCGACGTATGGCAAGCGGACCGCGGTGTCGCCCGAGCTGAGGGACTTCATGGTGATTGACCCGGTGCCCGATGTGTTCCACGGAGGTCACGTACATGCCTATGGCGAGGCCAACTACCGCGGTACCCTCATAGTCAACTCTGGGACGTGGCAGGCTCAGACTGACTTTCAGTCGAACATGGGCCTCGAGCCGACGCCTAGCATCATTCCTGTGGTTGATCTCTCTGATCTAAGCGTGACACGGCGGAGCTTCGGGGCGGCTGGCTTCCCGGCGGCCTGAACGCGTTGGCACGCAAGGGCCGCTCGACCGTCATTCCAACCGGGCTGCGTCTACTTGCCAGCCAGGCCTTGCCGAAGTTATGTATGAAGTATCGTCTGAAGGGCGAGTTTCCGTCGGACATCTACGTTCCATCCTACACTGCCAAGCATATGGCGATGCTGGAGGAGCGAAGGCGGGTGGCGTTGTCTTGGCTGTTCAGGGAGAAGAAGACCACGTGGCGGGAAATCTTTGCGGCTTCGGATATCGGTGCGGAACGAAATATGATTGCGGAGAGGTTCGTCCCGCGTGCTACGACCGTGCTTGATGTGGGTTGCGGCAGGGGATTCTTCAGTTTCGCTTGCGCAAAGAGGGCGAAGCAAGTAACGTGTCTCGATTTGATGGACGGCGGCGGGAGGGCTGGCTGGTGGGACGAATTCTTGGAGACGTCTAGGCTGCTGAGGGTCAGCAAACGGGTTTTCGGCGTCAGAGCTAGCGCCGCTCGTTTGCCGTTCGGGAGAGGCCGCTTCGACCTTGTGACCTCCGTCCATGCGCTTAGGAACTTCCGAGATGAGGGCGAGATCAACTTGTTCTTTTTGGAGGCCAAAAGGGTCCTGAAGGCAGGAGGGCGCGTCGTTCTGGTGGAGTCTGACCTCGAAGACAGGAACTTCCGCGCATACCGCGCGTTCTACTCGTTGCGCACCAGAGCGGGGTGGGAGTTGAAGTTGCCTTCCTTTGAAGAGATGGCCGGGCTTCTCAAGCGCGTTGGCTTCGCCCGGGTGTCGTCGCGATCCGTTGATGTCGGCCTGAAGTATGCGCCAGTCTATTTCCCCTTTGATCGTTCGGCGATGAAGGGTATGAAAACGTCGTACAGTAACGTGAGACAGCTCCTAGTAGAGGAAGGAGAGCGACACCCACTAATCTTAATCATAACGGCCTCTTGCTAGATGGCGATTAGAACGGGTTCGTGCGGCTGCGCTAACAGGGTCAACTGTCCTTGGTTGAAATTCGGTGTTGTTGTTGATATGCGACGCTTGGCCTAAGCCAGCCCTTGAAGTAGCGGGTCTTCCGACAGCGTCTTCTCCAAGGCTTCGCTTCCTATCAACAGCCGAATTCGTTTCGTTCGGCCCCGTCTCCCCTCGCTCACCACCGCGGCTTCGACCAGGCCCATCAGGTCGAGCTCCGCGAGTATCCCGCTCACCCTCCTCTGCGTCAGCGTTTCCACTCCTGCCTTCCTGCACAGGCTGGTGTAGGCGATGTAGAGCTCGCCCGTGTTGCTGCCGGCGCGGAACCTGGCCGCGGCTACGAGTATGATCTTGTTCTGGACAGGGAGCGACCTTATCGCCTCCTCGACGCGGTCATGTTCCATCTTGTCCGAGGCCTTCTTGACGCATGCGTCGTCGACCTGCTTGAGCCCCTCCCGCTCCGCCACCTCGCCTGATATCCTCAGCAAATCGACGGCCCTTCTCGCGTCGCCGTGCTCCGACCCCGCCATAGCCGCACAAAGGTTGATTGCCGACGCCGACACCGCCGATTTCCTGAACGCGGCTTCCGCCCTTGCGTTAAGAATCTGTCTCAGCTCCTCGACGGTGTAGGGCGGGAAGACCAGCTCCTCCTCGCTCAGGCTGCTTAGGACGCGAGGGTCGAGCCCGTCCTTGAACCTCAGGTCGTTTGAGATGCCGACCAGCGACAGGAACCCCGGTGTGACCCGCTCGCTCGACCGCGTGATCTCATAGAGCGTCCCGTCGCCGAACGCCTTGACCAGGTAGTCTATCTCGTCGAGGACCAGGATGAGCTTCGTCTTCTTGGCCTGGACCTCCCTGAAGATTCTTGCTATTACCTCGCCAGTCGAGAGGCCCGTGAACGGAATCTGGATGTTCATCGCCAGCCCCAGCTCGGCCAGCGTCCGATACTCCGTGTTTGCCTGCCTCGTGTTGACGTAGGCCACGACCAGCCCAGAGCTTGCCGCCACCTCCCCCTGCAGTTTGGATAACACGTACCTCGCGACCGCCGTCTTGCCTGTCCCCGTCTTGCCGTAGAGAAGGAGGTTGGACGGCTTCGAGCCGTGGAGGACTGTTGCTAACACCTCTGCAACCGCTTTGATCTGGGCGTCTCTGAACGGGAGTTGGTCCGGCACGAACTCCGGGCTCAGGGCGTTCCTGTTGGTGAAGAGGGCTTTGCCTTCCTTCGCCCTCCTGAAAATCTCCTCGACTCCGCCGCTCACGACCTCCAGTGGAAACACTGGTTAGTTAAGTGCTCCGTCACCTTTCCCCTCCGCCCCTGCGCTTCCACTGCTTCCTGTTACTAGCCCGTCGAAGTGTTCTAGAGTACTATACTGTAACTGGCCCGTTCTCGGATGCCGGTTCTCTCATGATACACCTTGAGGTCTACTAGCGGTAACCCTCGGGAGACAAAAGGCGAACCCAACGATATCATCGTGCCCCCGGAGGCTTCCACTGGAAAGGAAGGGGGTGGGGAGATTCGGTGAAGAGCTGTGAGGAGACGGGATCAGCGGGCGCGCCACGAGACCCCAGTGTTTCCACTGGAACCGTTCCGGCCTCGCCTGACCAGAGAGACCCGTTTCTGACCCCTCAGCTTCCGCTGGAGCCATTCCCGAGGTCTTCCAGCAAACGACCGTGTGAACGCCTGTGAACGGACGTTTTCCTTTCATTGGACGGTCAAGAGAACGCCACGCCTTAGTTCACAAGTTCACACCGAACTCCGCATTAACGTCCGGGGTCGCCCCTTGGGGGTGAGAGGACCGGGAAGGTTGAGGAAGAAGATCAAGATTGAGGTCGAGGACGAGGAAGGTACCAGGTATACCTTGGCGCTCGAGGGGCGCGTATCCCGGGACAAGATTCTGAAGGCCGTCGACATGCTCGAGGTCATGGACGTGCCCATCGACCAGGGCGAGGAGAGACCTGTAGACGACGGGACCTTCTACGGGAAGGTGGTGTCACTGATTGAGGCGGGATTCTCGACGGCAGAGTTCTCCTCATCGGACGTGGCCAGGGAGCTCGACGAACGCTTCAACCAGCCAGTCCGGCTCAGCACGGTCTCAACCTACCTTGCAAGGCTGACTGAGAAGGGCTATCTTCGCAGGGAGAGGTTCGGCAACTCTTGGGTGTACCGGCGGGTATACGTGAAGCCCGTCCAGTCCATCGAAAGATAATCAAGATGCCAAGCACCCTACCGACCCGACTCCTGTTGCCCCGCCCAAGCGCCGAAGCTGGGCGCTTCCACCCCTGTCTTGCTCAACGGTTCACGACGATGACGATTTTGCCTGTGATGTGCCTTCCCTAGAGGTACCGAACGGCCTCGGCGGTCTCAGCAAGCGGGCAGTGCTTTTCAATCGCAGGCACCGCCTTCCCGGCCCCAAGGAGCCCTGACAGAAAGCCCAAAGTCCTGCGAGGTCACCTCGGCCATCCCCATGAAACCAATCCTCTTCCCGTCCCGGGAAGCAAGTGGTCCCAGCACAAGATTCACCGGCAGGCCGGAAAACACGAAACCGACGATAAAACAGACTCGACAGCCTCCGCTAGGCCTCAACGCGCGCCCGCAAGCCAGCGAGGAGCGGCCGCACGCCACGTCGCGGATCAGGTCGTAACGCTGCCCGTTCTTGGCGAAGCCTTCCTTCGTGTAGCCGACGACACGGTCCGCTCCGATGGAGCGAGCCTGGTCCATCTTCCCAGTGCCGCGGACTGTGGCGACCTCAGTTCCATACGATTTCGCAATTTGCACCGTGAAGGTGTCCACGCATCCGGACGCTCCGTTGACCAAGACCCTCTGTCCAGACCGCATGCGTCCCTTGTCGCGCAGACCCTGCACGGCGGTGGTTCCGGCGACGGGAACCGCTGCGGCTTGATCGAACGAGATACTGGGCAGCTCCAGCGCCGTCATTCCTTCACGCGGAGTCGCGTATTCGGTAAAGGCTCCCGGCGCTATTCCGAACACCTCGTCTCCCGGCTTGAACCACGTGTTCTCGCTGCCGATGGCTTCCACCACCCCAGCGAAGTCAGTGCCGAACCTCGAGTCCTTCGACCTCCACAACCCGTTCCCCATGATAGCGGACCAAGGGGAGCTGTACGTCCCAGCCATGGAGATAGCCTCAACATTCGGCCTCCCGCTCTACGACGCCCTCTTTCTGGCCCTGGCGAAAGAGAAGGGGCTATCATTGGTCACTTCTGACTCGTCTCAGGCTGAAGCGGCGAAGAAGCTGGGACTCGGGGTCCAGCTCATAGAATGAAAGGCGGCGCGGCCGCTTCAGCCAGCTGAAAGGTGATCTCTTCCCTTCTCGGTCAGTTGATACACGAAAGGCTTCGCCGTGGCGTCCCTCGTAACCAGGCCCTTGTCGAATAGCGCCTTCATCATCCTGGCCGTATGCTCCCTGGAGAGGCCCAAGGCTTCCTTGATATCAATGGGCGACTTCGCGCCCTGAGCAAGCAGGGCCACGATTTTCGATTCCGTCTCGCCCAAGCCGGTCCCAGCCCGAGCCGCGGGTTTGGGCATCGGTGACGGCCGCGGTTGTGTGACCTGTTGCATCGGCATCACATCACGTGTCATCACCGGCTGGAAAGGGGTGGAAGGTGGGGGAGAAAGAACCCGGGCCTGAAGAACCTCGACCCGCGCCAGCGCGTCTATGATCCTTGCGTCTTGCTTCTTGAAGCGCGCTTCCATGGCCCTCCAGAGGTCGTGGTTGAGCTCAGCCGACTCGGAAAGGCGTTGGGAGGCCTTTCGATATCTCGCGAGGAGGACTAGGGCCAGCACCACGAAGAAGAAGCCGATAGCGACGTCAGCCAGCCCGACGTAGTCGACCATGTGAGGGCGTGTGAGCCTCACATGATTTAGCTGTTGCGCTCACATCACCAAGCGGTCGAGGAGGGCGTTCAGGACGCCAATCAGCCGGTCCGCCTCTTCCCCGCCGAGCTCAGCTGAGCCCTGCCCCACAAGTTGAAGCAGCCGCGCCAGGTCGTCGAACTTGACGTACCCGAGCTGCATGGCTGCGAGCACGGTCAGGATTGACGCTCTGATGTTTCCCCGCGCTTGGTTCAGCACGCGATAGTACGCACCGACCGTGACCGGACCTCTGGTCCTCCTTCCAACTCTCTGCGCTGCCGCCTGACCGAGCTTGATCTCACCGGCAAGGACACGCTTCTGCAACTCCAGCGTTTCAACCTGAATTCGTGTAAGCGTGGAATCGGCCGCGAGCCTCTCTACGACACTCACAACGCGCGAGATTATCCTTTTTTGTATTAAAGCTACGCCAAGGGTCGAACCAACATTTTTGTTACTATTGCAGGAAAACACGAATAACATCAGCTGACGTCGTCGAGAAACCAAGAATTCCAGATTTTTCTGGCTTTGATTCGTCTCACGCATCTTAATTAGACGAGAGTGGAGAGTGGCGCGTGAGCTGGAATGGGTAGGAGAAGGAAGAAGACCTTACGGGTTGTTCGAAGAACACTACCAAAAGTTTTCGCCTGCCCCCGGTGTGGGATGATCTCTATCCGAATCACATCACACGAGGACGAGGCATCACAAGACAACGTGTACCTGATTGGATGCGGGAACTTGGCCTGCAGCCTGCGACGCGAATTCCGATATCCAACGAAGCGCGACGATATCGACGTCTACAACACATTCGTAGACGACTTCGCCAAAGCCGGGGGCTAGCATGAGCTCGCCCGGCCGAGTTGAAGCCCTGATTAAGCGCAAAACATCACGCGGAAAGACGATTGTGGCCGCACTAATCGACCCGGAGGACTTCACCCCCAAGCAGGCAGCCGACACAGCGAGGACCGCTATCAAGGCCGGCGCGTCTCTCATTTTCGTGGGGGGATCAACAGTAGCGAATCAGACGAAGCTCGACGCGGTCGTGAGGTCAGTGAGAAATCACATCACATCACGTCAATCCCCGGTCGTCCTGTTCCCAAACAATGTGAGCGGCGTGTCACGCTTCGCCGACGCCATCCTCTTCAGCAGCCTGCTGAACTCGACCAATTCATACTTCATCATCGGAGCGCAGGCGCTGGGAGCCATGGAGGTCTTCAAGGACAAGCTCGAGAGCATCCCCATGGGCTACCTAGTCTTTGGGAACTCAAGCGCGACCAGCTTCATCGGTCAAGTGAACCCCCTTCCCTTCTCGAAACCCGGGCTCGCAGTGATCTATGCCCTTGCCGCGAGGTACCTAGGGATGAGGACCCTATATCTCGAAGCGGGCAGCGGTTCCAGCGATACAATCCCCGCCCAGACCATTAAGCTCGTGAGGAAGTTCTACGACGGCGTTCTGATTGTAGGGGGTGGTATTACTTCAGCTGACAAGGCGAAGGGAGTCGCCGCGGCGGGGGCGGACATCATCGTGGTCGGCAACCTACTTCAGACCCCTGGATACAAGAAGGTCCTTCACGAGATTGTTAAGGCGATAGGATAGAGATCCCCGCGCCGCCCAAACACCTCAATCATCAGATTTAGAACAACAACCTGACCAAAGCGGCGCCAACCGCCTTAGGCAGCCTCGCGTTGGCTCGAACATTGTCAGAAAACATACTCTCCCACCGTCTAAAGAAGACCGAACGACGAAATTCTAGGATTGTGCCCGGCGACTTGGGCCAGATTGTCGCCGACTTAAAAAACGGGCCAGGAAAGGACATCATTGTGGACGGAGGCTCCTCGGTCGTCTAGGGGTTCATCCAAAGGGGGCTCGCGGACGATTACCGGATGGCCGTCTGGCAGGTCATCTCGGGCGTGGTAAGCGCTATTGGGGTTCGATGCCGCACCAACAGACCCTGAAACCCCTCTCAGTCAAGACCTCCCCCTACGGAGTGCTCGTCTTGCACTACAAAACGGCGCATAGGAAGGCCCCTCAACCGCACTGAAATTCTATCCGCCATTTCCTAACGTGGTATTACCGGCGAAGGCACAGCGAATCCTTCAGACAGACACCGAATTCATATCTAGACTCCTTCCGCCTTAAATTACCAACCCCGCAAAAGAGCCCGCTTGAACGAAAAGCTTGCGGGGCTGGGAGGCGTCATCTTCATCCTCGGCGCCCTGATGAATCTCTCGGCCGTCGGGGCGGCAGCCGCCGGCAACCTTCTCTTCGCCAGCTCCTATTACGGTCCGGGGTTCGCGGTCGAACTGGTCTCTTTCGCGATTCTGGGCGTGGGGGTGAGGATGAAAGGCAAGGGCGGTCAACACGCGAGAGGCGCGGCTGGCCGCATCATAATGAAGAACCAGACGTCAGACTCCCGAGATTAGGGTTACTGCCGAGCCTCGGAGCAGTTCCCGCGCCACGAACTTCTCGCCGACGAATTCGGCCATGCTCTCGGTGAATCCGGTTTTGTTCGCGTACGCAACCAGAACTCTCATTTCGTAATCGTTACAAAACGGCCGCGCATTGTTCGTAAGGTGGGACACAATTCTCGGGTTTGGCAAGCCAGGCAGGAGAAGATGCCGGCTTCGGCCATTTCCAGATCAACACATCGCGATGCGACACTGCGATTTCGAGATTCGTTCTGGCGGAGGCACAACGAACTAGCGCGCCACAACCATCAGCAAGCTCTCTTTTCACGAGTTTCCACCACCGATTCATGTTTTTAAGACGTGGCCCTGCTTGCGTCCCCGTGGGCCAGGCAGGCAATTCCGAGAACCAGGGAGATGCTCTGATGGAGAACCACCGCTTTTGGCTTGCGATAGCCTTGGTTCTGACAATGGCGGTAATCATTGCAATACCCACGCTCTATCAAAGCTACAACAACGCCCAACTTCTAGCCGGAATCTTCAGCGGATGGATTGCTACTGCCGTGGGTTTCTACTTCATGCACGAGAGCACCACTCAAGCTCAGCAACAGGCCAAGGCCTTGGCTGGCGACGCCTCCGAGGCGAGAAAGGAGTCCATCCAGTCCAACAAGAAGACGACCATCCTGGCTCAACAACTCGAAGCCACGCTAACAGAGTATCAGGCCGCCGTAAACGAGCTGGAAAAGCTTAAACAGAAGATTGACCAATTATAGCAACACGGAGAAGACCAGAGTGGACTCGAATCAAAAATCCAAAGAAGAAGTAAAGAAAGCAATCGAAGTAATCGTGAACGAAAACAACGCCAAGGTGCAGGCTGCTCGCCAGAAGCTTCTGGCAACGATAAGGGAATAGGACTCCACCACTCGGCATTCTGGCGGTTCCCCGCGCCTTCACGTGTTATCTCGGCCCAAGTCCTTGAACAGCAAGACTTCGCCAGGAACGACGACCATCCTCCTGTACATGTCCAGCGCATGAAGGCCGCCATGTTTCCTGGAAACCTCGCCGAAGCTCGTCTTGACAAACCCCTCTGACCTGAACAGCCCCTCAGACGGCGCATTGTCAGCTTCAACGCTCGCGAATACGTCCTTCATTCCCGCGCTGGCGAAGTATCGCAGCGCGTCCTCCAAGAGCATCCTTCCTACTCCCTTCCTTCGGTAGGCTTCCGCCGTGGCGATGTAGTACACATAACCCACGTCGGCATCTAGCGCCTTCAGCATGACGAGTCCGACGGGCGTGCCCGACGACACCGCCGCCCGGACGAGCTCCGCGTCCATCAAAGTCTTCTTCGAGTGTCGCAGGTACCACCCTTCGAAGCTCTCCTCTAGTATCCCCTCAAGACTGGCTCTCTCGGCGGCAGGGACGTCCACAATCAGGAATTCGTTCTGGGCAGTCATAGGCGAAACACCCGCTTCGCGTTGCGTCGAAGAACCATCTCCTTGTCGCGCTTGTCCACTTCCAGTCTTCTTACAAGGCCCAGCGCGTCAGAATAGGTGGTGACGGGGTAATCCGTCCCAAAAATCACCTTCTCTGCGCCACCCGCGAAGTAGACTGCCCCGCTGATCTTCCGAGCCAGCCAATCCAGATACTTCACAGCATACTTGCTCCCGCCCGTCGTAAGGCCGGAAATGTCGGCGTAGACTTTGGGGTGCTTGTAGATGAGCTCGGCGACGTCCTCGAACCAGGGATTACCGAAGTGGCAGAGCACAACCGTCAGTTCCTCCCTGGCGTTCGCCAGCGCGTCGAATGGCAGCGGACGGGAATGAACGAGGCTCCCGCGGCTGGTGGCGGTGTCGCCCGTGTGGAACATCACCGGAAGTCCCTCGGCTTCAGCGTAGTCATACAACCGGTCGAACACCGGACTCTGGGCGAACGCCCTGACGTATCCCAGTCTGATTTTGAACGCCTTGACCTCCTTCCTGTTCGCTTCGGCGAGCTTGATGACGGCGGCTACTTCCTTGGCCGTGGGTTCCGCCGTCAGAACCGGGGAAAACCTCCCGCGACTCTTTCTACACAGATTCAAGATTTCCTCGTTTGGAAGCGGCTTACCCCCTCGCAGTGGCGGGCTGAGCAGGAGCCCGCGTTCTACGCCGTACTTTCGCATCACGCGTAACAACTCCTCGAAGGTGTACGCCAAGCCATTCCTGCGGGCGAGGTGCCTCAGCTCATCATCCTCGCGGCCGGACAGATGGACGTGCGCGTCGATTATGCCTGACAAACGCCCGCCATGTTTCCCGAATCTGAATAAGGGTTGTTGTGTTCCCACCAACTGCGCAACCCGGCAACGACGCCCGCGGCCAGGCAACGGATAATACATCACGCCGGGGTCTGCTGATTGGGGATGACGAAAGTGAAGGTCGGGAAGGCCGTCGTCATGGGTAATCCTGTTATCGTGGTCATAATGGCAATTCTTTTCTCAATAGCTTACCTGATTTCGGCTTTGCTCGGGTTCCCGCATTCTCTCGGTCTGTCCGTCCCAATAAGGGCCGTAGGCGCCCTGGTGTTGCTGGCAGGACTGGCGATGGCGGGGTGGCTGTTCAGCTACAGGAAGCCTTCTACCGTGATCATATCCACCTACGTGACCTTCGCCAAGCTGTTCAGGAGAGTCCCGCTCGACCAACCGTCCGGTCGGACCGAGCCGCTGGTAGTGGAGGGTCCCCAGAGGTACGCAAGGCACCCCCTGTACTTCGGCGTCGTGGTGATGATACTTGGCTGGGCGCTCCTGACTGCCTATACCTACATCTTCGTGGCTACGTTAGTCGTTTTCCTTTGGTTCAGATTCTACTTGATTCCTTTCGAAGAGAAGGAGCTGTACGCGCTCTTCGGAGGGCAGTACCGAACCTACTCGGACGAGACGCCGACCATGATCCCGTTTACCAAGCGCAGGAAACACTCTCCCTGAAGCGACGACTTCCAACGAACTAAGCGGGAGGTTTCGGCTGGCCGGCCTCAGCTTTCGGCTTGGCTTGCTTGCGCTTCGCGGCCGCGAGGACCACGATGAGGACGACAACTAACACGATGACCACTATGCCTCCGAGGGGGCCGACGATGGCCGCCCAGAAGAGGGCGATAGCACCGATGCCGACGATGCCATAAACATTCTTCAGCGTGAGCGGCACGCGCCGACGTTCCTGGGCCACATTAATAACGAAACCACCACGCACCAAACGTCTTATCTAGCAAACCGCCCAATTGTAACCTTCGACGAAGCAGTACAACCTGATAGCGATCGGGAGTGGGTCGGCGATGAACGTCGTTGATCCCACAATCCAGTGGAACCTCACAATCAAGGTCGCATCCATAGACAAGGACCGCCGGCGCCAAGAGCACCGACGATTATCTCGCGAATGTTCCAGCCGACGTGCGAAAGACCATCAGGGTGGCCGCGCCAAAAGCCGAGGAGGTTGTCAGCTGCAACATACCCGCCTTCAGCCAACACGAGGTGCTGGTCTACTACGTCGCCTTCAAGGGCCACCGCAGTTTCTTCCCGGGTAGCGCCGCAGTGCGGCGGAAGTTCGCGAAAGAGCCGAAGCCTTTCACAGGAGGGAAGGGGACCGCCCATTTCACGCCGCAGCGGCCTCTTCCGGTAGCGTTGGTGGCGCGTATGGCGAAGACACGGGTCGCCGAGAACGAAGCGCGCGCCCCGAAGGCGCGTTGAGGCCGACGCAGGATTTCTGGCTTGTTCCGAAGTCTTAACTCACGGGAATTAGAATCGAATACGAGCCCTCTTTGGTGATAAGAAGAACCGCCGTTCAGGTCAGACCGGCGAGACAAAACGACGTTTCGAAGCTTTCCGCCTTCTTGGTCGAGGCGTGGAGGGAAGCCGGCCCGGGCACCCTCGGGTTCACGGGAGCAACCGACGAAGCAATCAAGGAAATCGCATCGGAGGAATTCCTGAGAAAGAGGCTCGCCAGCCCGAACGTTCAGATGGTCGTCGCCGAGGAGGAAGGTAGGGTCATCGGCTTCTCGAGCGTGAGAAAGGTCGAAGCGACGGAGGCAGAACTTTCAGGCATCATGGTTCTCGAAAGCGTGACGGGAAAAGAAATAGGCACCAAGCTGATTCGCAAAGCGGCCGAAGGGGCCAGGAAACGGGGTTTTACATCAATGCGGGTGAAGACCGAGGTGATCAATGACAGGGCGATTAGTTTCTACAAGAAGGCGGGATTCACAGAGTCGGGACGGAAAGTTGAGAAGGTCGGAAGGACCAAGGTGGCGCTTCAGGTCCTAGTCAAGAAGCTCAGATGAAGATCGACCCCAGGCCGACTACGCTCTAGTATCCCTTCGGGACCTTCTTCCTCGCGGGTTTCCTGCTCTGATACAGTTCAATCCAGTTTCCGTCAGGGTCCTTCACATAGCAGTACGATTTGGGGGGCTTCGGGCCAAAATCTGTGGGGGTCGCTCCTATGGCCACAAACCGCTTGAACTTCTCTTCGACGTCGTCGACATAGAAGGCGATATGGTCGAGCCCTTCCCCGGCTACGCAAGGCGCATCATACTAGAGCCCTTCGGGTACCAGTTCAGCTCGAGCTTCTGGCCGGACTTTCGGTCGCGCAGGAGCACGAACACGCCCATGCCGAACTTCGAGTTGTCCCCACGGGTGACCTCCTCCAGGCCGAAGAGCCCCTCATAGAACTTCAGCGACTTCTCGAGGTTCGTCACCCTGATGCCCACGTAGCTCAGATACGCGTTTCGTCCGCTGGGAGGAGTGCTTCTGGTCTGACGCATCGCCCTGATATTACCCCCGCACGCTGACAAAGTTCCTCTCGGCCAACACTCTGGAAGTCTCAGCTTCTCGGCGCAATTCTCAACCTAACCGAGCTCTGCCTTCCTGATTACCCGCTTCCCAGGCCCCAACCCTGCCAACATTTCGGAAACCCGCTGCCCTGAAACCGGATGAATCAGGTCGGACGCTATCTCGTTCAACGGCGCAAGTACGAATTGCCGCTCTGCGAGCTTCGGGTGTGGTATCTCGAGGCCCGCCTCCGATACGACCTCCCCGCCGTAGAACAAGATGTCGAGGTCGATGACTCTAGGCCCGTACCTCAACACACGCTGTCTTCCCAGGCGTGCCTCGATTGCTTGCAGACCATCGAGCAATTCCCTCGGCCGCAGACTGGTCTCCACTGCGACGGCGCAGTTCAGGAACCAAGCCTGACTTTCATAGTACATTGGCTCCGTCTCATAGAGAGACGACTTCTTGGTCACTTGCATCAGGCCCCCACGACCCATCTCAGCTACGGCCAGTCGAACGTTGGCTTCCTTGTCTCCCAAGTTCGAGCCAATCGCCACAAACGCCTCGACCGTGGTCTAGCCCCTCCGCCTGCTCCTTTCAATCTCTACACCGATTGAGGGGTCGCTCGAATACTTCGTCTTACGCACCCGCACGACAACCCTCGCGACGCCAGCAGGCTTTAGCACGAGAGAAGCGATTCTTTCTGCGAGGGCCTCCAAGAGCTTGAATTCCCTTTCCGATACTAGCCGTTCGACCTGACGCGTCACTTTTCGGTAATCTATCGTGCGGCCTATGTTGTCAGCGATGCCCGCGCGCCTGAGGTCGAGGAAGAGGCTCAAGTCCACCAGGACTTCCTGGGGTTCCCCACGCTCCTTCTCCGAGGCGCCGATTCTGCACTTCAAACGCAGATTGTTGAGGAAGATCCTGTCCTTCATCGATTCACCGGTCGACCCGTTTTTCGAATCCAATCGCATCTTAAGGGTTGGCTCTGACATTCGGCCCGCCCACGGCCTGCTTCAATAGAGAAGAGGCACTCGTTTCCGGGCCCTTTGACGACATTTGGCGTAATCGCCGCCAAACTCCTGACTGAGCATCCTTCCCTTGACCGATATCCTGTAAAGGTAAATTGCCACGAACATGATTAGGAAGAGAAGCGCAACCACAAGATTACTTGACAGGACCCCGAAACCGGACCACAACAGTATGCCTCCGAGATAGCCCGGGTGTCTGATTCTGGCGCAAGGGCCTGAGCTCACCACCTTCTGGTCCGTCGCCACCAGGAGGGTTCTGCTGTAGCTGCCCAACGTTGCCGCCGCCCAAACCCCGAAGCCCAGGCCTGCCAGCATGATTGCCAGCGCGCCAATTCCTTCAAAGAGGCCAATCGGGAAGAGGAATAACCCGAAGTCCAAGGCCAGAGGCAGCAGCAGACCGGTCCCGAACTCCGCACCAACGAGCACGGCGCTTCTCTTATCGAAATTGCCCGCCCTGAAGGTCTTCGCACTTTCGGTCCGGCGCAGTAGGTGTTCTCCGCCCATGAAAGCGGCCAGGACGAGGTAGCCTACGAACAGCAGCCACAGGGCGAGGGTCGAAACCAAGCCGCAGTCATTCGACGTTTGGTCCCGAGACGGATGTTACGCCTGCTCCCGAGTGCGCGTACTTCCGTTTCACTTCATGACCAAAGAAGGCGGAGCACGTCGAGACAATCCGACGATTCGTCGCGCCGCAAGACGATAGAGCTTAAGACCCTCTCCGCCCCCAAACACGACGAATGTCCTTCAAGGCGGACCAAGCCTGGGCGAGGGCGAAGACGCTCGCTCCGTTTCCAGACCGTCTGACGGGCTACTACAAGGACATCCTTTCACAGTACGAGTCCGCTTACAGCACAGCCACGGCAGCAAGGTCGAAGGGCCTGGACCCGAAGAGCGAAATCGAGCCCAAGACCGCGTTCGACCTCGCCGACCGCGTCAACCAGATGCTGCGCCTCGGCCAGTTCGAAGGCCTGACGGAGCGGCTTCGGGAGCTCCTCCGCACCACCACCAAAGAGAAGGCGGCCCTGACCATTTCGCAGGAGATTGCCCTGGGCAAGTTCGGGACGATGCAGAAGCAGGAGGCGCTCAGCTACGGCGTAAGGGCCGGGCTGGCCGTGATGACCGACAGCGTCACGGTCGCACCCATACAGGGGATCTACGACATCTCGATAGAACAGAACGACGACAACAGCAGCTACGCCCAGGTCTCCTACGCCGGGCCCATGCGCTCCGCAGGCGGGACGGAGGCGGCATTCTCGGTGGTCATAGCCGACGTCACAGCGAAGAAGCTTGGGCTGTCGAACTACAGGGCCACCCAGGCCGAGGTCGACAGGTTCGCCGAGGAGCTGAGAATCTACGAGAGGGAGGTAGGTAACTTCCAGTATAAGGTCACCGACGAGGACATCAGGCTCGCGATCTCCAACCTGCCCGTCGAGATCGACGGCGTAGAGACCGACCCGGTCGAGGTTGTGGTCCATCGGAACCTCAAGCGCGTAAACACCGACAGGATGAGGGGCGGCGCCCTCAGGGTCCTCAACGACGGCATAATCGGACGGGCCCACAAGCTCGAGAAGAAGCTGGCCAGCCTGAACATCCCCGGCTGGGAATGGCTGGCGGACATCAAGGGCGGCACTCAGCAGTCGACAAACGAGACGGAGCAGTCGGGCGCCCATTTCGAGGAGGTGATCTCGGGAAGGGCCGTCCTTTCAATGCCTCGCAGGAAGGGCGGCTTCCGGCTCCGCTACGGCCGGTCCATGAACACCGGACTCTCGGCGCTCGGCATCCATCCGGCCGTCCCCGCCCTGCTCGACTATCCGGTCGTGGCAGGCACCCAGGTCAAGGTCGACATGCCTGGGAAGGCTGCGACCATCGCCTTCGTCGACTCGATCGAAGGCCCGACGGTGCTACTGGACGAAGGCTCGGTCCGCAGGATATCGTCAATCAAGGAAGCGGAAGACGTCCGCAGCAAGCTCGTGCGCATAATCGACCTCGGCGACATCCTGATCAGCTACGGCGATTTCCTGGAGAACAACAAGAACCTCCCGCCGTCGCCCTACGTGCCGGAGTGGTGGGCCCAGGACCTTGCCAAGGTGCTCGAAACGATTCCGGGGGCGGTCGAAAGGTTGGAAACCGCGGGGATCAAGGCGGACCGCCTGAGGGCTCTCGCATCCTCGCAGGCCTCGCCGGGCGCCTCCGAGGCCCTTCAGATTTCGCGTGTCGTCGGAATACCTCTCCATCCGACTTGCACGCCGAGGCTCGACAGGCTTTCGGTCCAGGACATCATCCAGCTGAGAGAGAGCTGCAGAAAGGACGGCCCCGAGATCGGGGTGGACATCACGACGCCACACCTGCAGTGGATCCTCCAGAGCGCGCTCATCGAGCACCGCGTCGTGAACGCCAAGGCGATCGTCACCGGCGACGCCTCGGTCATTCTGTCTGAACTTCTTGCCATCGGAGTCGACAAGACCACGGCGTCCGATGTGACCGATGCCATCGAGTTCGTGCGCCAGCTTTCCGGAATCAGGATGGGAAAGCAGACCACGTCCACAGTAGGAGTCAGGGTGGGGCGGCCTGAGAAGGCCATGGTCAGGCGGATGAAGCCTCCAGTCCACGCGCTCTTCCCGGTCGGCAACGAAGGAGGCGCGTCGAGGGACGTCCTGGCCGCGGCGAAGGCCGGCACCATCAGCATCGACGTGGTGAACTTCGTCTGCCCGTCCTGCAACGAGAGGCGGCTAACGACCCACTGCGAGGTTTGCGGAGAGGAGACGCAGCGGTTCAGGACGTGCTCGAGGTGCGGACTGGCCACAGCTGAACCAGAGTGTCCCAAGTGCAGAGGCAAGACCAACCCGTACTCGTCGCTGGCCTTCGACCTGAAGGCGAAGCTTGACTCGATGAAATCCAGGTTCCCCTACGACCATGCCAGGCAGGTCAAGGGGGTCAGAGGGCTGACCAGCGAGTCGAAGACGCCCGAGCCGCTTGAGAAGGGCATCATTCGCAGCAGGCACGGCGTGTATGTCTACAAGGATGGCACGCTCCGGATTGACGCTACCAACGCGCCCCTGACCCACTTCAGACCGTCCGACATCGGAGCGGACATCGAGAGACTGGTGGCCATGGGCTACGAGACCGACCGACGGGGCCAACCGCTGACCGAGGCTGACCAGATCCTAGAGCTGAAGCCACAGGACATCATCGTCCCTCGCGACATAGCGGAGGACCTCCTGAGGATGGCCCAGTTCATCGACGACGAGCTTCAGAACCTCTACGGGCTGACTCCCTTCTATAACGCCCGGAAGGCCGACGACATGCTGGGTCGAATCGTTATCGGGCTCGCGCCGCACACCTCCGTGGGCGTGGTGGGGAGGGTAATCGGGTTCTCCTCTTCACAGGTCTGTTTCGGCAACCCCTGCTGGCAGGCTGCGAAGAGACGAGACTGCGACGGGGACGGCGACTCGCTGCTGCTCCTTCCCGACGCGCTTCTCAACTTCTCCATCGAGTACATCCCGAACCAGATTGGCGGGCTCATGGACACGCCTCTGCTGATACAGCCGGTGCTGATACCGTCGGAGGTCGACGAGCAGGCGCACAACTTCGACCTTGCCGACAGTTACCCGCTTGAGTTCTACGAGCAGAGCCAAGCTTCGCCCCCAGCCTCCACGCTCGCAGAGAAGATAGAGCGAATCGGCTCGAGGCTCGCCAGCGAGAACCAGTTCTACGGCTACGGATTCACCCTCGACACCAGGTCGCTGACCATCAAGAGGTCCAAGGGCGCGTACTCCACCCTGAAGACGCTGGCGGAGAAGATCTCGAAACAGATTGAGGTCGCGTCGAAGATAGAAGCCGTGTCCACCAAGGAGGTCGTCGAGTCGATAATCAGGACCCACCTCATAAGGGACGTCATGGGCAACGCCAAGAAGTACGCCAGCCAGTCGTTCAAATGCAAAAAGTGCGGCGCCACCATTCGCAGGCCGCCCCTGTCCTGGACTTGTCCTTACTGCGCGGGTGAGATCAAGGGGACGCTGACACGAGCCTCAGTCGAGAAGTACCTTGCGATTGCCCAGCGGCTCGCGAAGGAGTACGACATCGATCCGTACCTGCGCAGCCGCTTGGACATGCTCCAGAGAGAGCTGGACCAGCTGTTTCAGGGCCAGAGGAAGCCAGAACAGCTCGAGCTCACGGACTTCGTGGCTCCGGCCCTAACGGAAAAAATAGGCGGGTGAACTCTCGAAGGTGTACCTCACCTTCTGGAAGTCCCTCCTCAGCGCCTTGATTTTGACCGACGTCTGCCTCTGGTTCTTCCCCGACATCGCATCATGCAGGATTTCCGCGACCTCTTTCATCTCTCCCCTGCCCATGCCGAGGCGTGTCAGCTCGGCGACACCGAGCCTGATTCCGCCCGGGTTCGTGTAGTGCCTTCCTGCCTGCAGGTCGCCAGGGATCAGCTGCCTGTTCACTATGATGTTCTGGGCCTCCAACCGCTTCTCCATGGCCCCGCCGTCGCAGTACTTCGTCACGTCGACTGCTACCTGATGTGACATGGTGTAACCGTTCTTCTCGCCCAGGACTTTTTCTCCCAGGCCCGCGAGCCTCTGCGCCAGGACCTGCGCATTCCTAATCACGTCCTTGGCGTAGCTCCTTCCGAACTGCAGGAACTCGGCGAAAGTCATAGCCTTCGCCGCCATGTTGTTCAGATGGTGGCTGCTCGTTGTGCCTGGGAATACGGCCTTCTTCAGCTCCTCAGAGTGCTTCATCGTGGCCGCAATCGCCCCTCCCTGCGGGCCGAAGAGCGTCTTGTGGGTGCTGAATGTCATCACCTCGGCCCCTTCCCTCAGCGGGTCCTGAAACGCCCCTCCGGCTATCAGGCCGATCACATGGGCCGCGTCATAGCAAACCGTCGCTCCTGCCTCGGCGAGAGTCGCGGCCAGTTCCTTCACCGGGTGCGGGAAGAGGAACAGGCTGCCCCCGAACATCGCAATCTTGACCGGCTTTCCCAGCTCCCCGAGCCTTTTCTTCGTGCCGTCCACGTCGATGTTCATCTGCTCCTTGTCGAAGGCGAAATACTCGACGTCCAGCCCGTGCACCAACCCCGCCGACCCAGAGAAATCCTTCTTGCCGTGGGAGATGTGACCGCCGTTGGGAATGGGCAGCGCCATCATGGTGTCGCCGGGGGAACTCAGGGCCGAGTAGAGCGCAAGGTTTGCCACGACTCCCGACGTCGGCCTGACGTCCACGAATTCCGCCCTGAACAGCTTCTTGCCAAGGTCTATCGCCATGAGCTCGATTTCGTCGATGTAGGTGCAGCCGGCGTAGACCCTCTCGCCGGGCCATCCCTCGGCGTACCTGTGGCCCAGGTCGGACGACAGCACTTCTCTGACCCTCCTGGAGGCCACGTTCTCGCTGGCTATCATGGGGAGGCTTTCAGCGAACCACCTTTCGTGGGCGGTGACCTTCTTCGCCACCGACTTGAAAGCAGCTTCGTACCGAGACACGCCGACGAAATCGCCCCTCGGCGTAATTATACGTCTTCTCTCGGCGTTAGACTTAAGAACCGTCGGCGGCTCGTGGCGAATCCATGAGCAGCAAGAAGAAGAACGCGCCCATGCCGGCATCGAGCGCTGGTCTTCTGACGTTCTTCAACGAGGAGACGGAAGGCGTCAAGATCAAGCCCGAAATCGTTCTAATCGGCTCTATTGCTCTCATCGCCGCTTCAATTGTCATCAACATATTCTTCAAATGACTCGCGGCAAGCTTCCAGGTTGTCACCCACCGAGGCGCTGGCCGCAAGATACAGACACCTCTTCGTCCTCCCTTCCAAGATAACCCTCCTGGTTCTCAACGCCGTCGGTTCCGTCGTCCTGAGCGCCGTTGCCGCGAGGGGGCCTCCGCCTCTGGCGCTGGCCGCAGTTTCACTGGTGGCTGCGCTGTTGGTTCCCTTCGTCATCGCAGGGACCGCGAGAGTCATCGACCAGGCAACAATCGCGACGTTCAGACGAAGCCTGGCTGCGACGTTCGCCGGGACCACGCTGTGGTTGCTCTGCGGAGGGGTCGGCCTGGCCTACGCGCTCTCGGGCGGCGGCGTGGCCTTCGGCAACTCGCTCATCTTTGGCGCATTTCTTTGCGGCGGTTTCGAGACGCTCGTCGTCGGAGGGGCCTTCGTGGAGCAGATGCCCGTTTCCGTACTCCTCGGCGCGATGCAGCCGGCCATGACGGCGGCAGCAATCCTGCTCTTGAGCGGCGTCGGTTACAGCGCCTACGCAGTCGTCCCCGGCGTCGTCGCCTTCACGCTGGTGGCACTCTTCACCGTGTCATTGAAGCGGAAAAAGACGAGCCGAGGTTACAACGCGGTCAAGCTGTTCCAGGCCTTCATGAAGACCTGGACCAACAAGGACGCCTCAGAACTCGAGTCGATAATCGCGTCCCACGCCGAGAAGGCGGAGGTGGCGTCGAAGGTTCTCCGCTTCCAGGGCCCCAAAGGCGACCTCTTCCTCGTCCTGCCTGGAATCCACCCGGGTCCCTTCTACCCTGTCGGGAGCTACAACATGCCGGGCCTAATCTCGCGCGCCTTCGAAGGAGCCGGAGCAGTACTCGCCTTGCATAGGCCGGGAGGGCACGAAATGAACCTCGCGACCAACGCGGATGCCAAGGAGTATGCGCAAAAACTGAGGGACTTCGCAGTCGCCCTGAATCCCGGAAAGGCGCCCGCAAAGATTCGGGGCCCGACGGCGGCCAAGGTTGGAAAGGCGACTGCGACGCTGAGCGGGTTCATGGAGAGCCTGTTTCTGACCGTGTCGTTCGCTCCGTATGGCTCGGACGATCTGGAGCCTGACTTCGAGAGGCAACTGGCGGCAGTCGCCTCCGACGAAGGCTTCGACGCGAGCATCGTCGACGCCCACAACTCGATAGATGACGACAGGGAGACGTCCGACCCGAACGACCCCCAATGGCGCAAGCTGATTCAAGACGTCAAGAGGCTGGGCCCTTCCGAGTTCAGAGTCGGATACGCGCACTCGCAAGAGAAGGAGTTCCCGTCGGCCAGCGACATCACCGCGAACGGCATCGGCCTGGCAGTCCTCGAGGCGCAGAAGACGAAGTGGGTCCTTGCCCTAGCAGACGCCAACAACGCAGTCCCGGGCTTGCGGTCTGCGGTCTCGGCAGCGCTGGAGTCGTCCGGCTACAAGCTCCTCGAGTTCTGCACTTCTGATAGTCACGACCTAGCCGCCCGCGGGCTGACGGTGAACAGGGGGTACAAGGCACTGGGAGAGGCGACGCCAGTGGGCGCCATAGTGAGCTCCACGGTGAGGCTTGCGAAGCTCGCCGAGTCCCGTCTCTCGGAGTGCGGCTTCGCCGCTGGAGCAATGACCTCAGAAGTCAACATCTTCGGCGCCACAGCCTTGGACGAATTCGCCGGAATAACGCGTGAAAGTTCGGCCTTCGCGAAGAACTTCGCCAGATTCGGCGTCTTGGGCTTGGCCGTCCTGCTGATGCTCAGCCTCGTCCTCTGAGAAAGGGATTTAGAAGGTGAGAAGCCGCGCGGCGGCAATGAGCCCGAATCGCCGGAGGGGGTTCTTCATCGGCATCGAGGGCATAGACGCAGTGGGCAAACGGACCCAGACGAAGCTGCTGGCCAACTGGCTGCGCTCGAAGGGAATCACAGTCGGCATGACCGCTTTCCCGGACTACTCGACAGAGATAGGCAAGGAGATACACAGCTTCTTCCACGGAACCAGAGACTATCCGCCCGAGGCAATCCACATGCTGCTGGCGGCCAACAGGTGGGAAGACAAAGGCAAGGTCGAGTCCATGCTGGCGCAGAAGAAGGTCGTGGTCGTCGACCGCTATTCGGAATCCAACCTGGCCTATGGGGTGGCAAACGGCCTTCGACTCGACTGGCTGCAGAGCCTCGAAGCCGGGCTACCGAAGACCGACCTGGTCCTGGTCCTGGACGCGCCGCCCGCGGTCCTTCACGGCAGGAGGCCCGAGTCCAAGGACCCATTCGAGCTGAGCTCCCGCGTGCAGGAGAATGCCCGGGAGGAGTACAGACGACTCGCGAGAAGGTTCGGGTGGAAGATAATAGACGCCTCCCAGGGAGTCCAGAAGGTGCATCAGTCACTGACTCTGGCCGTCGAGAAACTTCTCTTCCCGAGAAAAGGGGTGCTGAGTTGAGCCTCAAGACCGTGGCCGAAATCAGGGATCCCGTCCACGGCTACATCAAGATAACAGAGGCGGAGCGAGACGTGATCGATTCACCCTTCGTGCAAAGGCTCAGGAGGATACATCAGCTCGCGGGCGCCTATCTCGTCTACCCTGGGGCTGTACACACACGTTTCGATCACGTCATCGGAGCCATGCACGTCGCGGGCCAGATAGCCGAAGCCCTTTCGCTCCGGACGGAACTCAAACCCGACCAGATCCAAGAGATTAGATTCGCCGCCCTCCTTCACGACGTCGGCCACGGCCCGTTCTCCCACATGTTCGAAGAGGTGCTGGCCGACAAGACGACCACCACCCACGAAGACATCTCCCAGCGCATCGTCGTCGGGACTTCGATCAGCGACATGCTGAGCAGACACGGATTCTCGCCGAAGAAGATGTCCGCCTTCGCAGTCGGCAAGCAGGCATCGAAGCCGCCCTTCATGAACGAAATCATAGCCGGGGGCCTCAGCGCGGACATAATGGACTACCTGCTGCGCGACTCCTACTTCACAGGGGTGGAGTACGGCAAGGTGGACGTGCAGAGGGTGATCGACTCGCTCCGAGTCACCGACAAGCACCTCGCGCTCGACAACGCCGGTCTCTACGCCTTCGAGGCAATGCTGCTGGCGAGGTACGAGATGTTCAAGTCGGTCTACTTCCACAGGACAGTGAGGGCAGCCGAGCTCATGCTCGTCAACTCGATGAAGCTGGCGGACGAAGCCCTCAGGCTGACCGACCTGTCCGACATCGACGTCTACCTCGAGATGACAGACGAGCGCATCCTGCACGACCTCGTCACACTCGACCCCGAAAGCCCCGACCGGAAGGAGGCCAAGAGGCTCGCCATCGACTTCAGGGACAGGCGGCTGGTGAAGTGCGTCTTCGAGCAGGTGCTGCAGAGGAAAGACCGGGTGGTGGAGCAGCTGTTCGAGCGGAGCCGCATGCGTGACCAAGTTGTCTTGGACATAGCGGAGAAGTCCAAGGTCGACCCCGTGCACATCTACCTGGACGTGCCGACGACGCCGTCGGTCCCCTACACTTCGGCCCGGGAGGCGCCTACGTCAATCAAGGTTGTCTACGGGGAGGGGAGGGCGCTGCGCCACAGGAACGTGCCCATGAGCGACCTGCCCCTCGTTGGATCCATAGCCGGCTTCATGGACATCCTGAGGATCTACACCACGGCCGAGAACAGGAAGGCGGTCGAGAAGGCGACCTCCCGAGTCTTCTCGGACGGCGGCTACATGACCAAGATATCGGTCTGACCGCGGCGGCTAAAAGGCAACTCAGACTCCTATTCAGTGGATATCGATTCCGTCTTCGCATACGACTCCTTCAGGCCGGGCCAGAGGGAGCTGGCGTCCAGAATCCGCTCGCACTGCCTGACGGGCGGTCTGATGCTGGCGGAAGCCATGAGCGGCTTCGGCAAGACCGCCGCCGTGCTCTGCGGGACTGTGGCTGCGGCCGAGGAAACCGGATGCAAGATCGTCTACGCATGCAGGACCAAGCGCCAGATCAAGAGGGTCGCAGAGGAGCTTTCGAGGCTCCAGAAGAGGCACGGGCTGACGGCGGCCGCCCTCTCCTCGAAGTACGACTACTGTCTGCTCAAGAGGACGACGCCCCGTTCGATACCCCAGGAATCCTTCAGGTGGTATTGCGGCTTCAACACAAGCAACAACCTCTGCTCCTATTTCCTGAACGTGACTCTTCTCGGGGAGAGGCTGGAGAGGGCGGTCGACAAGGTTGCCACCGACGTTCCGACCCAAGAGTCGCTGCTGCACGAATCCGAGCTTCTTCACGTCTGCCCCTACGAACTGGCAAGGCTGGCCGCCGCCCAGTCCAAGGTCACGGTGGTGCCATACCCCTACGTCTTCGACCCGGGCTCGAACCACGCCGTCTTCGACTCCAATGGAACAGAGCCCTCCAACACGATTCTGGTGGTCGACGAGGCGCACAACGTCAGGGATTTCATGAGGGGGCTCCACTCCGGGTCGATAACCTTGGAGGAAATCGACGGTGCTGCCAGGGAGGCCTCCGCGCTCCTGATGACCGACGTGGCCTCCGAGTTGCGGGAGCTGAAGAGGGCGTTCGAAAGAGCGATTTCGGAGGCGGCGGGCTGGTACCTCGACAGGGATTCCGTGGTCGCGAGGTTGGCCCAGGACCGCGGCGGAGTCTGGCTTCAGAACCTGGCCTTCGCCCTCTGCTCTTGCTCGGCAGCCGCCTGGGGCTCGGTGGTCTACGAGAGGAGGTTCCCGTCGCTGATCCTGAAGGTTGGCGAGTTCCTCGTAAAGCTCAGTTCCTCCGACGGAGGCGTGCTCGCCAAGTGGGGCGACGCCATGGGGATAATCGACCCCAACCCAGTGAAGGACCTCGCGAAGTTTCTGGATTCCTTCAGGAGCTCGGTCCTACTTTCGGCCACAATCAACCCATCTTCGGTCTTCCTCAGGTCCCTCGGAGTCTCAGAGCTACAGCCCACGGTCTACATCTCCAGCGCCCAATCCTTCGTATCCGTGCGTACGGTGATAGACACAGGCGTGACGACCAGGTTCAAATCGCGGAGTCCCCAGATGTATTCAAGGATATCAGACAAGGTCGCATCCGTCATCAGGTCGACGGCCAACGGCGTGGGCGTCTTCGCGCCCTCCTATGATGTCCTTGCACCCATCGCTGATATGGTCTCCAAGAGAGTCGACGGAAGGACCACGCTGTCAGAGCGGCGTGGGATGTCCAACGAGGAGTCGGCAGAGATGATGGACACGATGATGTCCGACAGAGGGTCTGTGCTCTTCGCGGTCCAAGGGGGCAGATTCTCCGAAGGCGAAGACTTCCGGGGTGACATGATGGACGCCGTGGCCGTGGTCGGGCTGTCGCTCCCTCCTCCGTCGCCGATGCTCTATGCGGAGTATGCCTGCCTGAAGAGGTCGGGCGAACCGGATTCCTATCTGATGCTCTCCCGTCTGCCCGCGCTGAGGAAGGCATTCCAAGCCGCGGGCCGCCACATAAGGGACCCGGGTAAGCGGGGCCTCGTCTTCCTATTCGATAGCAGGTTCGACGCGCCGGCGATGAGAGAGCTGATGCCCTCGTGGCTCAGTGAGGACGTGGTGAGCGGCGACTTCGAACCGTGCGAGATCGAAGCCATCGCTAACGATTTCTGGAACCAGGGTCAAGCTTCCTGAAAGCGACACCTTTGCGGAACGCGATCCTCGCTGCCGCCCCTTGGTCCTTCCGAAGGCCCCTGGCGTCTCCACTCCGCGATGTCCCGGCTTCGTCGACGATTTCGATTGCGGCCCCGGGGACGAGCGACGCCACGGAATCAGCGAGCCACACCGCCGTCTCGGGCTCTCCGTCCCCCACCCTCACCAGCAGGCGCCTCGACGGCACTTTCTTGAGCAAGCTGGCGACCCAGGAAACGGCGCTCTTTCTCGAGCTGAACGTCCTGGACGCGACCCGGGTCTCACCAAGGAAGGCCGCGGTCCCGATCCTCAACCCCGGGTCTATGCCCACCGTCATGGTCTGCTCTCCCTCCGTCAGCCTGGAGAGGATCTGACCTCTGGCAACGTCAGGGCTCTCGTCGAGCTCCTCCAGGGAGATTGTAGGCGTCCCAAACAACACGGCTTCCTTCTTGGTCGTTATGACCAGGCCGCATCCCTCGGGGCCTTCATCCGGTAGCAGACTGAGGAACGACAACCCGGCGCTCCTGAGCCTCGAGACTATCGCGTAGTAGGAGCGGCCGTCGGCCGTAATCACGCAGATTCGACTCATTCAAATACTCTGGTCTCGGCAAAGGCACACGCAACTAAATGAGTCTTAGCGACAGCCAGTCGAGCCTCTTCCTGGAGCCGCTCGAAGGCAAGACGACGGCCTTTCGGCTCGATGACAGGCCGTCCAACCTCAAGTTCGCTGCGGCCATCCTCAGAGTCTTGGCTGCGACTCGGCGGGGGTGCAGGCTCCTTGACCTGGACGCATTCTACTCGTCGAATCTCGAAGCGCTGACCGCCGGGACGTCCTCCGAGCGCCTGGATGGCTTCGACATCACCCTGCCCGGGCCCGGCTCGGACATGGAGACCACCCTGGCCGCCCTGTTCCTGGACGGGGACGACAGACCCCTTCTGATCGACAGCGCCAACAGCCTCTATCAACTCCTTTCGGCACGCAACTCAAGGGCGGCGAGCATGAAGTTCACCTTCTTCGTCGCTGCCCTGTCCAACTGGGCGAAGTCAAACGGCAAGCCAGCAATGGCGAGCATCTACGACAGGAGGCCGGCGACGCACAGGAGGGCATCCAGGTCTCTCGCAGACGTCTTCGATAACGCCGTCTCGCTTTCCGCCAGGCCCGACGGCCTAGCCTTCAAGTGCGAACGCGGCAGCGCGTGGCGCGGAGGCGGCTTCTTTCTACCCTTTGAGGACCGTTAGGTAGAGGCCCATGAACACCGAAAGGGCAATCAGCAGCAACGCAATCCCAAGGTAGAGGTTGACCATCCTCGACCTCGTCGTCTGCCTGCCGCTCACGTAGGTCACGTAGATCCCCGCTCCGCCTATCAGTATCACCGAAGCGTCGAGGACCGCTTCCGGAATCGTCTGGGAGCCGGCGCCGGGATAGACGATCTGGCCCTGGTTGGGCAGGGGGAAGAAGACCGCGTTGACGAACCCGCCCATCAGCACCACCAGCGCAACAACATAGAGCAGTTGGATGAGCCCGGTCCTTCTCGAGAGCGAGCCCAGGGCACCTGAGAGGGCGTTCCTCACCGCGCCGACGGTCACGTCGTAGCTTCTTTCAAGAACTCTTCTTAGCACTGGCACCACCCAAAAACCCCGCTGCTTCCTTCGCCCATTGCCCCGTTCGAGGGTTGCGTTTAATCCTATCTAGATAATCATTCCATTCCAAGGTACCATAAGCATCCTTCCAGTAAGCAAAGGCAGACATCACGGACGCCTTGGCCTGCCCGTGATATCGACACAGCCCGTCGGACGCCTCTCTTTCACACAGCGCGCACTTCACGCCTCTTCACCCCCTTCGACGGACAACCCGGATTCACGCAGAGCCTCCACGGCGACCTCCCGGTCTTCACATAGAGAATGGGCCAGGAGCAGTGCTTGCACGCCGCACCCGCCCTCAACGCGCCTCTCTGGGGAAGGGGCGCAGAGGCCCTGCAGCCGGCGGAGTAGTTGGTGCAGCCCACGAACCTCTTGCCGCTCTTCCTGGACTTTACGACGTGGAGTTTGCCAGTCTTGCAGACCGGGCATGCGCCCAAGACGAACCCGGCGGTCTGGCCACCGCCAGCCGCGGCGTTCAGCCCCTTCCCAACGGCTTCCTCGTTGGATTCGAGGTTCGCGAGCTGTTCCGAAGCAGCCCTGATTGCTTCTCTGAGCAGTCTTCGGGAGTTCCCGGCGCCGGTTTCCACCTTCTCCAGACCCGCTTCCATGGCGCGTGTCAGCTCCGTTGAAACGATGCTGGGGGCGTGAAGCCTCAGAATCTCGATCACAGAAGTGCCTAGGTCGCTGGGAGTCAGGTCAGCGCCGGAAACGTATCCCCTGGTCGCGAGAGTGGCAACGATGTCAGCCCGGGTGGCCTTGGTGCCAATCCCCTCCCTTTCCATCTTCTCCAGAAGGCTGCTCTGGTTGTACCTGCTCGGCGGCGACTCGAACTTCTCTTCCGACCTGATTTCCACCACGGGCAGTCCTTCCCCCTCGTCAACTTGGGGGGCTTCGGCGTCGGAGACTCTGCCGTAGGGACTGTAGTAACCCAGCCAGCCGACCTCAATGGTCCTCTTTCCCTCGAGCCCGAACGCGTGCCCGCCCACCGTGATCTCAGCCGTCATGATTTCGCGTCGTGCTGGCGTCGCGAAGGCGGAGAGGAACCTCCTGACGACGAGGTCGTAGACGCGCGACTCGGCCGCCTGCAGCTTCCTGTTCGGCCTTTCTCCTGTCGGATGGATTGCTGGATGGGCGAGGTCGTCCTTCACTCCCTGGACCGGTCTGAGCCCTCCTGCGATTAGAGCAGCAGCGAGCTTCGAGTATTGGCCCTGGGTCGCGAGCCCGCGCAGAATCCGCGCGTAGCCGATGGAGGGAGGCAGCTTCTGGCTGCCTGTCCTCGGATAGGAAATCAGGGCGCGGAGGTAGAGGCGTTCGGCGGCCTGGAGCACCCCGCTTGGCGTGTATCCGAACGCGCGATAGGCCTCCTTCTGAAGGTCGCCGATGTTGAAGGGAGGCGGAGGCGGAATCTGTACCAGGCTTTTGTTCTTCTTGCCGACCAGCCCGGTCCTGCCCGCGCAAGCCCGGAGTATCTCTTCTGACTCAGCCCTCCTGTTGAGTCTCCCCTTCAGATACGCCGCTTCAATCAGTCTACCGTCCTTCTCGAAAACGCCGGTGACGTTCCAGTAGGGCCGCGGCACGAAGGCCCGGATTTCCGTCTCCCTGTCTACAACGAATCCTAGTGTCGGTCCTTGGACCCGCCCAACGCTGACCGTTCTGTACCTGCCCGCCTGCGCCAGACAAGCCTGGGAGAGTGCGCGAGAGAGGTTCACACCCCAGGCGAAGTCCATCGCGTGCCTCGACCTTCCGGCTTCCGCCATCCCGTGGCTGGCCGGTCCCTCCATCGAATCAAACGCTTTCACCAGATCCTCCTTGGTGAGTGTGGAGAACTTGGCCCGGAGAGCCGTCCCTTCCTTGTTCCCGCATGCATAGCGAAGGATGTTGAAGCCGATGGTCTCGCCCTCGACGTCGTAGTCGCAGGCGTTGACAAGACGGGTCGCTCCCTTGGCAAGTCCCTTGATCGCCTCGACCCTGCGGGCCACACCAGCGGACCCCTTCTCCACCAGGTGATTCCCATACCATTCAGTGTCGAACACCGGATAGACCGACCGTTCGCCGAGGGGGTCCGAGACAGCGTACAGGTGCCCCTGGGCGGAGCACACCACGAAATCCTCGCCGTGGGCTTGGAAACGGAAGATTGTCACTCCGTTTGCAACGCCGCTCGCGGCCGTCCCATCGGACAGGGCCTCTGATACCCGTCTGGCGGCGTCGGGCTTCTCACAAACCACCAGAGTGTAGCCCGCCAACAGGTCCAACCAGCCGCAGGCCTAGGAGAACGAGCCGTCTATCTTCTTGACGCTGACCTTGAAGTTAGCGGCCGCCAGCTTGGCTCCGCACTTCTTGCACTTGTATCCAACGGCCTTCAGCACGTCGCTGGGCGACCTCAGGTCGAACCCGGAATACAACGCAGCTCCACACGAAGTACAAGCAATCTCATAGGTCATTGGCGCCGCGCCGTCGCCCGACCTAGAAAAGCGTTGAAATCGGGAACCGCCAGGAGCAGCCGCAGTCCATTACACCCTTCATGTCGACGCCCTCTTTCTTTCCGGGTCTGACATTCCTCGCTGGCTTAAATAGAATTGGAGGCGGGTCGCGCACGATGAAGAGGACACAGCTTTTCGATTATCACAGGCAAAACGGGAAGCTGGTTGAATTCGCCGGCTACGAAATGCCGCTCTGGTACACCTCAATATCCGAAGAGCATCTCGCAGTGAGGAACGCATGCGGCATCTTCGACGTGTCGCACATGGGCCGCATCGCCATCAAGGGCAGCGGCGCCGGCACTCTGCTGGAAGGTCTAGTGCCCACCAACGTCCAGTCGCAGCAGGTCGCGAAATCGTTCTACACTCTGCTGCTCAACGACAGAGCGGGAATCATCGACGACTTCATCATCATCAGGAGGGCGCAAGACGAATTCCTCGCAGTCGTCAACGCGGCGAACAAGGACAGGGACCTGGACCACATCGTGAAGTGGGCAAAGGGCCGGGCCGTCGAGATTGAAGATCAAACCGGCACATCGGCCATGATAGCGCTTCAGGGGCCGCGTGCGGTGGAGGTCCTTGCTCCTCTGACCGGCATAGACCTCGCTTCGCTGAAGAGGTTCAGGAGCGCGGACGCCGAGGTGTTGGGGCACCCATGCACCGTGTCCCGAACGGGCTACACTGGAGAGGACGGTTTCGAAATCATCGTCAGAGGCACGACAGTGGAAGAACCGAAGCGCACTCTGGCGGTATGGACGGCGTTGGCGAAGTCGGCCAGGCCCTGCGGGCTGGGGGCCAGAGACTCGCTGCGCCTCGAGGCCGGGTACCCGCTGCACGGGTCCGACATCGACGAGAGCACGAACCCGTTTCAGGCAGGCCTGTCGTGGGTGCTTTCTGCGGGCAAAGCTGGGTACGTGGGCTCCGAAGCGGTTTCACAAATCAGGGATTCGCCGCCTGACATCGTCACCAAAGGGATCATACTCGACATAGGGGTTCCACGTCACGGTTTCGACGTCTTTGGCGACGGCGGCAGGGTCGGGACCGTGACCAGCGGCACCTTCTCCCCGATTCTCAAGAAAGGCATAGCCCTCTCCAAGGTCAGCGCGAGGGTCACCGACGCGGAGACGCCATGGGTGGCGATAAGAGACTCGAAATCGAGAGGGCGCTTCGCCAAGCCGCCCTTCTACGATGAAAAACTCTACGGCTGGAAGCGACAGGGCAACGGTAAATAGCAGAAGCCGGCGGCATCTGGACGAATGAAGTCACACGGCTACGACGTCCCCGACGAGCTGAGTTACACGAAGGAACACGAGTGGGTGAAGGTCAAGGGAACGGACGCTCTGATCGGAATCACCGACTACGCTGCTAAGACGCTCAACGACGTAGTCTACGTCACGTTGCCGAAGGTCGGGGACAGACTGGAGCAATTCAAGACCATGGGCACAGTGGAATCGATCAAAGCCGTCTCGGAGCTCTACTCTCCGATCACCGGGGTCGTGACGAAGATAAACGAAAAGCTCGCTTCTCAACCGGAGCTGGTCAACAAGTCTCCCTACTCCGAGGGGTGGCTTCTTGAAGCAACGCCGTCCAACTTCCTGGCCGACAGCAAGAAGCTGTTGGACTCCAACGACTACTCTGCATTTCTTGGAACGCTGATTGAAAAAGCCTAAGCACCATTAAAATACCCCTGCGCGAAGTCGCAGCCGAATTTGGAGCTACACGTGGGACCGCTCCACCTGAACCTGAAGCGACCGACAGTCTCCAGGCGTTCGGCCATGGTGGTCATGGTTCTCGCCATAGTGTTCACGGTGGCCGTGACGATACGCGCATACGCAGGCAAGTACGGCTTCTACCTGAACGAATTCGACCCCTACTACGACTATTATGCTGCAAACCACATAGTGACGCTCGCCCAGCAGCACGGTATCTGGTACGCCCTCTTCAACAATCCTGCTGGCTGCGCACCCTCAGTACTGACATCCTGCCACGCCCAACAGGGATACTTCTTCTGGCACGACATACAGACTTGGTTCCCCTACGGGAGGAACGTCGCAGCCACCTCCCAGGACGGGCTGCAGATCGGTGGCGCGGTGCTCTACCTGATTGCCAACGGCGTCTTCGGCGCACAAATCAGTCTCTATGACTTCCTGATTCTGCTGCCGGTCTTCTTGGGCGCATTGACTACCATCGCGTTCTACTTCCTCGTGAGAAGAATCGCAGGCGAGGCAGCCGGACTCTTCTCGGCGCTCATGATCGCAGTGTCGCCGCCCCTCATCGAGAGAGGCAACCTGGGGTGGTTCAAGTCCGAGCCCCTGGCAATCCTTCTCTTCGTGCTGGCCAGCTATCTCATGCTCACGGTCTTCGACAAGGAGCGCGGCCTCAGGAGCCGGATACTCAGGAGCGTCCTCGCGGGCTTCCTCGCTGGCTATGCCAACACGGCCTGGGGAGGCGGGGACTACTTCAGCGCGGCTTTCGGCCTCCTCTTCGTAATCCTGCCGTTCATCAGCATCGACCTGGCGGGCATAGCTCCGGCAGTAGTCACTTTCTCGGCAGCTACGATCTTCACCAGCGCGATCTTCCCCAGACCTGGAGTGGAGATCGTCACAAATCCGATTGGGCTGGCCCTGATTGGCGGGTCGGTCTTCCTGCTTCTCGCCCAGTGGTCAAAGAGCTGGGTCAAGCCCACCGAATACAGGCGGACGCTCGTCAAGTTCCTCTTCGGCTTCGCGCTCGCAGGGCTCGTGGTCATCAGCTTCGGTTTCGTGGGCGGCATTTCCGCGAGATACCTGTCAGCCGTGGCGCCGTGGACCAGGAGTGGGAACGCCTTGGTCGAGTCAGTCGCGGAGCACTTCGTCCCTACGGGACAGGACTACTTCACGTCTTACCTGATACTGATGTCGTTCGGCTTTGCCGGCGCGCTGATCGCCTTCAGAAAGAGGAACAGCGTGCCAATGACTTACGCCCTGCTGATAGGCTTGACCGGGCTCTACTTCTCGGCGGCATTCTCCCGTCTGCTGGTCTACTCTTCAATCGCCCTCGGCCTCCTCGCGGGGATCGGGTTCGCAGAGCTGATGTTCGCGCTCGTAAAGCCGAGCACCACCCCGCTCGTGAAGAAGAAGCCGGTCTACACCACCAGAAACGAGATGAAGGTTGTCTTCTCGGTCGCTGTCATAGCCCTGATTGCCCTTCCTGCAGGGACCTACTGGATACCCAACCCAGTGCAATGCACATCGACCAACACCTACTTCTGCGACCAGAGCCCTGCCGACTCCGCGGTCAGCCTCGCCAACGGCGCCACCACATACTCGCGCTCCCCGTTCAACGACTGGACCCAGACGCTCGCCTGGATCAGGCAGAACACGCCGACAGACGCGGTTGTGATCTCCTGGTGGGACTATGGCTACTGGACCGCGGTCGTGGGCAACAGGACCAGCGCAGCAGACAACTCGACCATAAACGGCACGCGGATAGCGCAGATCGGCCAGATGTTCATGTCCAACGCGACCCAGGCGGCAAAGATCGCGAAGGAGATCGCAGGGGACAGGCCTGCCTACGTCATGATCTTCGTGACGGGCAGCATCGTCCAGATAAGCTCCGGCGCGCAGTACTACATCCTGCAGATACCCGCTGGCGGCGGATTCACAGCTGGCGGCGGGGACGAGAGCAAGAAACAGTGGTTCATCAGGATAGGCGGCCTCAACGAGTCGACCTACCTGGAATGCCCCGCCCTTTCAGCCACCTGCCCCAACATCGACGACTTCAACCTCACCCCCTACGCGGCGCAGAACACCTTGTTCGGGCGGCTCCTGCCGTTTCAGTTTGCAGGTTTCCTCGTGAGCAGCACCGACACCAGCGGCAACCCCCAGGTGACGCTGAGCACGAGCTACACGTTCGGTTCCAACGGAATCCCGCCCGTCGAGGCGTACAGCTATCCCAGCGTCTACACCTACGGGTCCAACAGCACGGGGCCGTTCAGGCTGGCATATGCGTCTCCGAGCATGAGCGCGCCGAGCGCGTGTCCGGGCAACTCGAATCTGAACTGCTTCGACGCAGTACTGGTCTATCAGGTCGTCGGCTGAGCCTCGTAGGCCAGCGGGCTCCTGTACCTCGCGTACCTGTCATCGGGAGAGTAGCGCGCCGGATGGACTGTGACAGTGGCGCCCCCGCAGGAAGGGCACTTCTCGCTCAGCGTGTATCTCCCGCACTGGGCGCAGCGGAGCATCAACGACTTCAGGAGGGACCGCCGTACTTCCTGGAAATCTCGCGCTTGAAGCTGAACGCCTCGTGCTTCCCGACACCGTCCTTGATCTTCTCCAACACGCTGTCCATGACCTTCTCCGCCTGTTTGTAGTCGTCTGCCGTGACCCTCACCCGGTATCTCGGCGCCCCTGCATAGGTAATCTTGACCTCAGCCGACGACGAGCCTGTTGCCGCGAGCAGCGTCTTCTTCACCTCGTCGACGCCGTTGGGGTCCCTGGAGGAAATCTCGACCAAGGCGCCCACCTCATACTTGGGCGGCACGATCTTCTCTGCCGAGACCTCGACCACCGCCTTGGCAACCTGGGCCGGCAGCTCCGCGGCCGCGAGGCCCTTCTCTCCCTTTTTGGAAGCGGTCTCGAGCGCTTCATAGAGAGTACCGAACCCCTCCTCAAGCTTCTCGACGTACGAGGCAATGGTGGCGTCGTCCATTGAGAGCTTGTTCTTCACGGCGTTCATTATGGCAAGGGCCCTCTCCTCCCTCTTCCATTCTATCACCTTCGCCCGCCTTTCCTCGTTGGTGACCTGCCTGAGCGAGAGGTCGATCTCCTGCCTCTGCCTGTTGGCACGGACCACCTTTAGGACGAGCTTCTGCTGTGGCTTGGCGAACCTGTCGATGTTCCTGACCCAGCCGGTGGAGATCTCTGAGACGTGCAGGAACCCGTTCAGCCCGGCATACTGGTCGAGGTTCACGTAGACGCCGTGCGAAGTGACTTCCCTGACCGTGCATACCACAATTTCGCCCGGTTCCGGCATCCCCCTCTCAGACAGCATCGGAATCCGCGCATCCGGACGGGGCTATAGACGTTTCGAGGGCGGCCGCACCGTAAACGACCCTGGAGGGGCCGCACCCTGCTCGGCGTTTCAAAGATTAAAAATCGATTTCGGTGCGCTCCCAATCGCGCCACGGTAGCTCAGCCTGGTAGAGCACTTGCCTTGTAAGCAAGTGGTCGAGAGTCCGAATCTCTCCCGTGGCTCTTCCTCGCCGCGTGAAGGTCTAAAGAGTGCCAGCCAGCATTCAAGGCGCCCTTGGAGTACAAGCCGCTGGGAAGGACGAGCGAGAAGATACCTGTTATCGGCATGGGCACCTGGAAGATCGGCAACCCCCACACTCCCGCTGAAAGGACCGCTCAAATCGAGTCCCTGAAGCGGGGGTTGGAGCTCGGCATGACCTTCATCGACACTGCCGAATTCTACGGGGATGGTGCGTCGGAGCAACTGGTCGGAGAGGCCATCAAGAACAGGCGGGACTCGGTCTTCATTGCTACCAAAGTGTGGCCCACCAACCTGCATCACGACGACGTTCTCAAGGCGTGCGACAGGAGCCTGAAGCGTCTGGGCATTTCGCACATAGACCTCTACCAGATTCATTGGCCCAACCCGAGAGTCCCCATCGAGGAGACGATGGGCGCCATGCAGGAACTGGTCAGGGGTGGCAAGGTCAGACACATCGGCGTCAGCAATTTCTCCATCGAAGAGACCAGGCAAGCGGCCGCGGCCCTCGGAAGGAGCGAGCTGGCATCCAACCAGGTCGAGTACTCTCTGGCGAACAGGACGATCGAATCTGGGCTTCTCGAGTTCTGCCAGAATGAGCGCATCACCGTCATAGCCTACAGCCCGCTCGGTCGAGGAAGTCTGCCGGCTCGCGCGATACCAGAATCAATCTTGGCGAAGTACCGGATGACGCCCGCCCAGGCGGCCCTCAACTGGGTCACCTTCCAGGACGGCGTGGTGGCAATCCCAAAGTCCGCAAAGAGGGAGCACGCAGAGGAGAATGCGGCCTCACTGTCAACCAGGCTGTCAAAGCAAGACTACGACTCGGTCTCACGCAGCGCAGGTTGAAATCGTCATTTACCTAAGGTCGGCTCGTTAGTTGCCACGTTTTATATACAAAACGAAGCGCCACGAACACAGATTGCAGGCAATCGCCTTTGAACGCTGTATCTGGTGCAGCGGGATAATCGACCCGAGCAACAGCCTCGAGGTCGCCTACTCCACCTGTTCGAACTGTCTCATCCCGTTACCCACAGAGTAACTTCCCGGAACGGGTGACAGGCGCGGGTCAGCGGGACGAACGCTTCTCGTTGATGTGGTGCATCCGGACCAGGTCTTTCTCGAAAGGCTTCAGCTTGGCCGGAATCTTCAGCTCTATGGGGTCCTTCAGTGCGAGGCCCTTGTCCCGCTTCGTCTTCCAGACCTGGGCGTTGAACTCCAGGATACTCTGGCTCACCTTCTCGCTCACATCGAACCTCTTGGGCTTCGGGAACCTCTCCAGGTGGACTGTCCCAGCGCCGTAGATCTTCCGCCAGATGTAGTCCGTCATGTAGGGGGTTATGGGTGCCAGCAGGAGGAGCAACGTCTTCACCACCTCGTGCAGGGTGAACCAGGCGGCGTCCTGCTCGTCCTTGGTCGCATTCTGGCCGTAGGCCCTGCCCTTCGCCATCTCGAGGTAATGAGGCGCGAAGACGTTCCAAAGGAACTCGCGTATCCTCGTGGAGACGGTGAAGACGTCGAACCTCTCATATGCCTTGGTGCACTCCGCGGACAGCTTGGCAAGCTCGGTCAGCATCCACCTGTCTGTCCAGGTGAGCTTCGCGGACGTCGGCACCGGGAACGAGCTGATGAACCTGGCGGTGTTCCAGAACTTCGTGAGGAGCTTCCCCGCCCCTGCTATCCTGTCCTCGCTGAATCTGAAATCGAAACCAAGCCCCGCTTCGGCAGCGCCCCAGAACCTGAACGCGTCGGCTCCGTACTTCTCCAACAGCGGTTCCGGGTCCACCACGTTGCCCATGCTCTTCCTCATCGCCCTTCCCTGGGAGTCCTGGCCGAGCCCGCCCACCCAGGCGTACTTCCACGGCGCCTTGTCAGTGAGCAGGTAGCATCTCAGCAATGTGTAGTAGAGCCACGTCCTCACAATGTCCTTCCCCTGAACGCGGATCGTGCCGGGGTAGGCGAGGCCGAAGAACCTCTTGTTCTTCAGGTTCTTCGATATGAAGAGGGGGGAGAGGCTCGAGTCCATCCAGGTGTCGAATGTCCTCGTCTCTCCGTTGAACTTCGCGTTGCCGCACTTCTTGCATCTCTTGAACGGGGCTTCGTCGCGCCAGGGCCTGTAGTAGTGTCCGGGCTTCGGGAGGTGAGGCGTGCCGCACTTGCTGCAGTACCAGACCGGAATCTCTGTCGCGTAGTATCTTCTCCTGGATATCGGATAGTCTGTCGTGAGCGAGTCCATCCAGTTCAGCAGAACCTGTCTGTGCATCTCAGGGTAGAACTTGACGCCCTTCGCAATCTTCCTGAGCTTCGGCAGGAAGTCCAGCTGCTTGAGGTAGTACTCCTCCATCGGAATTATCTCGATGGGCGTGCGGCTTCTTTCGCAGAGCGGCGTCCTGTGCTGTATCTGTTCCACCTTCACCGCGACTCCGGCCTCTTGCAGGTCCTGGATGACCTGCGACCTGGCGTCCTTCACAGGGATTCCGGCATATTTGCCTGTCGTCGCCGTCATCTTGCCCTCCAGGTCGACGGCCACGATTTCCTTTAGTTTGAATTCCCTGAACAGGAGGACGTCGTTGTAGTCGCCGTAGCTGCAGACCATCACGACGCCGCTGCCGAACTTCGGATCGATGCTCGCGTGGGCCCTTATGGGGACTTGTCTGTCGTAAATCGGGACCACAGCAGTCTTACCGATCAACTGGGAGTACCTCTCATCCTTCGGATTCACCACCACCATCTGACAGGCGGCGAGCAGCTCAGGCCTCGTGGTAGCCACCTGCAGCTCGTGGCTGCTTCCCTTCACCTTGAACCGGTTCGTCACAAGATATGTTGGCAGCTCCTCGTACTCGATTTCCGCGTCAGCAATGGTGGTGTTACAGTCGACGCAGTAGTTGTTCGGCCTGTTCGCGACGTAGACCAGGCCCTTCTTCCACATTTCAATGAATGACCACTGGGTGAGCTTCCTGTATTCCTCGGAATCAGTGCGATACTTCGCCTCGAAGTCTCCGGAGATGCCGATCGTCTTGAGCAGCCCGACCATGTACGTCTCCAGGTCATCGAGCGCATGCTTGCAGAGATTGATGAACTCCTCTCGTGGGGTCTTTCGCATCTGCACGCGATACTTTCTCTCAGCGTAGATTTCCACCGGCAGTCCGTTCCTGTCTATGCCGACGGGGTACAGCACCTGAAAGCCTCTCATCCTGGCGGCCCTCGCCGTCATGTCAATCTGGGCGTACTGGGTCAGCGCGCCGGGATGCCAGGGCCTTCCTGACGGGTAGGGCGGAGGAGTGTCCATCACGAAGTTCTTGCGCTTGTCGGCGCTGGGCTTGAAGCGGAAGCTCCTTTCCATTTCCCACATCTGTCTAACCTCGAGTTCCAGCTTCGGGTCCCAAGAAGTCGCTTCGAGTTTGGCTGAAAACTGTGGTTGCAAACGGCGCAAAGAGTGCGCCTCGTGACCTATTTGAAGTTAAGAGCGATTTTCGGGGTTTTCCCGTCCATCGACTCGGGGAGCGGCGCTCAAACGCCGTCGGCGGCGCATGGACACCCGTGCCGGGCGCATGGCTCTCGACGGATGCCCGCATCCTTCGGACCGGCCATGGGCGCGGTCATTGGAAGGTGAATTCGAGCTCCGAGGCGTCCCCTTGGGTGAGTTCCCAGCCGCTGGCCCCGAGATTCTCCACGACGTGAGCCTGCCTGGATGCCCTCGGTATCGGGAACACGTTACGCTTCATCGCTAACCACCGGAGAGCCAGTTGGCTCGGGGTCCTGCCAAGTCTCGCTGAGAGAGACCCAAGCTTCGAATCCGAGGAGAGCCCGCCGTGGGCCAGCGGGAAGTAGGCCATGAGTGCAATCCCTTCCTTGTCGCAGTATGGGAGTACGTCGCCCTCCACGCGCCGGTTCTTCAGACTGTAGTCCATCTGGACGGAGACGAGCTGAGACTTTGGGAGGGCCTGATTCGCCTCCCGTAGCTGGCCGATGTTGAAGTTGCTCACGCCGGCGTTCATCACCTTCCCTTCGCGGATCAAATCCTCCATTCCCGCCATCGTCTCTCCGATTGGCACGCGAGGGTTGGGGAAGTGAATCTGGTAAAGATCCACGTATGAGAGCCCCAAACGGCGAAGGCTCTTCTCCAGCGCTCGCTTGAGCGCATCCCTGTGGAGGTGGTTCGACCAGACCTTGGTCGCTACAAAGATCCCGTCCCTCTTTCTTCCCCGGAGGACTCCCGCGACGAGCGGCTCAGAACCGTAGATTTCCGCAGTATCTAGGAGGGTCACGCCTCCATCCAATCCGCTCCCGAGTGCGGCCATCTTCTCCTTGGAGCCGCTCCTCCAGCCGAAATACGCCTTGGCTATCCAGAGCGGGTCGTAGTAAGTACCCATCCCAATCTCCGAAACCTGCCGGCCCGTCCTGCCGAAGGCCTTGCGCTCCACGGGCGCCACGTTCAGGCGGGGCCTCTATACCTTTCCCGAACAAGAAGAAAAGGGGTCGGGATTACTTCCCGAGCCCCAGGTGAAGGCCGTGCCTTATGGCTGCGGTCACAGCCTGCGCGCATGCGGCGATGTTCTGCTGCAGGACCTTCATCGCCTCGGATCCGCTTGGCACGTGCGCCAATGCAGTCTTCAGCCCTGAAGGCACCGCGTTGCTCACCGCCGCTGCTGCGGCCTGCGTGGTGTCGGCGAGACGCTGCGTGAGCACCCCCATCGCCGCAGAGGCGCTTGGCACGTGAGCCAAGGCCACCTTCAGCCCCGGAGGGGTCGCGTTTGCCGCCGCCGCTTTCGCAGACTCTGCGGCGCTGAGCGCCGCAAGGAGTATGGTCGATTCCATGTTTCTCGTGCTAGGCTGGAAGTGGGGCTGCGATAATCCCTACATTTTGAACGTCCGTTCAACGGTTTTCAACGCGCGGCTGACTTGCCCTTCGGTTTCGTCACGGCTTCGGCGGGAAGCGCCTCTTTGGGTAGCAGCGTGTACAGGTCCGGGTGCTCGCTCTTCAGGGTGGAGAGGGTGGGGGGAAGCAGCCCGTTTCGCCGCGCCCTCTTGACGTTATACTCCACGAAGCGCCTCATGTCCGCTGTCTCTCCAGCCACCGAGACGAACGCCCTGATTTTCTCTATCGCCTCCGCTTCCTCCAGTCTCTTGATGTTGACCAGGTATGGCGCGAGAACCATCCAGACGAGCCTGTGCCTCCCGTCGGAAACGGGGTGCTCCAGGAGGCCGTCCACGTAGGAGTATCCCTTCCTCTGCTGGCTCTTCTGGGCGGGCACATACTTCATCACCGCGTTCCTCACTTCCACCAGTTGTTTCGGGAAGGCGGCCCTTCTCAGGTTCTTCGCTCCCACAGCCACCGCCTGCTGGGCGCATTCCCCGAAGAGGTCGTTGAGCAGGTTGTCGCTCATGAACACCTTTCCCTCCTGCAGCGCCTGCCTCGCCAGCTTCCATCTGGGCTGCTTTGCCAGCTCGTACCTCGAGATCAGTGCGAGATAGTCTTGGAAGTCCATGGAATAGCGGCTGCCGCGTCTGGCTTCACCCAGGAGTTCCACGCCCGCCGCGAAGCATCCCTCCATCGTCGCCGCCTTCGTCTTCGGGTCCTCCCGCATGAAGAACTCCTTGGCCCTGTCACCTTCGCTCCTTGCGAACTTCGACACAAGATATCCGTCTTGGCTGGCGACCAGCGCGGCCGCGAAGAAGCTTGAGAACTCGATTAGTTCTGAGAGGTGTGGCTCATACCTGCCCCGCCCCAATGCGCTCAGCAACCTTGCTTCCGTCTGCTTGACCACGTCGGCGCTCGTAAGCCGCTCGTCCATCGGTATCGACCCGAAGAACTCTCTGGACTTGGGCGCGAACGGATACCTCAGTTCAAGGTCCGAGAGCGTCGTTGCTGGGTCGCTCAACTTCCATCTCTGCAGACCGCCCATCCAGCTTTAAGCGTCTCCCTAGCCTCTGATTGCAGTGGAGACTATCGAGAGGACGTCTCGGTCGTGCAGGACATAATCGGTCGGCAGGTGCAGGCCGGTCCTGACGTCGACGGCGTACACCAGGCCCTTCGCCAGCTCGCTGTGAACCACCTTGGCCAAATCCTCGACCGTGGATCCGACTTGAAGGAGATAGACGTCTGGCAACGTCCTGCCCTGCTTGTCTGTCAGTTTCTCCGCGTCGGCCACAGGGTAGACCGCGTTCATCTTGAGCAGCTTGAACACCGCGATGTTGAGAGCGAACTGGACCCCGGTACGCAGGTACTCGCCGAAGACCTTCCTCCTGATGTAAGCCAGCGCGCTCCTCTGGGCATCGTTGAGGTCTTGGGGCTTCGCGATTTCGAACCTCTCTTCCCCTGGGACGTACTTGATCAGACCCTTTGCTTCCGCCCTCCGGAGCGTGAGTTCCGCCTCGCCGCTGGTCGGAACCACGATCAACCCCTTCTGCGCCTCCCTCAGTTTCTTGAAGTTGTCAGCAGCGAACGGGAGGTCCATCTTGTTCGCAATGATTAACGTCGGCTTCGAGACTTCCCTCAGCACCCAGCAGAAGTTCTGGATCTCCTTCTCGTTCCAGCTGTCGAAGCTCTTGTCCTTGAGCAGAGACTCATCCAAGGACTTGATGGCGTGCTCTTTCCGCACTCCCACGCCACGCATCACTTCCGCCACGGCGTCGGGAAGAGAGTAGCCCGGCGACTTTGAGAGCTTCGAGATCTTCGTGATGTTGGTGGTGAACAGCTTGGTGTACCACAGCACCAATTCAAGCTCGACGTCGGCGAAATCGGCTATCGGATCTCCAGTGCCCGGCTCCGAGATTTTGCCGTCCTTGTCCACGCTGCCGGAGGCGTCGACTACGTGCAGCAGGGCGTCCGACTGCGCGGCGACGCTCAGAAACTGGTTGCCCAACCCCTTGCCCATCCAGGCTCCCTTGATCAGGCCCGGAAGGTCTGTCACCTCGACCGGGACGAACCTCCACCCATCCTCGCATTTTGAGTTAGCCGGGGCGTCCTGGACGCCGAACTCCTTGTGGACGCACAACGTAACTACGCTGGCCACGCCCGTCTCGGGCGACTTCGTGGTGAAAGGATAGGTGGAAACCTCGCCGGAGAGCAGAGTCATAGAATTGAAGAGGGTCGTCTTGCCCGCATTGGTTTTACCTATTATTCCGATGCGTATCAAAGTAATCTCAGCGCGACCAAGTTATTCTTCTCTGTTCGAACTGAATAAAGGTTTGCACGCACAGTCGACCAAACGACATTTAGGATTATCAAAACCCTTGCTCCGTGGACAGCTAGGCCTCCCTCATCACATCGCGCGTCGTAATCCCTGCGGGGCGCACGACTCCGCTTGCTATCGTTCGAGGCTTAATGACTTTCCCGGCGGAGGCGCAACGAACCCCAGCACGGCTGGAGGCTCCAGGACCCGGACGCCGGAAGTCGTCCACCGCAACAAGAACGCATTCCCGAACGATCGTCCGTCGTTCTCTCCCATGAGTCTAGGAGGCCCTGTACCTGAGTATCGCCGCCACGCCTCCAAAGGTCTTGAACATGTTACCTTCTTCGGTGCCTGAAGAGATTACTTCGACCCTCGACCCGACCTGGAACGCCATTTCTTCTAGGACGTCGATGACGTCCCTCTCGGAAACGTCAAAATCCGTTCCTCCACACTTCGCGCACGGCTCCGAGATTGCTTCCTGCTTCTTCTGTGTCTTGGTGGTTCCAGTGGCGGTTTCCGTCCTGACCGTCCCGCACTTCTTACACTTCGCCTCGATTCTCACGGTGTTGAGGTCGTCGGACACCAGCACCACATCTGTGTTCGCCCTCTGGATGGCGTCGAGAACCCGCGGCAGTCCATAGACCGCAAGACCCCCGGCCTTGTTCACCTCGAAGAGAAACTTCTGGACGAGCTTCTTCTCCTCAATCAACCTGACATCCTTGAGGACGTCGGAGGCCTTCTCCACCAGCTCCCTCACTCCCTCCCTTCCAGAGTAGCCCAAGTCTATGACGGCAACCACCTTCTTCCGCAGCTCGTAGTGCAGGAAGTCGCCCTTCAGGAACTCCTCCTTGGTCGGCCCCGGCCCTCCCACCACCAGTCCGGTCACCTTCGCGTTCTCAATGAAGACCCTGGTGGCGTGCTCCGCGACCCTGTGATAGTAGTAAGTCAGCTCCATTTCTCGCCCTCTCTCATACCGACGGGCCGATTGTCCTCCCTTCCTAGTCTTTCCGGAGATGCCCGAGGTAATCACGTCCGGGATTTCAAGCGAGTCCCCGCTGAGTATCCCTAGCCCAGCCTCACTCGCATCCACAGCGAGTATGCCGTACACCTTCTCCTCCCGCAGCATGTCCTTGAGCCACTCCAGATGGAAGTGATCATCACAATTATGAACTAGGAAGCCGTTTGCTACGAAGCTGTGGCCACTCTCTTCCACCGTGATGTCTCTGACGTCGGAGAGCTCTACAGGCTTCATTGAGACAACCGTCTCCCAAACGAGGGGGTCGTCAAGACCGTTCTTGGCCAATCTAACCCACTCCTTGAACGGAGGCAAGTGTGCAGAGGTAACCAACGGCGTCAGCACCGAACCGCTAACCCACTGGCCGACGGTCCCAGGAGCAAGAGAAAGCAGTCCACCAATCTGTTTGACAGGCATGCCACTAGATTTCAGCCCCTTCGCGAGGTCCATCTTTCTGAGCGCTTCTTCACGCAGGCGAGCCTTGACTCGCAAATACTCGCCCACCAAATCTGCCCGCGCTTTCTTTCTTGCACAGTAGGCGAATCCAATACCGTGGCACAGTCTCAGAATATTGTCTTCCGAAAGCTTGATGCGTAGTTGAACCTCCACAGTCCTGTAGCCGTCTTTCCTAGCGTAGCCGGGCGCGCTCGAGACATTAATCACAACAACGCCAAACTCAGACAGCATCTGCCGAAGCCCCTTGGCGAATTCGAGTCCGCCCATCGCTTTTTCCTCTATCCTGTGGAACGAGAGTCTCTCTCCGCTGCTCAGGTTCATCTTCACGAATCTCGGCGCCTCTCCGTCCCCTCCCAGATACCCAGCAAGGAATTCTCGCTTGACGGCCCGCGGAGAGGTTGTCAGCCAATTAGGGAGAACAGTACCGTTCTTCACTTTGCTGCCTACAGGCGCCCCCAAAGCCCTGAACAGAGTGGACAGAGCGCTGTTTCGAACCTTCACATGGATTGCGGCAGCTTGATACTCCCTTCCGTCAATACTCATGGTGTAAGTCACTTTCCTGCCCCGCGGCGGCCTGTATCCCAGCTTCGACAAATCGTCTCGAAAATCCCTTTCGTCAGCCCAGCTTCCCAGACAGCAGTCCATCGTGAAATGCACGTAGGGCCCATTCTTCCTTTGCTCGAGGTTTCTTGTCAAGGAGCCGTCGCTGAACAAATGCCCCAACATCCGGGCAATCAGAAGGAGCTTCGGATTGTCCTCCTTGAGGGGTAGCAGCCCCCATTCTCGGAGCTTCCTAACGGCAAGGTCGAAGTTCTTCGGAGGGTCTGGTATCCTACGCAGGGAAGCCTCGTCAACGATGGTGTGTGAAACAGCCTTACCCGATTTCTTCCGTGACTCGAGATCAGCGATGGGCACCACAGCAACCAAGTCTCCTCGCTTGATTGCGCCCAATCTGACCCAACCGCGCGGAGTCCAGAAAGGATGATCTTCTGTTGCGAGAATCCTTCTCCCGCTCTCTGCGACCAACTCATAGGATTTGCGCGAACCAGCCGAAGTCTTCACGTAACGTCGTACCCTGGTGCCCGTTAGACGCTTCTTGCCGAAATCATACGACACCACTCTTTGACTTCGCCAATCGCTCTTAAGCGCCTCCAGCGAACACAGCCTTCCATCGTCAAGCAAGACGCTTGCATCAGGCGAAAGACACTGGTACAGGTACTGAACGACCGGCTTCGGCGGGATTATCTCATTCAGATTGATGACCTCGCTCCCCGGGCCGTTGGTGGGCAGCGCACCGCAGAAGATGACAAGGCCGTTGTCTGGCGTCGTCCTGTACAGTTTGAGCCTCTGCATCGTCCTTGTAAGGGCGTCCTGCACGTGGTTTCGCGTGGTGTCTGATTTGATGTTCCCGGCAGTCCCCCACTCCTCCCTCAGGTTCGCAATAACCTCGTGAACCGGTTTCTTGGGAGGAACGTAGAGCGACACCAGCTCGGTCCCCCTGCCCTCCTTGCTGGCGAGCTCGGAAATGAGCTTCCTGACCTTGTATAACTTCACCGAGTCTGCTTTGGTGGACAATGCGGAATATCCTCTCAGTCAGGCGCCAGAAACGTTATTGTCGCCGCGGACAACGAACATGGAGTCGTTAACGAAAAACCCACGCCCACTTTAAAACGTTGACGCTCCATCGACGTCAACCCTGTTCTGGCGTGTGCACACGGGGGCTTACTGAGCATGAGGATTCGTTGAAAGGAGAGGAGTCCGGGAGTGGGTGAGCCGGATCCCCGAGAATGGGCCCTGCAAGACGCGGAAAATCGGTTCGAGACTGAGGGTTCGGTCGGGAACCGAAAGAAGCACATCCACTTCTCGCAAAAGGATAAGGAACCACTGGAGAGAATCCGTCGAACTGTCAGAAGAGGGCTCGGAATCAAGAAATGCCCGATAATCCCGGCAGGAGCAGGAGGATGGCGAATCTGGTGGCTGATAAAGGAGAGCGCGAAGCTCGCCAGAGCCCCACTTCCAAGAGTAAAACCAAAAAGGCGCTGAGGGACTTGACGGCTGAGGGAGGCTATGCTCGCTCCGTCGATGAGGACGCTGGAATCTAGGAAGAGAGCAAAGGGAAGCATTCCTCTCCTGATGAATCGGCGCTCTTCTTATAATACCTAGATGATGTCGATACCGAAAGAGCGTCCCAAATGAGAGTCGTCTTGAGGATCGGGGGTTCGGTGCTGGGTTCTCCGCCCGACCCGAAGCTGGTCGCGAAATACGCCGAAGTCGTGTCCAACCTGACGTCCGAGGGCCATTCAATCGCCGTCGTTGTTGGCGGAGGACAGATTTCGCGCAAGTTCATCGATTCTGCTCGCGGTTTGGGCCTCTCTTCGTTCCAGCAGGACACCATAGCGATATTCGCTTCGCGCCTCAACGCCAGGCTCGTCGCCATGAAGCTGGGCGGTGTCAGCTCGGTCCCCACCTCCATCGAGTCCATTCTTCAACGGCTCTCAAGGAACAGGGTTGCAGTGATGGGGGGCCTCAGGCCAGGGATCACGACCGACACTGTGGCGGCCCTCATAGCCGAAAAATGGAACGCGGACCTCCTGATCAAGGGCTCCGACCAAGACGGCATATACACCGCCGACCCCAGACTGAACAAGAAGGCGAAGAAGCTCGACAAGCTTCCCTACGAGCGGCTGGAGCAGATTCTGGGCGGGAAGCACAAACCGGGCATCCACAGCATAGTCGACCCTGTGGCTGTGGAGCACCTCATGAAATCAAGGGTCAAGCTCGTCGTACTGGACGGGTCCGACCCGCGCGGCGTGCTCAAGGCAATCCGCGGGGAAAAAGCGGGAACAACAGTCAGTTGACGTCATGGTCCAGCCAATAGTCATAATCTCGCTGGCCTTGGCTGTAGCCTTCTCATTCTGGTCTTCTCTGGTCGAGGCGACCTACCTCACCCTTCGTCCTTTCGCCCTCAGGTCCTCCATCGAAGCGGGCTCTTCAAGCGCCCGGGCCGCCTTGGTCATAGCTGGAGAGAAGACCAAGCTCGTAAGCGTGACCACCTTCGTAGACACGATATCCAACGTCGTGCTCGCGAGCAGCATGGGGCTCATCCTGTCGGAGTCCTTTGGTCCGCTGGGCTGGGTTTACAGCGCAGTCATCGGCTCGTTGGCGATCATGACCCTCCTCTACCTGCTGCCGAAGGCCATCGGGATTGAGCACTCGCTTCGAATGGCATTGCGCCTCGCCCCGGAGACGAAAGCCGCGCTCGACCTGCTCTCGCCTGTGGCAGTGCCCCTGACGTCGATTGCGAGAGCCCTCTCTCAGAAGATAGTGGGGCACCCCGCGTACAAGGAGGCAGAACTGGTCGACGAGTTCGAGGACGTCGTGACCATGCTTGAGAAGGCTGGGCACATCGAACCGGACGCGGGCAGACTCCTACGAACAGCCTTGGCTTCGTCAAGGAGCACGGCCGCAGACGTGTTGACTGACACCGAACAGATTGTCTCGGTCGCGAGCGACAGCACAGTGTTTGACGCCTTGAAAGAGATGGGCAGGACCAACCATCCAAGGATGCCCGTCTTCGATAACGAGAGGAAGCTGTACATCGGCGCAGTGACCTTTCGTACCATCTCGAAGGCCATCGGTCGCGAACACATGAACGAGAGCGTGCTGGAGTATATGATACAGCCGGCCAAGGTGGGCAGGGACGACGGCCTCGCGTCGGTGATGGAGAAGATGCAAGACTCCGGCACCACCATCGCGTTCGTGTACGAAGGCCCCACCATGGCGGGGGTGATTACGCTGTCAGACATCATCGAAGAGATAATGGGCATCAAGTTCTGACCTCTTCCACCCGCCAAGGCTCTAAAAGTAGCCGAGCGCGGCACCAGGCCGTTCTCTATGGAAGGGGAGCTGGTATGCGAGGGGCTGACCAAGGTATACGGCGGCTCGGCGGGCAAGAGGGCGCTCGACGCACTGAACCTGACGGTCCCCGCAAGCGGAATCTTCTCGTTGATAGGAATGAACGGCGCGGGGAAGACGACGCTGGTTCGGATTCTGGCGACCCAGCTCGAGCCGACGACAGGCAGCGCCTCGATTGGCGGTTTGGACGTCATGAAAGACGCAAGGAAGCTCCGTCGGCAAATCGCATGCGTCCCGCAGGAGGCGAGGACGGTCCCATGGATGACTCCAAGACAAACCGTGCTCTCCTACCTGCTCTGGAGGGGCGTCGCCTACGGCGAGGCCAAAGCGAAGGCCACCGAGGCGCTCGCGAGCGTGGGCATCGAGCAGCAGGGTGACACCCTCAACAGGCGGCTTTCGGGGGGCACAAAGAGGAAGGTGCTCGTGGCCACCGTGCTGGCCTCCGACGCAGACATCGTGTTCCTTGATGAGCCCACCACAGGCCTGGACCCGATTTCCCGACGGGAACTCTGGGGCTTCCTCAACAGGCTTGCCGTGAACCGCTTTCTCATCCTGACGACGCACTACCTCGAGGAGGCCGAGCAGCTGGCCGGGACGATAGGGGTTCTTCACAGGGGCAGGCTAATCGGACTGGGCTCGCTCGAACAACTCCGCTCGGCAGTCAGCTACCAATACAGCATCATGGTCGGCGCGACCGACGCGATTCCCGCGAAGGTCAACGGGCTAGTGACGCGGGGGAAATCCGGCCAAACCCAGATCCTGACCGACGAGGACGAGGCCCGCGCCATATCAAAGCAACTTCTCGACAACGGCGTCAAGTTGTCGATGAGCCGGATTTCACTCGATGACGTCTTCTTCCATCTTGTCAACAGGGACGACGAGGAGGTGGAAGCCAGGTGACTTCGTGGGGAAGGCAGGTGCTGGCCTCCGTGCTGGTGAATTCGATCTACGAGATGATGAACTACCCGGTCGTGCTCCTGAACACAGTTCTCGCGCCCCTTTCTTTCCTGCTCGTGATCACGTTCGTGAGCAGAGGCCAACTCATCGGAGAAGCAATCGAGGGTGGTTTCATCATGAGCATGTTCCAGAGCGGCATGTCGCTGCAGGGAGATCTTTCTCACCTCAAGAACGACTTCAAGCTGCAGGACATGATCGTCAGTTCCCCGACCGCGCCGGCCGCGTACGTGGCCGGCATGGCCATAGCTGAAATCGTCTACTCGATTCCAGCCCTCGCAGTCCTCACCATCTTGGCTGCCGTCTTCATCCACCCCGGCGCCATCCAGGCGCTCGAACTCCTTGGCGTCATACTCTTGATGTTCCTGGCTTCGACCACCCTCGGCTTCACCTTGTCCACATTCTCCAGCGACATCGTCCAGAGCTTCGCATTCTCGAGGCTAATCTCCACGCTCTTCTCCACCCTTCCTCCGGTCTACTATCCGATCACGTACATCCCCTTCCCCTACAGATATGCCGCCTACCTTTCGCCCACGACCTACGCTGCCGAGATCGCACAGAACGTCACCGGCTTCCTGCAGCTCTCAACGATCGAGTACGCCTTGGCCTGGGGGGTGCTGGTGGCCGTCGCCGCGACTTTCTTCTTGATTGCAGTCAAGAAGGCCAGGTGGAGAGAGGTCTGAGGCTGCACACCGAATCAAACCATCGGCAGGTCGACCATCTCGGGTCACTTTCTGTGCGCCGCAGCGGGCCCGACTCGCTTCAGGATCGAGTCAACACGGCTCTTGGCCGCCAGTCCGGAATCCCTCAGGGCCTCGAGCAGGTCCTTCGTTGTGGTGAACGAATGCAACCTCACCCCGACCGATTCCAGCTTCGACCTGCCTCCCTCCAGCCTGTCAAGCAGGACTGCGGCATCGCCGACCTTGTATCCTTCCTTCCTCAGTGCGCTGGCAGAGTAGACCAGGCTGCCTCCGCTTGAGACGAGGTCATCCACAATAATCACCCTCGAACCGCGCCTCACAACCCCTTCGACAGGTTTGCCGGGGGTCTTGCTTTCGCCCTTCTTCCTGACGTACATCATGGGCTTCTTCGTCATCACCGCCAGCGGTGACGACACTGTCACCCCAGCAGTGGCGACCCCGGCGATTGCGTCGTAGTTGCTGGTGCCGACGTCCTCCACGAGTTCCACATAGGCAGCCAGCACCGTCGTATAGACGTCGGGGAAGCTGGGCACCAGCCGCAGGTCAATGTCGTAGGCGCTCCGTTTGCCGTTGGGGAGGGTGAAATTGCCGAAGCGGACCGCGCCCATCTGAAAGAGCGCCTTTGCAAGCGAACTTGCGCTTACCCTTTCGGCGTGGCTCACTTCGGCACGTCAAGACGGTCTTCGTATAAAACCACGCGGGCCTGGGGAACTTACGGTGGAGGAGCCGTAGCGTCGAAGGGCTGCGTGGCGGGCTCTTCTGCGTCGGCATCATTTCCGAGACCCGCCACGGCCACAGATGCAAGAACTCCCAAGAACCTAACATGTCGCACTTCGTCATCCGGGGCAACTGGACGGAGCAAGGCATTCGCAACGCCAAGGACGCCAAGTCATGAGCAGAGTCGCCTAGCGGAGAGAGAACCACCGGCGCTCGTGCTAGCTCACACTCCGCACGATACGATTTAGAGCGAGTCGCAGCGGGCATCCTGCGAGGAGAAGACGACGGACTTCAGGCTCAGCACGAGGGCGATTGTCTCGATTGCGGTCATCATCGTCCTGCTTTCCGCAGCCGGTTTAATCTACTTCAGCACGCCGCGACAAGCAACCCCGTCGTCGATACCCACTCGCTTCACAGTGAATGGGAAGACGTTCGGAATCACATACATCGCGACCACCGAGAGCGGATGGACAGCGGGGCTGAACGACAAGAAGGTCACAAACACCACAACCATGCTCTTCATCTTCCCAGACTCGAGCATCCAGACCTTCTGGATGGACCGCGTAAACACAAGCTTGGACATGATCTGGATCAACGTGACCGGAAGCGTCGGACGCGTGGTCTACTTGATCAATGCCGCGCCCGTCTGCCCGTCCATAGGATTATGCCCTGACTACGTCCCCTCGTCGCCTGCCAACTACGTGTTAGAGGCGAAGGGCGGGTTCTCAATCGCCAACGGCATCGGCCTGGGTACGACGATTCAGTTCAGCTGAACGCGCCTGCCGACCAACGCGGGAATCAGCCAGAGCGATTCCGCATACAGTTTAAGCTTCGGTAGTTGAGACCACCCTCTCCATGTTCGAAGTACCGAAGGCCGAGTACCAGGCGCGACTCGAAGCCATCAGAAGCTTCATGGACGAACAGCGGATCGGATGCTTCCTGCTGACGAACGGCAACTGGTTCTCCTACTTCACCGGCTTCTTCTATCTGGTGACAGAGCGGCCGGCGGCCTTGGCGATTACCGCCGACAGGATCGATTTCTTCGGTCCGGTCATGGAGGAGGCCCACCTGAAGACGCAGACGGCGCTGGTGGACTCGGTTGCAACATACCTTGACTATCCGGGCGAGACCCACCCGGCGAAGCTTTTCGCCAAATGGCTCAAGGGGCTGAAGGTGGGGACCAGGGTCGGCACCGACGGCGCGACCTCCTTCTCCAGCTACTGGGGTTACAAGGGTCCGAAGTGGTCGGAGCTGCTCCCGGGCGTGAGGTTCCTTCCCATGGGCGACGCGCTCTACCCGATGCGCCAGGTCAAGAGCATCAACGAACAGCGGCTGATCAGAGAGAGCGTCAGGTGGGGCGACGTCGCGCACAGACTGCTTCAGAAGTACACTGGACCAGGCCTCTACGATTTCGAGATAGCATCACGCGCATCTCTGGAGGCTTCCATGAGAGCGAAGACGTCCCTCGGGCCCAGATTCAAAGCGAGCAGGTGGGGCCTGGTTCCCGTCCACGCCGGCTTCAGGGGTCAGGTGGGCGAGCATTCTGTCTATCCTCACTCGATTAACATCGAAAGGAAGATCAGGCGCGGGGACGTCCTCGGCTCCGGCGCCTCCGCAGACATAGCGGGCTACAACAGCGAGGTGGAGAGAAACCTTTTCGTGGGAAGGCCGGACCCGAAAGCGGAGCGATACCACAAGCTGGCGGTCAAGATGCAGGACGCCGCCCTCGGGGCGCTGAGGCCGGGCGGGATGTGCTCCGACGTCGACAGGGCGGTCAAGAAGTTCGCCAAGACCGAAGGCTTGACGGGATACCTACTGCATCACTCGGGGCACTCCATAGGCCTAGAGGGGCACGAAGCGCCTTTCCTCGACGTGGGAGACGACACCCCGGTGAAGCCCGGTATGGTCTTCACGGTCGAGCCTGGGGTTTACGTTCCGAAGCTCGGCGGGTTCAGACATTCCGACACAGTGCTGGTCAGGAACGACTCGATAGAGGTGATGACCCACTACCCCAGGGATACAAAGTCGCTGACGGTCGGAATCTGATGACCATATCCATCAGGAATGGTGGCAGTGTCCATCAAATCAACATCAAGCCCAAAACAAGCGGAGAGCACGGCCTTCCCAAGAATCCGGTCGATTCTGTCAAAGTGACCAGGGCGGGGCTTGCCGGGGACTTCAACCTCTTCCGCCAGGAAAGACTGGGCGGCGACCCGGACTCCGCAGTGCTGCTCATGCCGCTCGAGACGATCCTAGAGCTCAACGCAGAGGGCTGGTCGGTCAGAGCCGGCGACCTGGGCGAGAACTTCACCACAGCCGGAATACCATACGACGGCTTCTCGCCAGGAAAGGCATTCAGGCTGGGGGACGCAGTCGTGGAGGTCTCCCGGGCGTGCGACCCATGCAAGAACCTGTACCTGCTCCCCTACATCGGCGAAGCCAACGGTCCCAATTTCGTCAAGGTCATGCATGGACGAAGGGGCTGGTACGCGAGGGTCAGGACGGAAGGCACGGTGAGAAGAGGGGACGCGATAGAAGAGTTGCGGCCGGCCGGTCCGCGGCGCGGGTGAGACCACGATCAAGGCAGTAATCTTCGACTATGGAGGCACGCTGGTCCGTTCCGCAAAGCCCTGGGACGAGGTGATGCCGAAGGCGCTTCAATCAGCCTACCGCTACCTGGCGCAGCACGGCCTCAAGACGTCTTATGACCAGTACCTTGCCACCAACAAGGGAGTGTTCGGCAGGTACGCCGAGCTGGAGGCCGCCGAGGAGAGAGACATCCCCGACCGACTCAAGTACATCGACTTGATGGGCCAGCTCTTTCCCGGCAGCACGAAAGCGAAAATCCGGGCGCTGGCGGCCGGTGCCAACGACTCGTTCTGGCTCGTCGCCAACCGCAACTTCACGCTGAGGGACGACGCCAAGAGGTGCCTCGACGAGCTGGAATCCATGGGAATCAAGCTGGGTATGATCTCAAACCACCACGACGGCCCCGCTCTCATGAGGTCCTTGCGGAGGTTCAGGGTAGCATCCAGGTTCGACCCCATTGTCGTCTCGGAGAAGGTCAACATGAGGAAGCCCAACCCGGCAATCTTCAGGTTGTGCCTCTCCGCGATGAAGGTGCAGCCCAGGCAGGCGGTCTACGTGGGCGACGTCCCCGAGTTCGACGTGGCGGGCGCTAAGGCGACCGGCATGTCTTCGGTCCTGATAGGAAGCAAGGTCTCTGACGGACCGGAGCCCGACTTTGCCGTGAGGGAGATGGAGGAGATTCCGCCCATAGTCGCGAGACTGAACGGCAGAATGCGAGGATAGGCCCGGCGGCCGCATCCGGTCAGGCTGGCCGAAATCTTAGCCGCGCCAGGCTCAACTGCTCGAGCGCGGTTTCCTTCCGAGCCTTCGGAGAATGACCGAGGCGCCCAACACCACCGCAGCAGCCGCAACGAAGCCAACGACCAACGATTCGGGAAGCTGGTACGCCTGTGCTCCGCTGGCGGACGCGCTCGTCGTCGAACCGAGTGTCGGGTAGCCGTTCGAGGCCGGCTGGACGGACATTCCAGCTACGAAGTCGGCCGGTTCGACCAACGGTTGCTGAGGGCTCTGTCCGAAGTCGAACGCATCGAGCATGTCATTCGATGACGAGTCTCTCGCGTTCAGCGAAGGCACGTGGAAGATTGTCTCGGCTAGCTTCAGCATCGAGCCGAATTCGTAGACCGTGTGGTCTACGTAACCATGCTTCGCCCAAGGAGAGACGACCAGCGTTGGGACCCTGAATCCATCTCCATAGCCATCCACGACGGGCGGAGCCACATGATCGTAGAACCCGCCGTAGTCGTCCCAGGTGATTACAATCGCGGTGTCCTGCCAGTAATTGCTCTGCATCACCGCGTTGACCAGCGAAGCCACGTAGTCCATCCCACAGTCAAGCGGCGCAGGGGGGTGCTCGCTGACGTCTCGATTCATGCATTCGACCGGCATCCCGGGTGGCTGCCACCCTCCAGGCGTAATCCAGGACACTGCCGGGAGGGTTCCGTTCGACAAGGCATCTAGGAACGACTGAGTTCCGAGGTCGTGGGCGTCCAGAATCTGAAAATGCTGCTGGAAATAGGTGAAAAGGGGAAGCACGTTCCAGACCGTGCCGGAGACGGGGACTGTCTCTCCAGTGTACCAGGCCCAGGTCACGTTCGAGAGCGTGAGCTCCTGGGCAAGCGACGCCCAGGTGAGGTTCAGCGCCCCGACCCCGTTTCCTCCGCCGTTCAGCGTGTTACCCGAATTGTCGATGATGCCGCCGGAGCTCCCAGAAGCGATGTAGAGGTGGTTGGGGAGGCTGGGGCCCATCAAGGACGAGAAGAAGCTGTCCGCAAGAACGTAGTTGTCCGCGTAATCCCAGTAGTACGGGATGTCACTCCTGTCGTAGTATCCTACCGCGAGCGTCCCGTTGAGGTGATAATGATTCTGCGCATAGACGAAGCCGTCCATCTTGCCGTTGTCGTATGCCATGTGAGCGGCGGACCAGGCGGAGCTCACTTCAACCTGCACCTGGGATGACAGGTGAAAGGGAGAGCTCGTGGGAGCGCTGCTCAGTTGCTCGGGGTCCGAGACTCCCGGAGGAAGCTCGTCTCCTACGATGGAAACGGGTAGGGTGCCATTCATGTGGAACGGCGCTGCCATGAGCGACGACGTCGAGTTCGGGCTGACCGGAAGAGCTGTACCCGCAGGAATCCCGTCTGCGCCAGGATAGGTGCCGAAGTAGTTGTCGAAGGAATGATTCTCCTGGATGATGTAGACGAGGTGCTTTATTGGAATTCCAGAAGGCGAAGTGAGCGCCAGCCCGCTCGGCGCTTGAAGAGTCACCAGAAGAAGAACGGCCGTTGCCACACTCAGGAAGGTCAGGCCGCTCCTCTCAGCATGAACCATCGGCTGTACGCCGAACCAGCGACAGAAAGCGAAGTTATTTGAATCGTTGCGTGGCGGATTCGACTTCCTGTGCGAGGCGCTGACCGGTCCGACTCCCAGACTTTATTAGCGGAGACCGAGACTGGACAACCGCAACTCAATTGATAGTGGCTGTCCTCGGGGGCGGAAAAATCGGAGAAGCCGTTGCCAGAGGAGTTGCGAAGTCCGACAAGGTCTCCAAGGTGATAATGACAAGGAGAAACATCGCCCCTGTCAAGCATCTGAAATCGTCGCGCATGGAGGTCACCACAGACAACCGGCGCGCAACCAGAGAGGCAGACATCATAATCGTGGCCGTCAAGGCAGGGGACGCCAGGGCTCTCCTCCAAGGAATCCGGAAGAACGCATCTGGCAAGCTGGTGATATCGATCATGGCTGCCGTCTCCATCAAGAGGCTTCAGGCTGCGCTGCCAAGGGCGAAGATTGTCCGGTCGATGCCCAACATAGCTGCGACCATCGGAGAGGCGATAACCGCCTACTCTCCGGGACCGGGGCTAAGCGCCAAGGACCTAGAGAACACAAGGTTCGTACTGCAGAGCTTCGGCGAATGCGTCGAGGTGCCTGAATCGCTGATGAACGCCGTGACAGCCCTCAGCGGGAGCGGGCCCGCCTACATCGCCATCCTGATCGAGGCCTTGGTCAGCGGAGGACTGATGGTGGGAATGCCGAGGGACGTAGCCATGGCGCTAGCCACCAAGACCCTGACAGGCACAGCAGACATGCTAAAGGCGAAGAACACGCATCCAGCAGAGCTCCGCGACGCCGTCACCACGCCCGCGGGCACGACGATTGCGGGGATCTACGAGTTGGAGAAGGGCTCGTTCAGGACGAGCGTGATGAACGCAGTCGAGGCAGCCACCAGAGCCGCGGAGAGGGTCGCCAAGAAGTTCGAGGCCGAATCGGAATAGGCCGATGCAGGACGTCCTCGATCTCTAATCGTTGTCCGGAAGATTCTCTATCTTGACCGGTTCGACCCTGTCTGCGGGACGGAACCCGAAGATCCGCGAGTAGAAGTACAGCTCCGCCTCGAAGGCGCGCCTTATCGTCGTCGCTCTCCTGAAGCCGTGCTGTTCGCCCTCGAAGGGGATGTAGGCAACGGGTATCCCGCGCCTCCGAAGCGAGTCGACCATGGTCTCTGCCTGGCTCGGCGGCACGACCACGTCCTCCAAGCCCTGGAAGAATATCACAGGACATGAGACCCCGTCGGCGTGGTGGATTGGCGAGCGCTCCACGTAGACGTCGCGCCTCTGCGGATACGGGCCGATCAGGCTGTCGAGATAGCGCGATTCGAATTTGTGGGTGTCCTTGGCCAGCCCTTCGGCGTCGCTGACCCCGAAGTAGCTTGTGCCCCCGGCGAACACGCGCCTGAACGCCAGGGCGCACAAGGTCGTGTAGCCACCGGCGCTGCCTCCACGGATGGCGAGGCGCCTTCGGTCAGCCTTGCCTTCCCTCGCGAGGTAGTTCGCAGCGCTTGCGCAGTCTTCGACATCGACGATTCCCCAGCGGCCGTTGAGGCGTCGCCTGTACTCTCGGCCGTAGCCGGTGCTTCCTCCATAGTTCACATCGACCACGGCGAAACCTCTGCTCGTCCAAGCCTGAATCACCAAGTTGAGTGCTGTCGACGCTGCAGATGTCGGTCCGCCGTGGCTGACGACCAAGAGGGGAGGCTTCTCCCCCTTGGGCGCAACGAAGTTCCGATTCGTCGGCGGGTAGTAGAACGCGTGGGCCTTCCTCCCACCCGTCGTTCTGAAGTCAACATGTCGCGGTGAAGAGGCGAAGCCCGCGGCAGGCCTGTAGACATCTGGTCTGTACAGCACCCTGCAGAATCTCCTCTTCACATTCAGTTCGACGACTGACATCGGCTCCGAGGGCGACCCTGCCAGGAAGTAAGCACGACCGGGACGAGCCCTGACATGGCTGATTTCCGTGTACGGCAGCCTGATTGTTTCCAGCTTTCCCGTCCCCAAGTCCAGCAGCCCGACGCGCCATGCTCCTCTCCACACGTAGGAACACACAATCCTGCCCCTTGACTCGAAGGCGTAGGTCGAGAATCTGAACGCCCATTGAGGACGTCCGAAATCCGCTTCCCTCTGGTGGACGCCCTCGACCTTGCCGTCCACGTACCGATAGATGTTCCACCAACCGGTCCTGTCGGATATGAAGTAGAGAACGCCGTCGGGCGACCATTCAGGCTGGAAGATCGATTCAGCGTTGCCACCAGCAATCATCTTCCTATCGCCCACCGACCCTTCTCTGTCTAGCTTCCCAGCCCACAGCTCCGACCCGTCCCACGGCATGTTCGGGAAGTTCCAGGTGAGCCAGCAGAGCCGCTCCCCGCTCGGGTCAGTCCGGGGGCTCGAATAGAAGTCATTGCCGGAGACGAGGACTCGGCCCGGCGAGTCATCCAGCGAGATGCTCGCAACGCTGTTGACTGGAAGTCGCCCCGCCGCGGTGTGGTCCTCAGCAACGGCAATCAAACGTTCTCGGCCGGCATCGAGCACGTAGTCGGAGTAGCGGGTCCCCGCAGAGGTAAGCGGCGCGGGCGCACCGTCGGGCCCCTTCCGGTAGACTTGCTGGTCGACAAAGTTGGAGAAGAAGACGGTGTCTCCGTGGACGAGATAGGAACCGCCGCCGTATTCATGGACGCGGGTTCTGACGTTGAACTGCGGCGGCAGGACCTCCGCTATGCCACCATTCCGTCTGCGAAAGAGCGCGTACCTGCCTCCCTCCTCTGGCCGCAGCCGGAGCCAGCAGGGATCGTCTCCGTCCAGGGTCAGCTCGCTCGGCACGCTGGAACCTTCTGCGAGGCGGTCCAGGGATAGGGGGGACTTCCACGAGCCGTACGGTGCTACCCTCCGAGGCATACTCCGCCCTAAGATCGCTCTTGGTCATATAAGATTGAACGTCTGGCCCAGACTGAGCGAGTTCGCGGGAGCATCATGAACGATTATTAGACGGCGCTCAGTGCAAGGATGGATAGCCCATGCCCTCATCCAAGCCAAAGGTCGCGCTCACGAAGACGAGAGACCTGATGCAGACACCAGCGGTGACCGTTCCTGAAGAGATGACGCTGGAGGACGCGGCGAGGGTGCTGTGGGCGAAGAACATAGGGAGCGTAATCGTGGTAAACAAGCAGGACAGGATGATCGGGATCCTCACCGAGCGTGACATGCTTTTCGCAATCAGCAAGGAGCTGATAGGCAAGGACGTGCCTGTCTCGAGCATAATGTCGCAGACCTCCTTGATTGCCAGCCCCAACGAGGGCGTCGCCACGGTGTTGGACAGGATGATCAAAGGAAACGTCCGCCACCTGCCCGTGATCGACAGCGATGCGAGGCCCCTGGGGATGATTTCGACGCGCGACCTGATGGGAATCACCGAACCTTTCCTGAAGTTCGTCCTGAAGGCCCCGCCTAGGAAGCGCAAGAAGTAGTCAAGCTCCCCGACAGCCGTTGCCGATGACGCGGAACCGGGTCGTTGCCGATTGAAGTGCAGGACGGGGGTTGCCGAAGGGAAGGAGCTCCTTCTCTATGCGTTCCCCTCACCGCATCCGTTCACAAGTGAAAGGGTGAGCGCATTCTGGAAGGAACTTCGCTCGAGGAATCTAGAGGTCGAACGGTTTCAACCCGAGAAGGCGGGAAAGGAACTGTTGAGACTCTTCCAATCAGAGGAACATCTCAAGTATGTCGAGCTCGCATCCCAGCTCGGCTACGGCGCGCTCGATCAGGGAGATACGCCCGCGTTCAAGGGTGTCTTCGAAGCAGCCCAATACGCCGTAGGCTCTACCGTCGTCGCTGTCGGGCGGGTCATGGAGGGAAAGCTGGTCCACGCTTTCAACCCAGTCGGAGGTCTCCACCACGCGCGGAGGGACTCGTCGGCCGGCTTCTGCGTCTTCAACGACATCGGGGTCTCGATTGAACTTCTTCGGAAGCGGTACAAGCTCAAGAGGATTCTCTACGTCGACTTGGACGTCCACCACGGAGACGGCGTCTACTACTCGTACGAACCCGACCCGGATCTGTTCATCTTTGACATACACGAGGACGGGAAGTATCTCTATCCCGGGACAGGGTCTGCCTATGAGACGGGGAAGGGGAAGGCTCGGGGCACCAAGGTCAACGTTCCCCTTCAGCCGGGATCTGGGGACTCGGCGGTGGCTGCGCAACTCTCGCGATTGGAGGAATTCGCGCGGAAGTCAAGGCCAGATTTCATCATACTCCAATGCGGTGCTGACGGGCTCCGCGGCGACCCGATAGCGGGCCTGAGCTACACGCCAGCGGCTCACAGGATGGTGACGGATCTGCTCCACAGGATTTCACACGAGGTGTGCGCCGGAAGGATGGTGGCGCTCGGGGGTGGCGGCTACGACCCGGGGAATTGCGCCGACGCCTGGACGGCAGTCGTCGAATGCATGCTCTCCCAGCGGCAGCGGTGACCTTAGCCGCTAATCGAACCCCATGTTCCTATTAACGGCTCGCCGGTACACGTCAAGGGCCAGCAACGTGTCCGGAGTGAGCTCGTCCCGCTGTTCCTTGGCCATCTTGACAAACTCTTTGAATCCGACGAATCTGCCTTCTTCTGTCTCTTCGCTCAGCGTAATTCTCGGGCTCGTTGTACGTCCCTCGAAAACTGCAAGGTACTCCCGCTCGACAAAATTTCCGTAGGGCCAGTCCGGGGTCTTCACCTTCGTTATTTGTTTCAGCTCGCACTCGACCCCGAGCTCCTCCGAGAGCTCCCGCTTCGCAGCCTGCTCATAGGTCTCTCCGGACGAGACGTGCCCCATCACCGAAAGCGTCCAGTGGCCAGGGTACCAGCCCATCCAGTCTGCCCGTCTCTGGACATACAAGGAACCGTGTTCGTCGAAGAGGAGAATGGCAATCGCCCGGTGCAGAAGCCCCAGCCTGACGCATTCTCTCCCGGGCCTTCGCCCAACAACATTGTCCCCGTCATCAACAACATCGAAGTATTCCGTGCGCAACGATTCCGCTGGCGCGCTACCGGTTACATATTAGCGCATCAGAGTTTGGCTCGCACCAACGCTCTCGCCCAATTCTTATATCGCAACCGCGACTGCCCGCCTTCGCGTGGCCGCGGTGGTGTAGTCGTGTGTCACAAACACACGGCACAGCTTGGTAACATAGGAGGCTGTGGACCTTTAGATCGTGGGTTCAAATCCCACCCGCGGCCCTTCCACAAATCCTCGTAAGCTACATATCAGCGGTCGAGTACTCCCCGCCGAATGATCAAGTGGTCGCTCAACGAGCTGGCCGGCGTCGATTCGACCCAGGATGTAATCCGCAAGCTCGCTGCCGACGGCGCGCCCGAAGGTACCGTGGTGGTTGCGAAGCGACAGACAGCGGGCAGGGGCCGTCACGGAAGGAGTTGGGTTTCCCCCGACGGCGGGCTCTACATGTCGCTGCTCCTTCGGCCTTCTCCTTCGGCGCAGCAGCACACAATCACCATGGCATCGTCGTTCGCTGTGGCTCGAGGGATCGGGAAGGCCACCGGTTTGGCCGCATCGATCAGGTGGCCGAACGACGTGATGATTAGGGGTAGGAAGGCTGCTGGCGTAATCGCGGAATCGAGCTACACAGGCCAGACGTCGTCATTCATAGCCGTCGGAATCGGCGTGAACTGCAACTCGAGAGTGGTCTCGGAAGATTCCTGGAGCCCCGCGACCAGCATTGCGGAGGAACTCGGAGACGAAGTCGACATAGCGAATCTCCGCCAGGCAATCTTGGAAGAGTTCTCAGTCATCCACGAAGGGTGGCTCAGAGGAGGAGACGTCGTCGGAACCGCACGGAGCGAAATCGGCACCATCGGGAAGCGCGTGGGGGTCATGATGAAATCAGGCGAAAACCTCGAGGGACTCGCCGTCGACATCGAACCGACTGGGGGTCTGGTGCTGGAGCTGGCCGGCAGGAGACACATCATTCACGCCGAGGATGTCGAGCGCCTCAGAGAGACTTGACGGGTTTCTATCTTAGAGCCGACTTCACTTGGCCGAAGTCGGGCAGGGTCCCGGGATTCGGCGCCACCCACTTGAACCTGATTATCCCTTTGTCGTCAAGGACGAATATCGCCCTGTTGGAAACGTCATAACCTTCCACGCCTCCAAGACTAGGCCACACAAGCCCGTACTTCTTCACCGTCTCCCGTTTGAAATCGCAGAGCAGCGGGAACGAGAGGCCGTTCTTCTCCGCGAACGCCTTCTGGGCGAATGGCGCATCCACAGAGATGCCGACAAGCTCGCCCTTCAGTCCCTGCAGTTCGCCGAACATGTCCCTGAACGCGCACATCTCTTGGGTGCATACGCCCGTGAACGCTCCCGGGTAGAACGCCAGGATGGTCCGGTGACCCGGAACCAGGAATTCAGAGAGCTTCCTCACCCTCTTCTCGGCGTCATAGAGAGCAAAGTCCGGGGCGCGGTCTCCAATTTCCGGCATTCCTTTCACAGGACCAGCATACAGGTATAAAATTCCAGCGCCAGCCTAGGGAAGCAGCTTCTCGCGGACGATTATCCTGTCGACGGACGTCAGTAGGAAGGCGGAGGCTCCGAGTATCCCCAGTCCAAGTGCCAAGTCAAGCCAGATTATCTCCGGTCCGAGCACCGCCGTCAGCAGCAGCTCTGGGAGCAGAAGGAAGATTCCAATCGATATCCCGACCGGCGAGTTCATCCCCGACGGTTTCCGCTGCATGGAACTGAATGCGGTCATCAGGACAGTCACGAGTGCGACGTCGGCCAGGGCCGTGACCAAGCCCAGCCCTGCGACCTCCGAGGCCATCACCACACCACCACCGGCGAGCGCTAGGTTGAGGAGCAGCATGGGAACTACGCCCACAAGCGACAGCAGCAGCGAGGCCTTGAGGTAACCCCAGAAGACGTCCCTCTGGCCCATCCCGACGGCCAGCAGGTACTCGAGCAGCCCGGTGTTCTTGTCGGCAACGAACAGAAGGTAGATGGGCGTCGTGATGAGGAGGCCCACGATGGCAGCGAACGGAATGACCATGAAGCCGAGAATGCGAACGACGTCGACGCCCTGCACGGCTGCGGCCGTACCCGCGGCCCTCAACCCGAGGCTGAACACGGCGGTCAGGACGAGTCCCATTGCCACGCCGAGCACGACGTAGCTAATCCCCATCCTCGCGCTCCGGGTGAAGACCTGTCTGTAGATCTGCAACTCAGCGTCCTCCTCCTGTGAACAGGTCTTCGAGCGGATTGCCCATCTCCTTCACTTCGTAGACGACGATGCCAGAGTTCACAATCTTCGCTACAAGCGCCCCCACATCCTGCTGTCCTTTCACGCCGACGACGTAGTACTCTTTCTCCTGCCTTCCGCCAGTCAGGATCTTCGAGAGGTCAGCGGACGCCTTTATGCCCACGGTGTAGCTTCCCGTCCTGAGTTCCTCCTTCCTCCCGAAGAATCCGATTGCGCCGTTCCGGATGAGTACGATGTAGTCGGCGATTTCCTT
>CAZENV010000037.1:0-18926 GCA_964513805.1 uncultured Nitrosopumilales archaeon
CCTCCGGAACAGGATAAGCGGTCCGAAAGCCGTCGAGCGTCTCAATTGCGCAATCGACGCGGAAGTCGAGAGGGAAGGGTCGGACGTGTAGACATCCCTTGGGCAAGCGCGGAAGGCAAGAACTCGGAGAGTCGCTGTGAAAAGATTGGCCGCAAGGAATAGGATCCCAACGCCGGACCTCATCAAGAAGCCGATTTCTGAGTACAGGTCGCATACGGCGACCCAGGAGGAGCTTTCCAAAAGGTACGGAGCGGGCCGAAGTTCCGTCGAGAGGTTCTTAAACACAAGAGGTGATGCCCCCAAGTCGGAGCTTGCGGGGGTCGCCCAGCATGGTCAACGGCGTGGGACTGAGGCTCCCATCCCTTAGGGGTTCGTGGGTCCAAATCCCACCCCCCGCACCAAATTACTGCAACGGCCAAGACTAGACCCCCCTAGCCAGCAACATTATTCGCTTGAAGCGCAGACGGGCGGTATTGATTCTCGTTCTCGCCGTATTGGCACTTCTCTACTTCGCGGTGTCAATCGTCCCTGTCCCCGAGTCAGGCACCACAAACGGCTCCATTTCTTGGTTGACTTGCGGTCCGCCGTCCTATGTATACGACGGACGCTTCAGCGCAAGAGTGCATGTTCAGAGGTCTCCGCCCACTCAGTGATTCTATCGATTCTTCGGATATTCATGGTGGGCAGGGTGCCCTTGCGCTTGGACTGGTGCGATTCTAGCAACGCGCGGACCACCCACTCCCGGCACGACAGGGGCGGAGTCTAGGGGGTTCCCATGTCCGAACCCCGCTCCCCGCTCCAGTTTCTACAAGATGTCTCACCGAGGCTCGGTCTAGTAACGTGGACAGAGAGGCGACGGCTATCAGAACTTTGGTCTACCACTGAGGAATTAAATCGCCCATCTTCCGATACCAACCAAGATGACCTCGAGTCAAGGCGAACCAGAGTTCAACCAAGCCAGGGCTGAGCTGTTCGAGGCGTTGGGGCATCCTGTTCGGATAAGAATCCTTCAGGCTCTGGAGCGCGAGCCGATGGGGTTCGCCGAGCTCAAGAAGGCGGTCGGCATAGAAAGTAGCGGGCACCTCTCTTTCCATCTCGGAAAGCTGGAGGGCCTCTTGAAGGCGGGCCAGGACGGTGGTTACTCCCTCACCTACGAGGGACGGGAAGCATTGCGCGTGATCTCGGTAACAAAGGACGAAGGTGAAGGGAGCATCAAGGTGAGGACTCCTCGAACGAGCGCGAGAAGCATCGCAATAGTGGTGTTAGTCATGGGAATGCTGCTAATGGCATCTTTTGCTGTCTATCAGCAACAGCAAATCGGCGCCTTGAATCGCTCAATCGCATCTCAGCAAGTCGGCACGGTCGTCATCAACGGCACCAGATACTCCTACCTCGACATCCCAATGCAGTCGCTCAACCTCCCTACGACCATTCACTTCAACGGTGTGACATTCAACCTGACAGCGCCGCAGCTAAGCGGAACGTTTTCCTTTGTCGTAGTCAGCGAGGTTCAGCAGGGAGGCACGTTTCTGCAGGCCAACCAGACAGGGCAGCCAGTCACCGTCCGCATCTTCCCCCTCGGGGCGAACGTGAATGTGAAGTTTGCCGACGGGCAACAGGAGAGCTACAGCATGGCGAATGCAGTGAGGAACCAGACAGGGGTGGTCTATGTCAGCCTACAGCCTTCCACCAATCCTTGGTTCACACATCACATGAATCCCCAGGCCGGTGCGTACTGGAATCCAACAACCGACTCGGTCGAGCTCCTGGTAAGTACGGGAACCTAGCGAGGGATTCCTCCTAATTCTTGCAGCAAGCCAATCACCCCTCCCAACACCACAGGGGCGGAGTCTGGGGGTTCCCACGTTCGAATCCCACCCCCAGCGCCAAGTTACGCCGCAAGCCTATCCGCGGTAGGCTTGGGAAACCGCGGCGTCTCAGGCGCAACTGGAACCTTCTCGATCCCCAGCAAACGGCAGTTCGTGACCGAGCAGCGTCACAGTCCATAGTTCGAACTGCGGAACTCCGGAACTTTCTGCCCAAGTCTCATTGAAGACTGCTCCGCAAGTCGACCTTCCTCCGGCGGCTTTTCCACAAAGCTCCTCAGGAGGCTGAGATACTTCAGCTCGATGGCTGGCAATTTCATGTTGGCCAAGTTCTCGCTGATTATCTCGACAGCAGTCCTCGCCGCTGCCACCGTTCTCTCGTAGTCTGACTTGGCTGCGACAATGGCTTTGCCGATTCTCAGAGCGCTTTCCGGGCAGAGGATGAGCGCCTGAGGGTCCCGGTTCCTGTCCGATTCAACGAGAAGCTGCTGCATCAGGCTCTGCGCGCCCCGCGCGATTGAGGTGTTCATCAACGACGCGTCGTAGCTCAGCATTTCGAATATTACTGCGGGGGTCTTCCCTCCAAAGACATCGTCCATCACCACCGTCTCGTTGGACCAAAGATCGCATGCGGCCGCTGCTACATTACCGACCAAACTCGAATGCGCCATCGCCGAGGTCTTGCCCTCCATGGACATCGGATAGCCTGTCGCGGCCTTGACGATCACGTTCTCGTAGCCGCAGTCCTTCCCGGGTCCCCGTGCTCCTTCCTCGTAGCATGCCAGCGTCCTCACCGCGGACATGGCCCTGATGACTGCCGAGAGTGTATGGGACAACTTGGTTCCGGAAAGGCCGCCGGCAAGAACCATGGCGCTGTTGGCCAAAGCGCACGCCGTGTCACCCGCTGGAATCGCCGCGTGAGAGTTTCCAACTATCTCACGCCACAAGAATCTCACGTCTCTGGGCGCGAGCAGCCCCATGGCGAAGAAGATTCCCTGGAGGTCATTCCTAATCAGGGAATAGGAAAAGACCTCCTGCCCTCCTCTGGACTCGATTGAAAGTAGGTCCGCGCCCCCCGAAGCCGCCGCCTCGAACGAGCGCATCATCTTCTCGAAATGGGCGCCCTCCCTCAACCCTTCGCCGAACCTCCTTACGTCGGCCACGGTCGCTCTCAGAGCAGTCCTGACCCCGTGTTCCGAGTGGTATCTCTGGAGCACTTCTTTCTGCGTCCTCGCCAACCCTTCGCTCCAGCCGTCGTTCAAGACCACGGGTTCCACAAACTCGGTCTCCAACTGCACGTCCATGACGCCGAGATTCAACGCCCTCTCCATTACCGAGAGAGTGATGTTCCTGTACTCTCCAAGGAACGCATCCACGTCTTTCTCGAAGCCCGGCTTCAGCATGTATTTCACCTCGGGCACAACCTTCCCGTCCCCTACCGTGAGACCCAGTCCGTAGCTCATCGGCGTCTTCGCGTGCCCGAACACGAGTTCAGCGGGGCTGTCGTAGGCGGTCCTCGTGAAAGTCAGCTAGTCCCACCGCGGCAGCCCCAGGGCCTCGAGGTCTTTCCAGGCATCGATGTATTTTCCAGACCATTCCTCCGAGGGCCGGAGCGTCCTGAGGTCGGTGCATTCGGCAAAGCTCTTCCCCTTCGGCGGGTCCCTGAGCTTACCCTCATACTTCGGCAATATCCCCTTGACGATTTCGTTGGCGTCTGTCAGCTTCAGGTGTCTGGCAGAAGACTTCAGCACTTCTGCGAAGAACTTGTTCTCCAAGGCGCTCCCATAGTCCCTGAACCTGCAAGCCGCTGGTCGCGTGCCTATCTCCAAAGCAACGCCCGAGACTGCGTCGGCTATGGCGATGGTCGCCGTCTCCTGCAAGAGCATGTCTGTGCAAGGGCCGCTCACCTGGCTTGTGATTCCCAGGTTCATGACTCTGTTCTTTGTCGACCTCGCTTGGACACTGGTACTGGTGGTCCAGAGCGCCTCCCTTCCGGTGTTGCTGAAATTTCGCGCGTCCAGCACCGTGCTCTCAACGAAGCTCGGCAGCATTGCCGCCCTCTGCAGAATCTGAGCGGCGACGGTACCGACGACGACTCCTTCGGGCGACCCGAAATACCCGCCTATGTTCGACACGTGTCCGCACTGAAGTGGCGAGCCGACCAGGTGGCTTGTCGTGGCTCTCTGCAGGATCTGGTAGGAAAGGGCCAGCGGCTCCGGAACCAGGGCTATGCCTATCGTCCTGTCGGGCTCGAAACCCCCCCAAAGGAAGCCTCCGAAGTAGCCGTACTCCGTCGATGCGCCCTCTACTCCGTGCAGAGGGAGCCCAGGCCGTCCTACCCGTCTCAGCGCCTCCTTGACGTACCTCGATTCGTACATTCCCATTATCGTCTCGTAGGGCGTCTTGCCCCTGATTTCATGGCCGTTGATTACATCCAGAGTGGGCGCAAGAATCATGTCTACAACGCGGTACTGGGCTATCGCCATGCAGAGCGGAATGAAATACTGCTCGCTGATCGACATCCCCAGGGCCGATCCTTCGGCCACGGGCGGCCTCCTTTCCTCTGGGGTTCTGCTGCTGATTTCGACCGCGTCCTTGCCGTAACCCAAAGTAATCTCTGTGGGGGCTTCGCTCAGAGCACCCTTGATTTCATCCTCGGAGAAGACTATCCTCCTGTTGGTGTCCGGGCAGAACATGCCGACCTTGAGCGCAAGCTCGTATCCGGCCTTGTAGAACTCCGCTGCCAGGGAGAGGTCGGTGTTGATGGGGTTGTTCGGGTCGAAGACTTTCGCGAGCCCGTGTTCCGTCAGAAGCTCCTTTGTCGTCTGGGGTACCAGCTTGAACTCGAAATCGCGTTTGTTCGTGAGTGGTCCGGCTATGGTTCTGTCGAGCGTGTCAAAGAGGAGGTCCACGGTCAGACCTCCTAGCGCCATTCGCCGATTATGAGGGGCGCAGTCAACTTCTCTTCTTGTTTCAGAAGGGCATCGCAGAGTTGAACAGCCCTCTCAGCGTCCTTTGCCCAACCATCGGCCTCTATCTCCTTCGCCCAACCAGGATAGATCGCTGCCCCTCCCACAATCACCCGGATTTTGTCCCTGATCCCTTCGTCCTTCAACCTGCGCACCACGTCCCGCATGAAATACATCGAGGGGGTCAGCAGGCAAGACATTCCAATTATGTTGGCGTTCTCCTTCTTGGCCGTATCCACGAACTTGTCCGGCGTCGCGTCATTTCCGACATCAACTATCTCATATCCATTGGCGCCCAGGATTGCGGCCGTTATGTTCTTGCCAATGTCGTGTATGTCCCCATAGATCGTGCCGATCACAATCTTGCCCTTGGACATGGCTTCCCTCCCCTCCTTGGTGAGAAGCACCTTCAGAGCTTCCTGGGCGGCTTCACCAGCGAGAACAAGTTCCGGAAGAAAGACCTCGAGCTTCTCGTACCTCGCGCCCACTTCATCCATGGCTGGCTTGATGGCGCCATCCACGACCTCCATCGCTTCCAACGCGCCCGCCTTCAGCAAGGTTGCCGCCTCTTTGGCCATGTCGGCGTTCCCCTCGATGATCGCGGCGGAGAGTCTCTTCATCTGCTCCTGCGTTTCGCCAGTAGCAGGGCTCGAACCGTTGGTCATGTTCGAACGCGCCAAGCTAGCCTATTAGAGTCTGCGGCAGACCGCTTTGTTGAATCACCACGTTTTTGCAAGGTGTCGTCAATTCGCTTTTCAGACCTTTAATCGCCCAGGGTCCTCGAGTGCAAGATGGTTCGCAAAGGCTTCCCTATTCCGAAGGTCGAGTGATGGGCGATTCCATTCGTCAGATTCCTACCCGAGGGAAAGGTTGCCGAAGGGGTTAGGGGAGAATCCATTCTCACAGTTGCCCGCAGGGCTGCCGTCGATTTCCTAGGACCGTGCGCCGGCAGGGCCCTCTGTGCGAGGTGCGTTCTGAAGGTGGTCACCGGGGCAGAGCGTCTGAGCGCAATCACGGTCGACGAACGGCTCGCTCTGTCTCACACAATGATGTCGGGAGGCTACAGGCTAGGGTGCAGGGCCGAGCTGCTTGAGGACGGAGAGGTCGTGCTCCTACTCCCAAGTGAAAGCAGGCTGGGTGTGAACGTACTGCTGTCTGAAGGGCACGCAGAACTGGACGACTTCGATCCCGGGACGAGCAAGGTCGAAGTCCGTCTCGGTGCCGACTTCCGAAGCCCATCGACCAACAGTCTAGCGTTCCTGGGGGGCGACCGAAAGGGTTACCGCTTCTCGGAGCAGGCTCGAGCGAGGCTTTCCGAGGGCCAAGGCGCGGGAGAGGAGAGAACCCTCTTCCTCGTTGTCCGGCAGGAGGAGGTGCTCGACGCCAGGCAAGGTTGCAGACTCCTCGGATTCTCCGTGGATGTGGGAACGACCAAGGTCGCCGGGCACCTCGTCGACCTGGAGGACGGCAGGACTCTCTCGACAGTCGCCGAAATCAATCCCCAAATAGCGTATGGGGAAGACGTAATCTCTCGGCTGGCATTCGCCCTCGGCGGCGGAGCTGAACAGCTTCAAAGCAAGATTGTCTCATGCGTGAACGACCTCATGGAGAGGGCGTGCAGCCAAGCGAACGTCTCACCCACCGACATCTACGAGATGGTCGTCGTCGGCAACAGCGTGATGCACCACTTGTTCGCCGGCCTCGAGCTCAAATCCCTCGCTTACTTTCCGTATGCCCCTGCCACGACAGGCGAAATGGAGCTCCCCGCCCGGCAAGTCGGGCTGACATGCAACGGGGAGGCCAACCTCCTTCTGCCGCCGCTGATTGCGGGATACGTGGGGGCCGACGCTGTCGCAGACATCGTGGCCACGCGGATGTACGAGGGGCCGGAACCATCAATCTTGGTTGACATCGGGACCAACACAGAGGTCGTTGTCCAGAAGGAAGGGCGATTGCTGACCTGTTCGACAGCCTCCGGTCCGGCTTTCGAGGGAGCCCACATCAGATTCGGCATGAGGGCGGCAACTGGGGCCATTGACAGGATTGAACTATCGAACCAAGGAGTCGCCACCTACACAGTGATTGGAAACGCGAGGCCCAGAGGCATGACAGGCTCTGCCGTCGTAGACGCCTTGGCCGAGCTCCTGCGCGTGGGGCTGTTGGACAGAAGCGGACGACTGCCGGTGAAGGGAGAGGGGCGCGTTCGCACCGGCCCGGATGGCTACACCGAGTACCTCGTCGTTCCGGAAAGCGAGAGCAAAACCAACGTGCCCATCACTCTCAGCCAGAAGGACATACGGGAGATACAACTGGCGAAGGCGGCAATCAGGACCGGCCTTAACATCCTAATGGACGAGGCTGGCTTGACCGCTTCAGAGGTGGGGACTCTGCACATAGCGGGCGCCTTCGGCTTCTTCCTCAATCCACTGTCAGCCGAAGCCATAGGACTCTATCCAGACATCGACGTGAGAAGGATTCGGCTGGTCGGGAACACCGCCTTGGCTGGGGCACGAGCCCTGCTCCTTTCAACGAAGACGAGAAGAACCGCGGTGGACCTGGCGAAGAGGGTCGAGCACGTGGAACTCGCGCGGCACAAGAAGTTCAAGGAAGAATTCATGAAATCGATTCCCCTGTCTCGCACCTGATCCCGTCTCGCGCAAGGCAGGACCGGGCAGTCTGACAAGCGACCAGGCTCGCCGGGGAGGTCTCGCCATGGTGATAATCGGCGCCAGGTAGATGTCGAGAACCGGAGGCTTCGCCGCTGCACTGATGCGAGCGCGCTTCGTTGCAGGGAGTGGAATCTCGATGGCACTTCCGAGGCCGAGAACCAGAACCTTCGGCTACTGCAGCACGGTTACGCTACCCTGCATCCAGGGATGGAACAAGCAGTGGTATGGGTAGACTCCCGCCGTGGAGAAGGTGTAGCTGAACATCCCACCGGGTCGAATCGGCCCCGAGTCGAACTGACCGGCGTTGCTCGTGACCGTGTCGTAAGACGTCGAATGGCTGATCCACGTGACCGTGTTGTTCACCCCCATCACGACTACAATCGATTGTGGAGAGTAGTCCCAAGTGATCGGAGTCTCGACTATGTACACCACAGAAGCAATCTGTCGGGCGCTGTTCGCCGAAGCCAAAGCCACTCCAGTTACGGCGAAGTAGATGGCCAACGCCAAGATGAGGACTCCAGAGGCAACCGGCGCCGACCACGACGGCACCTTCCTCCGGCCCATGCCTGGGCTGGCGACGGCTGGCCTGGCACCCCCCGCGGAGAAACCCTGCAGCCAGTCTGGATTCCGCCTTATGATGTAGGCGACTCCGACTAGGAAGGTCCATCCCGTCAGGAGCATGATCCACCCGAGCGTTCCCTGGTCCGCCGTGGAGAAGAGGGGGTAGACCTGGACGTTCCAGGGCGCCACAAGTATGGCGGCGTACGTCATGTGACCGAAGAAGGCGGCGAACAGGGCGCCTATCTTGACCGAGTCTGAAAGAACCTGAAGGAAGGATCCGACAGCCAGCCCGACCAGGAGGAAGCTGAGGTGCTCGGTCATATGGACGAACGGATTCAGCACAGCCGCATCCCAGAAGGAAGGGACGTGCCAGAAGACGATTGCCGCAGCTGAGGCCAACAGGACCGCCTTGGGCTTCCAGCCGGGTCTAGGTCGCAAGGCCCCCTTCCTGAAGAGCGGATAGGCGATGATTGCTCCAGCGACTATGATTGTCACATGCTGCAGCATGTGGACCGAGAGGTTGACCTCCGCCAAATCATCGAACGGGGGGAAGAGAACGGCGAAGACGAAAAGCATCACGCCGAAGAACTCGGTCGACCTCAGCGTCGCCGGTAACGAAGGTCTCCTCATCGCGGGGTTCGCTCCGAGACCACGGGCCTAATTAAACGGCCTACTCCCGCCTTCCGCCATTCTCGCCAGCCTGCCTGAAAACGTTTAATCTGGTGCGACCGCACTTCGAAATTCGTGATACCCTTTGCCGAGAGCTTCCTGGCTATCGTAGCAGCTCTGGTGATTCCCACCTTGGTGGGCTTGTTCATAATTGCCGGCGTAGCCAAGTCCATGAGTTCAAGATACCTCGCTGCGTTCAGCCTCGGCATCTACTTCTGGTTCTTCTCGGACACTATAGGCGGGTCTTCCTATCTTGACGTCAATTCGGGCTTCACAGGTGGCGTGGTTCAGTTGGTTCTGGTGGGGCTCTTCATCTTCGGCGTTCTTCTCGTCTTTTCGCTGGACCGCACCACTTTCGAGCCTGGTCAGGCCGTCATGGGAATGGGCTTTGCCATTCCCCTCCTAGTCGCCCTCGCCGTGGGAATCCACGGCTTCGGAGAAGGTGCGGCGTTCAGCGCCACCGCGGCAACCACGCTTAGCACGAACTTGTTCAACGCGTTCGGAGGCGTTACCGCGGCCGTTGCTTTCATCCTGCACAAAGGCATCGAACCGATGATGGTTGGGACGACTTACTGGGTCTATGCAAGAGACCGCGCAAAGAATGCGCGGGCCATAGTCAGGGACATGCTTCTGCTGGCTTTCGTCTTCATCCTGCCGGGCACGATAGGGGCAGCGACGGACTACTTCTTGAACTATGATACCACCTACTTCTTCGCGTTGGGCACGGGAACCTCAATCTACGCCGCGTTCAGGCTCGCCAAGCCACTCTTCTGGAATTCGAACGCCTCCAACTCCGAATCGATTAGGATAGCGCTACTGATGATTCTCGGATTCCTGTGCATATACTTCGCCGCGCTCTTTCACGCTTAATGGCGAGGGAGAGAGGGGGGCGGGCGTGAGTCAAGTTGAAGCAACCGTCCAAGCTCCTGGTCATAATCCTCATCACGGCAGCCGTCGCGTCTGGTGCCGCCCTGACTCTTTACGTGACCAAGCTCCCCCTTGGGAACTCAACTGGAGCCAATGGCACAGGCTACCCAGCATACACGAACCTTCCGGCTGGCTGCGTCAAGCCCTCTGATGGATACCTGATTATCGCGAACCAGAACGGGTTCAACGATAGCATCCAGCACGGCGCGCCCACCAAGCAATGGCCGATAATGGTGGTCAACCAGGGGACCCAGGTCAACATAACGGTCTGCAACGCCGACGTTCAGGCCCACGGTTTCCAGATAACCCGCTACTTCGACAGCAACATACAGACTGTGGCGCCCGGACAGGTAATCCACGTGTCCTTCCTGGCGGACAAGGCGGGCGATTTCGATGTCTACTGCTCGATATTCTGTTCGATCCACATCTTCATGCAGAACGGATTGCTACGTGTTGTTGCGTGATTCGCTCCGCCCAAGCGCTGAGGCGAACTCTCGTAAAGAGGCCTCCTGCCTTTTCTCGACGGACCCCGGCCTGATGCCCCTCAGGAACGCCATCGTTTCCTCGGCCCCCATCCCCTTGGACCGTATCAGGTAGGCGCCTATGGCGCACATTGTCCTTCCTATGCCCGCCTGACAGTGGACGAGCACCGCTCTCCCCGACGCCAGCTCGGATTCAATCCTCGTTGCGGCCGCCATGAGGCTCGCCTGGTCAGGTGGTTCATGGTCTTCCATGGGAATGTGCATGTAACTCATCGTCTTCTGTACCCATGACCCGGGAAGCGGCTCTTCCGTGAGCGACAGGATGCTGCTTATGCCGTTCCGACCGAGCCAGGCGACTTGATTGCTGGACGCGGGGTATCCAGACCCCGCCAGTTTCCCGGCGTAGACCCAAACGAACCCTGTCGGCTTGTCAGCTGCAAGGGCCCTCGCCCTTCTCAGGAGGATTCCAGCCTTCACCATGGCTTTCGCTGGGATTGTCTAGCGAGTGACGTAAATGTGTTCGTGCCTCAGCTTTCCAGAACTTCGAGCTTTCCGAACTTTCCCACGTTCAGCCTCAGCTCTCCCCTGAAGCTGTTGGTGTAGCCGTTGGTTATCCTCACCTTGGAGCCCTGCTTCACCTGGTCAATCTGGTCGTCCCACAGCGAGAGCTTTATCTCGCCGCTGTCGTCCTTCAGCATGCAATCCGCGACCCTGGCCTGATCGCCAGTCCTCAGGTTGACCGTCCTCGGCTCAGAAATCTCGGCGATTTCGCCTTCGGCGTCCACTCGCCTCATCCCGTCTCGTAGGTCGCTGATGTTCATGATTCTCCCGCTGGTCGACGAACTGGCTTAATTAAGATTGAGGGGCCGGCGCCCACAATGGCTGAAAACGGTTTAAGTAGAAAAGCCCCGCGAGAAGCGGGGTTTGCTTACTCTAGCCTCGTTACCCCTCCTCGCGCTCTCATTCGTGGCACCGTTTCTCCTGATGCTGGCTTTCACGCCGCCCTACCTCAGGCTCTTGGTGCGCAGGGGCAAGACCGTGGAAGACGTCCACAAACGACCGGCTTCAAATGTCCCCTCGCCAGTCGGGCCGCTGATTTTCGCCGTCGCGGCTGCAGGCGAGGCCGTCGCTTACTTGACCTACGGGACTCTGGTCCCGCTGGCTGTCCTCGGCGCCACGGCCGTGGCCTTCGCGATTGGGCTCTACGACGACCTGGGAGTCCTTGGTGGCAAGGTCAAGCCGCTCCTCCTCCTCTTCGCCTTCGTCCCAATCCTGGCGGCTCTTTCTTCCCAGCCCGACCTCTACCAGTCCAAGCTCTTCTTCCCCATTCTCGGCCCGACGAGCGCGCACTTCACGATCTACACGCTGCTCGCGGTCGCGGCCTTCCCCATCGTGGCCAACGCCTTCAACATGATGGACTCCTTCAACGGAGAGATCTCTGGGTTCACTGTCCTGGTCTCGCTCGCTCTCATCATAGGCGTGGTTCTTCGTTCCATGGCCGAGCCGGGCTTCTCGGCCGCGCGCCTTGCAGCCGCCCTCCCTCTCTTGGCTGTGTCGGCAGGCTTCTACCTGTTCAACAGGTATCCGTCGCGAGGCTTCGACGGCAACAGCGGAAGCCTGGTGTTCGGGAGCATGTTTGCCGCGCTGGCGATAACCGGAGGAGTGGAAATCGCAGCGATAATCGCGATACTGCCTTCGATTCTGAATTCGTTCTACATCCTTTCAAGCCTGCGCGGTTTCGTGGAGAGGAGGCAGATGGGCTCCAGGCCCACCATCATGAGCGCAGACGGAATGCTGCACGCGTCTGCCAGCCCGACCGCTCCGTCGACGCTGGTCAGGCTCGTGCTTCTGCCCGGGCCTCTCTCCGAGAAAGACCTGGTGAAGAACATACTTTTACTCACCACCGTCACGTGCCTGCTCTCGGTCCTTACGTCGATTCTGACTTGGGTGCATTGAGTTGAGGCTGCTTCCGCTGATGGGAATCTCGGTGGCTGCGTGGCTGCTGGTTATTCTGGAGACTTACGTCTTCTTCGGGCTGATAATACCGCTGGGGCCTCCCATCCACACCATAGGCGTCTTCACTGCCGTCGCCCTGCTGAAGCTCGCGCTGACCCTCGGGCTCGGCGTTCTTTGGTTCCTCGTCATCGTGTCGCTTACTAGGGTCTACGAGAGGTCCTTGGTGAGGCGCCTGCCTCCCACTGCTTCATCTTAGCGTCGAATTCCTTCCTGTCGTAGACAACCCTCGCGGGGACCCCCATCACGACCTTCTCCGCGGGCACATCCTTGGTGACCACGGCACCCATCGCGACCACGCTTCTTCTACCGACAGTCACACCGGCCTTGATCACCGCGCGGGCCCCAATCACCGCTCCGTCCTCTATAGTCACGCCGACCATCCGCTTGCTCGGCGGGTAGGGGTCGTTCGTCAGTACGGCCGCCGGACCTATGAAGACGTTCTTCCCTATTCTGGACAGCGGCGGTATGTAGACCATCCCTTCGATCATCGTTCCGCTTCCAATCCTCACGCCGTAGTCAACGTGGGCGAGCGAGCCGATCTTGACGCGGTCGCCGATAACACTCTTCGATCCCACATACGTGAAATTCCAGACCTTTACGTTCCTGCCGAGTTTCGCGTCGGGGGCGACGTAGTTCACAGGTTTCCTGCGGTCAACCAAGATAGATCGGGGTCCCTGAGGAGCTTGACGCGAGAATGGCTTCAGCCACCCTTGTAGCCCTCAATCCGTCCTCACCGGTGACCAGCGGGGCCCTCCTCTCCGCCACCGCCGAAGTGAATTCCTTCAGTTCGAGCATCAGGGGTTCTTGGACCGGCCTTATCGGAACCCGGGTCCCTCCGGCTTCATGAATGCTCGTCTGCTGGCTGACGAAATCGACGTCTACCACACCGCCTGTGAAGACGGCCGACAGAGTCCTGACCCGGTTGGGCGTCACCCAGTTGGTGACCAGGAAAGCGGTCTTCTGCCCGGCGAATCCTAGCATGATCGCGGCGAAGTCCTCGTTCTGAAGCGGTGCCTGCACCTTTCCCACCCGGGCGAAGACCACCCTGGGCGAGCTCTCGAAGAGCCAGCAGGCGGTGTCTATGTCGTGCACCGAGGCGTCCCTCACGATCCCCACGTCGACTATGTTGTCGCCCCTCTTGTTCTCCCTGTGGAACTCCAGCAGAAGCAGCTCACCCAGCTCCTTCTTGGAGATCATCTTCCTCAGCTCCGAGATGGGTGGGTTGAAGCGCTCGATGAACCCCACGCTCAGCATCCTGCCAGCATTCTTCGCCTCCTCGATCATTCTCTCCGCATCCGCGGTGCTCGTGGCGAATGGTTTCTCCACAAAGGTATGAAGTCCGGCCGCGAGCGTCTTCGAAGCAACAGAGGAATGGGTGGATGCGGGAGTGCAGACGGTGGCCGCGTCAAGCTTCTCCTTCCTGACCATCTCTTCCAGCGATGAGTAGCCGGGCACCCGGTACTTCTTTGAGTAGGCGTCCACCTTGGACCTGTCAACGTCGCAGAACGCGGCGAGGCTGTCGAGCTCGTTCAAAACACGGAGGTGGTTCTTGCCCCATCCGCCGGTGCCGACGACGCCCACCCTTGTCATCGATGGTGATGGAGGCCCACTCGGACGTGATATAGGGTTATGGTAGTAGAAAGCGTGGAAGGCGCCTCGTCAGTCCCTTTTGAGGCCAGGCGTCGCGTGGAGCACAGTCGTCTCAACGTTCCTGAGCCCCTTCTTGGCCTGCCTGAGGAAGTCGTGGTCTTCGGCGGAGCATACTATGACCACATTGTGCTTGAGCGGGTCGAGGGTCTCAGCGCCGCCCCGCGTCTTCAGGCCTGACACTATCTCCACATCTGTGACGTAGTCCCTGAGCCTCTGCTGAATGCCGCTCGCCATCTGAATCCTGTCTGCCCGCATCTCGTAGTTGTCAAGGGTCCACAGGAGGCTGATCTTCGTCCTGCTCGCCTTCAGCTCCTTCTCCTTCAACACCTCTCTGGTCTCGTCGACTATGTACCTCACGAAGTTCTCGAGGCTTTTCAGCGTAGCCCCGGCGAGGTAGGAGATGGACTCACCGGCCTCCTCCCTTGCCTGGATGGCCTTCAGGTCGTAGAGATACTTCGCAAGCTCGTCGATGTAAGCCTCCTTCCCAGTCTGGATTGAAACCCTGCCGTCCCTGGCCTTCTTGGCCAGTTCTATCTGGATCACCGACGCGGTGGCTACGCCCATGACCATCGACGCGTATTCCATCTCGGCCGAAAGCACGTTCTGGGAGTTCGACTGCAATCCCAGCGCCTCCAGCGGCGACTTCCCATCCCCCCCAGCCACCGAGACCACCCCCGGCTTGGGGTCCCTTGGCCTCAGAGGCATGTAGGCGTAGGCCAGAGTCGAGCCGACCTTCAGTCCTGTCTGCTTCTCGACGACCACTATGTTCTCCGAATTGCCGCCTGGACCGGTGGGCAGCGTGTTGACCAGGGTCACCCCCTTCGAAAGGTACTTCGAGAGGTCCCTCAACTTGGTCCCAGCCTCGATTAGGGACTCTTCCGAAGGCCTCCTCAGCTTGGGGGTGAAGAAGACCACCTGCGCGTCTCCCAGGACGCGCTCCAGGGGCTTCACCCTCAGGAGCGGCTCGCCGCTCATGAGCTCGTCAAGGTCCGGGTTCTTCTTCAGGAACGCCCCGTCAACGTCCATGGCCATCTGCAACGTTTCGTCGACGATGGTGACCTGCGCCCTTTCCACCAGGTCGACGGCGAGCCTGTACCCTTCGCTTGTCAGACCGTACATGGCGACCTTGAGCTTGGCCAATCGAGCCTAGCCGCCAAGTCAGGCCTTCGTAATTATACTTTGGCAGGGTCCAAGCGGAGTCCCCCGGTGACAGTGTTAAATCACGGCGCGTCGCCGCGCGCATCGTTGTCGAGGTCTCAGATTGTCGCGCGTATGGATTGAAGTGCTGACTCCGAAACAGGTTCTCTTCTTCGCTCCATTGGCTGAGGAGCTCCGCGCCTCGGGCTGCGAGGTTCTGGCCACCTCGCGGAACTACAGGGAGGTCAAGCCCATAGCGCGAATGCAGAAGATGGACCTCCTCTTCGTGGGCGAGAGGGGCGGCTCCAGCAAGCCCGACCAGCTTGCGGCCGCCACCCGGCGCCAGGTCGAAATCGCCCCAAAGATCAGGAAGTTCGCGCCCCAGGTCTCGGTTTCCGTGGCATCAAGCGTGTGCGCGCGAATCTCGTTCGGACTGGGAATCAAACACATCGCAGTCAACGACTCACCGCATTCGGAGGTTGCCGGGCGCCTCTCGCTGCCGCTCACCCATCACCTGTTCTGCCCCTGGGTCATACCCTACGAAGCTTGGGCCAAGTTCGGCGTTTCTCGTTCCAGGATAACACGCTACCACGCCCTCGACCCGGCTGCCTGGCTGAAGAGGAAGGGAAAGAAGGGCCGCATCCCACGCCTGAACCGCAAGCGCAAGACCGTGGTGGTGAGGTTGGAGGAGAGCTATGCTCCTTACATGGCAGGATTCAAGCGAAACTGGAACGACGTGGTTCTTCGGTCGCTCTCAGATGCTTTACCCGACGCCAACCTCGTCGCCCTTTGCCGCTACGGCGACCAGCTCCGGAGGATCAAGACCAAGTTCGGACGGAGGTTCATCATCCCAGAGGAGGCTGTCGACGGGAGAAGTCTCCTGGGGGTCACCGACGTTTTTGTCGGCATGGGGGGAACGATGACCACAGAGTCTGCGCTGATGGGCGTCCCGACGATCTCCGCCTTCCAGGGGTCCCTCTACACCGAAGATTATCTGACTTCAGTGGGACTTCTGAGGCGGGCGAGGAAACCGGTGCGGGTCGCCAAACTGGTCGACCATTTCCTCAGACTCGATGGCAGGAGAGAGTTCTCAAAGACGGCGGCTAATGTCCTCGATTCGATGGAGGACCCAATCCCGAAGATAGCAAAGTTCCTCGCCACCACAGCCAAGCAAGCCTAAATCACCACCCACACGCTGCGTGAACCTGCAGCCCGGTCGTCTAGTTGGTTAAGGATGCTGGCCTTTGGAGCCGGCGACCTAGGTTCGAATCCTAGCCGGGCTACCAACTAATCCACGCGCTGCGCGACCTGCGCCTTCAGCGCAGCCACCACAGCATCCTTGTTATGGCACGCGGCGAGGTGACCTCCTCCCACGTCGACGACCTCCGGATAACTCTCCTTGCACACCTGGGTCGCGAAGGGGCACCTAGGGTGCAGTGTGCAACCGCTCGGCGGATTCCTCGGGCTCGGCATCTCTCCCCTCAACACGAACTGTTCCTCTTTCTCGGGTGGCCCCACCATGTGCGCTGAACCCAGCAGCGCTGCGGTGTACGGGTGGTTAGCCGAATAGAAGACCTCCCTGTAGCTACCGCTCTCGACGAACTTTCCCGCGTACATGATTGCGACCTGGTCGCACATGTGCCCTATTACAGACAGGTCGTGCGAGACGAGCACGTACGTAATCCCCAGCTCCCTCTGCAGCTCGTTGAACAGGTTGAGTATCTGAGCCTGCACCGATGCGTCCAGCGCCGAAGTCGGCTCGTCCAGCAGCAGAAGCCTGGGGCTTACGGACAGTGCCCTCGCGATTGACACCCTCTGAGCCTGGCCTCCGCTGAGCTCGTGGGGATACCGATTCGCCAGCGACGGGGCGAGCCCCACCTTCTCCAGGAGGTCGTCGACCGCCTTCTCCTTGTCTATGGAGGCCAGTCTTCCGATGGCCTTCAGCGGCTCCAACACTATAGTGCCGACGTTCATGTGCGGGTCGAGGGAAGAGAGCGGGTTCTGGAAGACTATCTGCATCTTCGTCCTGAACTCGCGAAGCTCCTCGCCCTTGGCTTCCGCGTAGTCCTTGCCGTCGAGGACTATCCTCCCAGCTGTCGGTTCGAATAGCTTGGCTATGGTCATGCAGAGGGTGCTCTTACCCGACCCGGACTCGCCGGCTATGCCGAAAGTCGTCCCATCCTCGACTTCGAATGAGACGTCGTCGACCGCCTTTATGCGAGCCTTCACCCGGTTGAGCAGGCCCCCGCGGACCGGATAATGCTTCGCGAGCCCCTCCACCTGGAGGATTTTGGTCATCCGCGCTCGTGTCCTTCTCTGAAGAGGAAGCAGAGGGCTTCGGCCCCGTCCGCCCTGTAGTAGGCCGGCTTCTCCTTCCTGCAGATGTCCATCACGTAGGGGCATCGTGGGTGGAACCTGCAGCCGGGCGGGGGCCTGGTCAGGTCCGGGACCTGCCCGCCAACGACCGGGAGGGGAGCCTTCTGATCCTCAGGCTTCCTGGGCTGGGGGATGCACCTCACCAGGGCTTCGGTGTACGGGTGCTTGGGCGAGCTGACCACGCTCTTGGCCTCTCCTTCTTCCACAATGTCGCCAGCGTACATCACGGCAATCCTGTCGGAGACCTCCTGGGCGACCGCGATGGAATGGGTAATCAGGATCATTGAGAATTCCCGCTCGGCTTTCATCTTTCGGAGCAGCCTTAGGATCTGCATCTGTATCGTTGCGTCGACCGCGCTTGTTGGCTCGTCCGCAATGATCAGGCGCGGGTTCGAGGAGAGCGCAATCGCCAGCATGACGCGCTGCTGCATCCCTCCGGAGAGTTCGAAGGGGAAGGAGTCCATCACCTGTTCGGTGTCTGCCAGTTCGACCTCCTTGAGAAGTCGCACCGCGTGGCGCATGGCTGGCTCCCCCTCCAGCCCTATGTTGTTCTTGATGACCCTGAGCATCTGGTCGCGCACCCTGAAGACAGGGTTGAGCGAGGTTCCCGGATCCTGGAAGACCATCGTAATCCCCTTCCCGCGTATCTTGGCCATCTCGCCTTCCTTCAGGGCGAGCAAAGATTTCCCCTCGAATTTGATATCCCCGCCAAGTATCCCGGCGTTCCCCGGTAGGAGGCGCACGACGGCGTATGCCAGAGTCGACTTACCCGAGCCGCTCTCTCCGACGATGCCCAGGATCTCTCTCTCGCGGACCGCGAGGTTGAGTGAGGTGAAGAGATCGAGCTGCCCTCTCTCAGTGAGGAAAGAAAGCCTCAGCCCGCTAATCTCGACCAGGTTCATCGGCATCTACTTGTTTGCTACGAGGGACAGGTGCTTAACGATTAGCTGAGACTGTCGCGGGTCAAGGTAAGTATTGATTCTGTCCCCAATCAGGTTGAAGGACAGCACAAGCAGGAAGAGAACGAGGCCGGGAAAAAGAGCGAGCCACCACGCCGTCGTCAGGAAGTTCTGTGATTCAAAAATCATGACGCCCAGGTCGGCCGCTGGCGGGCGAATGCCCAGGCCGAGGAAGCTGAGCCCCGCCTCGGCCAGTATGGCGATTCCCATGTCGAGGCTCATCTGCACCGTGAGGGGCGCAAGAGAGTTCGGAAGGATGTGCCTCACTATGATGCTGCTGTTGCTTGTGCCTGCAGCCTTGGCAGCCAGCACGAAGTTCTGAGTCTTCACAGAGAGGGCCTTTCCCCTCGCAAGGCGAGCGAAGGCGGGCCACCACGTGACGCCCAGGGCGATAAAGACGCTCGTGAAGCCCGGCCCGATGGTCGCGATGATTACGAGCGCCAAAATCAAGTGAGGGAACGAAAGGAAGATGTCTGTCACTCTCATTAGACCCTCGTCGACCCAACCACCGAAGAAGGCGGCACTCAGACCTACGGCGAGGCCTATGCCGACAGCGAGCGCCACGGTATATACTCCAATCAGAAGAGACGTCCTCATTCCAAAGACAATTCTGGAGAGCAGGTCCCTGCCGTTCGTTTCTGTCCCAAAGATGTGCGCCAGGGTGGGGGGGGCACACAGCCGCGAT
>CAZENV010000038.1:0-7105 GCA_964513805.1 uncultured Nitrosopumilales archaeon
TATACCGCGTCTTTTGTGGCTGTTTTGGTCGTGCTGGCAGATAAAAGGCGTCGAGGCAGATGGAGCACGGCTTATCCGGCCCCGGTGGTGTAGCCCGGTCAAGCATGTTAGCCTCTCGAGCTAGCGACGAGGGTCCAAATCCCTCCCGGGGCACTTCAATGGCTCGTGGATGCCCTCGAGTCCCCTGGGGGGAACCTGACCACGGGACCGCCGATTCTCATCGGTGAAAATCGTCTCGGCGTCTTAACTAGCAGACCGCGCTCTCGGACAGTGGCATTGAGCGTCGCAGCTCCCGTGAAGGTAGGGTTTCCCATTGCACGGCTCGAGCTGGCGAAGTACATCGACCACACCAATCTCGCGCCGACTGCGACGGCCCCAGACATCGACCGGCTCTGCGACGAGGCGGTGAAGCACGAATTCTGGAGCGTCTGCATCGGGCCATCATACGTGAGGCATGCGGCGAGGCGTCTCAAAGGGAGCAGTGTGAAGGTCTGTTCGGTGGTAGGCTTCCCCCTGGGGTTCACCTTCGAAAGGGTCAAGCTGGCAGAGGCTGAGGAGGAGATTGGAGCGGGCGCCGACGAGATCGACATGGTCATGAACATCAACGCCTTCAAGTCTGAAGACTACAACGCAGTTTCCCGAGAGATCGAACAAGTCGCAGAATTCTGCAGAAGCTGTGGCAGGCTCCTGAAGGTCATAATCGAATGTTGCTACCTGACCGACGAGGAGAAGGTGAGGGCGGCCCAGCTGGCGCAACGCGCCGGGGCTGACTTTGTGAAGACATCCACCGGCTTGGGGCCGAGCGGGGCTACGGTCAAAGACGTGGCGCTGCTGAAGCGGGCACTTGGCGGCGCCGCGAGGGTGAAGGCAGCCGGCGGCATACGCACACTGGACGCTACTGTCGAGATGATCAAGGCGGGGGCAGACAGGATTGGGACGAGTTCGGGGGCCAAGATAATGGCCGAGTGGGCCGAACAAGCCAACCTGTAGGGCCCCCGAGGAGAGAAAGCATAAGATTGCGTCCCGCGCCGCTCCTTGCGTGCGGAGGCCCATCAGGCCGGCTGACTTCACGCTGTACAAATCGCTCTCAGAGCCCAGCTTCTCGCCAGATGGCGGAAGGGTGGCGTTCTCTGTTCGCCAAGCAGTCCTTGAGGACGACGGTTACGACTCCGACGTATACGTGGCAGAACTCAAGGGAAGGAAGGCATCCAAGTTCACTTCTGGCAAGAAGGACTCGGACCCGGTCTGGTCGCCGGACGGCGCCTCTATCCTCTTCACGTCGAAGAGGGGTTTCGCCAAGGACGAGAAGGGCTCCGCCCTTTACTCGATCTCCTCGCTGGGAGGAGAGGCGAGGCTCCTCGTCAAGAGCAAGGAGGGCGTCGAGAGTCCCCAGTGGTCGCCTGACGCTGCGACCGTGCTGTATCTGAGCAACGTCGTGAAGGAAGAGAAAGACGACGTCAGGGTGATCAGACGATTCGGCTACTGGTTCAACGGCCTCGGGTTCACATACAACAAGAGGAAGCATCTGTTCAGAGTCGATGCCAAGGGCGGGAAGCCGACCCGTCTGGCCGGCGGAGAGTTCGACGTCGCAGCGTTCGCGGTATCGCACGACGGGAAACGCGTCGCCTACTTGGCGTCCACCAACGACCTGAAGCCGTACATCGCGGACCTCTTCGTCATGAACCTGAAGACAGGAACTCGCGCCAAGATCACGCAATCGAAGATGGAGCTGACAGCACTTGCTTGGAGCCCGGACGACAGGAAGATAGCACTCCTCGGTGACGACTTCGCTTCGGGTTTCGCGTCTCACGAGGTGATTTGGGTCGCCAATCCGGCGAATCGGAGGCTGGAGAAGGTCGACCAAACCGACAGGAACAAGGCAAATTCGCTGAACTCGGACGTGAGGGCAAAGGCACACGGGCCTCACTCAATCCTCTGGGAGAAGGAAGGCATCTACCATCTGCGGGCCGACGGCGGTTCCGTGGTTCTGTGCAGGCTGCGGCCCGGCAGGGGGACCGAGGTGGTGGTGGGCGGCAGGAGGAGCGTGGAAGGTTACGACGTGAAAGGAGGCAAGGTTGCCTACGTGGCAATGACAGACTCGAAGCTCGAGGAGCTCTTCGTGAAGCCAGGAAGGGATGAGCCGATCACCAGTTTCAATGAAGGAGTCTACAGCCAACTTGACGTCATGGAGCCACAACCTTTCACCTTCAAGGCCAGCGACGGCGAGACAATCGACGGCTGGGCGCTCCTCCCCAGGGGTAGGGGAAGGGTGCCTGGAATCCTCTACGTTCACGGGGGCCCCAAGACCGCCTTCGGCTACGCCTACCTGCACGAGTTCCAGGCTTTCGCGGGGGCAGGCTACGGCGTGGTCTACGTCAACCCGAGGGGAAGCGATGGCTATTCGGAGGGTTTCGCGGACATCAGGGGCAGGTACGGTACCAGGGACTACGACGACCTAATGGAGGGACTCGATTACGCGCTGAAGAGGTTCCCGAGGATCGACGGCAGGCGTCTGGGAGTCGCGGGCGGCTCCTACGGGGGATACATGACCAACTGGATGGTTGGTCACACGGACAGGTTCAGGGCTGCGGTCACTGACAGGAGCATCGCGAACTGGATAAGCATGTGGGGCACATCAGACATAGGCCCCCACTTCACTTCCGACCAGATGGGCGGCGACCCCTGGGAAGCCGAAGAAAAGCTGATGGCGCAGTCGCCATTGCGCTTCGCCCCCAACGTGAAGACCCCACTCCTCCTCGTCCACTCGATGGAGGACTACCGCTGTCCGATGCCCGAAGGGATCCAGTTCTTCACAGCACTGAAGCTGCTGGGGAAGGAGGCCGAGATGGTCCTCTTCCCGGGGGAGAACCACGACCTGTCGAGGGGCGGCAAGCCGAAGCACAGGGTCGCGAGGCTCGGTCATTACATCCGCTGGTTTGATTCGCACCTGAAGTCGAGCTGAGCCTCCGGAAATGGACGGCGTCCTGCTGGGAGTTTTCGGCACAGACACCGAGTCCAAAGCCGCGCTCCTCGCTTCCCTCGGAAAGAAGAGCGAAGCGGAGGGCACAGTCATCTATCACAGGACGGATTCCGGAAAAAAGATTTCGCTCCTCGACGACAGGCAGTTCCCGCAGCGCATACAGGGCTACGCCATGGTCGCGTCCATCGTTGACCACGCCTTCTTCCTTTTCCCGAAGACGGGGAACCTGGGCGTCTCCGATGGCGAGCTCGCCGTCCTGCTTGAGAGCTTCGGTCTCAAAGGCACCATAGAACTCGCCGACGGGGCCACGTCGCCAGAGGCTGCCCTGGCAGCGTTGAAGGGGACCGCAGTCGGCAGGTACCCGGTGGAGGTGAGGAACCTCGCCTCCACGGTCTTGGACGTCGGGAGACTCGCCCCCCGGGAGGATGCTCCGAAGGGCACCCTGATCTACGTGGACAGGTCCTTCACTGTGAAGGGGGTGGGGACAGTGGCTCTGGGGTTCGTGCTGTCGGGCAGCGTCTCCGTCCACGACAAGCTCAGGCCGATTCCTGCCAGGGAAGGGCTGAGGGCCGACGTGAAGGGAATCCAGGTCAACGACGAAGACTTCGACACTGCCGGCAGGGGGATCAGGGTGGGCCTTTCGTTGAGGGGCGTAGAGCCTTCGGACTTGCAGAAGACCCACTGGCTGGACGACGGCTCGTTCCAGACTTCCGATACCCTGAAGCTGGCGTTCGCCAAATCCCTGTTCTACAGACCCTCTGTGGAGGGCCGCGACTTGCACCTGCAGCTTCCCGGCGAGATGCTTCCGGCTGCGATGGCGTCGGGTTCCTCGTCAGGCGGCATTTCGGCGAGACTGCCAGTGGAGGTACCGCTCTGGGAAGGCATGCGCGCCTGCATCGTCGACCTCAACGCCAAGAACCTGCGGATTGCAGGCGGCTGCACCTGCAAGTTTTAATTCGGGCCTCCGACTCGGCGAGAGCACGTCAAGACAAGAGACGGCAACTCTGGGGTCCGGATGCTTCTGGTGCTCCGAGGCTGTGTTCAGCCAGCTAGAGGGCGTCAGCGGTGTGACGCCGGGATATTCAGGAGGTTCCGTGCCGAACCCCACGTACGAGCAGGTTTGCACAGACGAGACAGGCCACGCCGAAGTCGCCCGCCTCACCTTCGACCCTGACGTCATCTCCTTCAGGGAGGTGCTCGAAGTGTTCTTCTCCACCCACGACCCGACCACCCTCAACCGCCAGGGGGGCGACGTCGGTACCCAGTACAGGTCTGTCGTGTTCTATCACGACGAGGCCCAGCGGAGGGCCGCAGTGACGATTGTCAAGGAGTTGACCGACGACCACGTCTTCAGGAACCCGATCGTGACCCAGATCGTCCCCTTCAGTGCGTTCTATCCTGCGGAGGACTACCACAAAGACTACTTCCGGAGGAACCCGAACCAGCCGTACTGCCAAGCCGTGATCGCGCCCAAGCTGTCGAAGTTCAGGGCGCACTTCCAGAGCAAGCTGAAGAGGCCGGCAGCCGAAGCGAAGTAGGGTTAAATCCCGGAAACCGGGAGAAGGGTGGAAGCGGCATGTTCGGCTTCGTTGATGCGCTGAGGCAGCTCCTGTCGGCCACCGTTTCGTCGCTCTCGAAGACGCTTTCGGAGCTCGGCTCTGCCCTGAAGACCGGGAGCGGTTCGAGGGCGTTTTCCCTCCTCCGGGAAGGGTCGCCTCTGGAGTCGTTCCTCGACTCCCTGCTGAGTCTCGTCTTCTGGGTGCTGGTCCTGTCGCCCTTCATCCTCTTCCCGGTAGTCTACCTCTTCGTGTCGCTGATGAGGTAGCGCGTTGGGACGATTTCTCGCGATCACGGGCACTCCTGGGTCTGGCAAGAAGACTCTGGCGCCCAAGGTGGCAGTTCAGCTTGGCTTGCCCTGTATCGGTCTCAACCAGCTCCTGACGGGGGGCGAACTGACCGAGCCCGGGCGGGGGGTGGACCCGCGGAAGCTTAGGAGCCGGCTGATGAAGAGGCAGGATGGAAGGGCAGTAGTCTTCGGGCACATGGTCCCTGACGTCCTTGGGAAACGCGATTTGGAGAAGGTCGTCGTGCTCCGCTGCGAGCCTTCTGTCCTGGGTCGTCGACTCAGGAGGCGGGGTTACCCCGAGGAGAAGGTGGCCGCGAACGTCGAAGCGGAGCTGATAGGCATTGTCTCAGCGGGCTGCATCTCGAAGTACGGCAGGGGCAAGGTGGCAGAGTTCGACACCACGGACCGGTTTATCCTGGGCTCTGCGAAGGCTGTTGCGAGACTGCTCGGGTCGCCAGAGTCGAAAGGGAAGCTGATAGACTGGGTCCCCCTCTACTCTTCGGCAGTGAAATTGAGGTCCCTCTTGTCGGACGCGAGCACTGACTCGGCCTTCACCTGAACGAGAAGGGGCTTCTGTATCCGCGCGAGGCTGACGACGGCTTCACCCACCTGCAACCTCGTGATGTGCTCCCGCTGCTCGCGCGCAAGGCTGAGCGAATCTCCAATCAGGTTGACGTCTTCCGGCCACGCGATTCTGTGGATGATTCTTGCTCCAGAGTTCTTGATCATCTCCGACGCGACCTGGGTCGGGAACTGGGCCACGAATATCATCGCCTCGCCAAACTTCCGAAGCTCGGCTATCATCCGCTCCCCCACGCTGGGCGGGTCCTCGGGCCGCCTGGCGGGCGCGACGTTCCGCGCTTCTTCAACGACGGTGATATGTTCGAGGCCGCTCTTGCTCTGAATTCGCTGCTCGTAGATCATCTTCAGGACTATGTCCGTGAAGATGCTCCTCGTCTGGGCGTCGCGAAGCTGTCCCAGCTCGATGCAGAGGACCTTCCCAAGAATCTCATCGATGCCGAAGGTGCTGGGGCCGTTTAGCGCTCTTCCAGCCTGACCTTGGGTGAGCGGCACCAGCCTCCTCAGCAAGGCCACCTTGGTCTCGTTGTCGTAGGCGGACCGCAGGGGGTAGGCCTCTATCGTTCTCACCAAGGAGCCGAGGTTCGGTATCTCTTCCTCGGCGCTCTCGCTCAGGCGCTTCTGGAGTGCGTTCCGGAACATGTAGGCCTGCGGGTGGGAGAAACGGTAAATGTCGGAGAATCTGTCCGATAAACTTGACGGATGTTTACATCTAGGAAAGCTGTCCAGGCATTACCTGCGAGTCGACCACGAGTTCGGGTCCGACGGAACCCGCACCGAAAACAGTCCTAGAAGTCGTATCACGGGTTCGTTCCTCCATGGGTTCGAATCCGTCTCCGCTGAAACGGGGTTGACAATCTGAAGTTCCGGCTCAGCGACCTGGTGCTGGCGATGAACCCGAGGTATTGCGTCTTGTCTTTCCACACTCACGCTAAGAAGGTGGTCGACTATGCACGCTTGATCCGCCCGGTAAGCACTTGGCAGGTCCTCACCCTTCTCTCGACCGAGAGCCTCCTTTGGTCAATGCCGTGCGGGCTTGTACCACACGGATAGCGCAAAAACGAGCCTATTCCTGGCTCCAAAACGCCAGCATGTTGGTATGCTTGCTCATACCTCGATTCTGAGCGTGAAATCTCGGGCCGGGAGCGTGGAGAGAATTTGAATACTTGTCCCAAGTGCGGTTCGTCTTCAGTTTCTTCTTTTTGGGACCCCGGCTCGTACTTTGGCGACCAGGATGGTTTCGAGTTGAACCTTTGCCTAAACTGCGACCACGGTTGGAGACAGAGTTGAACCTCACAGAAGAGGGCCGCGAGAAACTTAAGCAGACAGCGCGTTCCACCATACCTAGTCGTCGAGCTCACATGGCTGAATCCTTACAGTTCCTAGAAAGCTGTGGCCAGGATTCCGTTCCGGCGACCTGCGTTGTTTGCGGGGAACCTAACCAGTTCTGTATCGACAGACACCATCTTCTGACGAAGGCGGTCGACCCGAACAAGAAGGTCCTGTTGTGTGCGAGTTGCCACAAGGTGTTCGACAAAGGAGGAGGGCTGAACCAACTTCAAGAGAGGGGATATCGCCTCCTTAAGATGAATCGAGCAATTGATCGCCGGGAGTGATGCTCTCGACGAAAGGGCATCGAAATGGACGGGTTCCTGCCGCGATGGTATCGAACCCTTAGCTTTGGCAGCGGGGCTACGGCC
>CAZENV010000039.1:0-21170 GCA_964513805.1 uncultured Nitrosopumilales archaeon
CTCTTCCACTCGTTGGAGTACCAGGTCTGGGAAGTGTCCTGAAGCGTCGTGCTTGTCTGCGTGCCAGTCGCGGTCCCCGAAGTTGTGAGGGCGATCACGTATTGCGAGCCGTCCGCGGGTCGGGTCCAGGGCGTGGGCGAGGTGCAGGGCGTCGATGTCGGCGACATGGGCGCCGATATGTACAGCGTGTTGTTGGTGTTCGTGCAGACTAGCGCCGACTCGCCTGTCTGCGATCCTGAAGTTATGGTCACAGTGTAGTTCGCCCACTGGTTGTTACTCCAGTTCTGGCTGGCGTCCTGAAGGGACGTAGTACTGCTCCCGAAAGTCGAGGTACCCGAGGTTGAGAAGCCGCCCCAAGTCGACTTGCGGTAGTTCCACGTCTGGTCTGCCAGGGTGGTGTACGCCTGGGAGTCTATCACGAAGCAGTGCGGAGGCGTGCAGGACGTGCCCGAGGCAGCCGAGTCGGCCACCTCCATCTTGACCTCCATCGCTATCACTCCCGGGTTGACCCTAGGGAGAATCCAAGCCCATGACCCGACCACCGCGCAGTTGGGACCGGAGCACTTCGGCGAAGTCACGAAGGAATCGCTCCCTGCAAGGCCGAACCGGCTGAGGTCCACGAAGAAGCGGTTTGACCACGTGGCAGAGTAGGTGGCGGTACCCGAGGGCGGGAAGAACGACACGCCCATGTAGACCATTCCCGGCCCGGACGGTGAACCGATTGCCCCGATCTCTGTGCCGCCTGCGTCGTAACCGCCGCTGATTCCTGAGCTGGTGCCTGGGGCAAGTATCTTCGTGAACACCCAGCTCGATGTGTCCGAAGTGAAGTTCTCGTTGGCTATGAGGGGAGTGGTCGACTGGCCGTTCTGGGATACCAGGGTCGGGTTGGTGCAGCTGCTTCCGGTGCCTATCACGCAGTTGACGTACTTGTTTGTCCCTCCGAAGAGCGCACTTGGAATCGAGACCTTCTCGGCCGCCTGCTGCTGGTCCCTCTGCGTCATCTGGTTGAAGACCGACTGCAGGTTTGCGGACTGCACTATCCCCCAGACGATCAGGTTCGCGGTCATGAAGATGACGATGAATACAAAGACTATTGTGGCAAGGACCGTGCCGATGCCGCGCCTCGCACGCCGCCTCCCGCCCGAGACCCTCAACCTTCGCCCCTTCGAGCCTCTTCGTTGCAGGGCGTCCTGGTCGATTGACCTGGACAGAATTTCCATACCGCAGAAGGCGCTGCCACCAATGGCCAAAGAATCCGCGTCTCGGATTATAGATAAACTTTGACTAGGCTGAAAGCCGCTGCGGCGTAGCGAGGCGGGTCTTGAGTCTGTACGGACAGGCTTCGGGGAGTTGCGGAGAATCTACATTCGTGCGGTCGAGTCTCTCGTCAGCGCGACTCTACTTGAACGTCCCCGCGAAGTTGACCTGGGCCCCGTTCGCGAACGTCAGCACTCCGACGAACTCGACACCGCTCTCACTGGGCGCATCAGGGCACGCAGCGCCGTTGGTATAGTTCCAGTTCAAGGTCGACGTACCCGGGGTCACTGGAATGCCCGAACCCTGCACTTCAAGGTAGCACGTCTGGCCAGAATACGATAGCGAGGCGGAAGCGATGGTTGTATTTGCAGATCCCAAATTGAACAGCGATATCGCCCCTAGGAGCCCTGCGGCCGGGAAGTACACGCTAGTGACTGCCACGATGGCCTGGGGAGGCGGGACGGTCACAACGGTGGTCGAGGTGCTTGTCACCACTTCGGTCGAGGTCACAAACGAGGTCGATGTGGTGGTCAGGGTCCTGCCTGCCAGCGCAAAGCTGGAATAGAACAACGCCGCACCTACGACGATTCCAACGACCAGCAGGACTGCCGCCGATGCCGCAGCCGACACCCCACTCCGCTTCAAGCTGGAAGCAGCGCCTCGGAGCATGGTGATAAAGCTTAGCGAATCCGTCCGCAGAACCCCGTCGGATCACCCGCACTGTCAAAGGAGCATCGTCAATCACGCCGGCGAGGAAGAAGAGCGTGACCGAGCGCGGGGACTGCGCGCCGGCTGGGGCGCGCGATTGGGCAAGCATCGGTCTCATCATGACCGTCGGGCCAGGGCTCCTCGGCCTTGCAGTCCGAAGGTGGTGTGGCATCAGCCCTTGAGCCATTCTTCCGGGGGGCCCTTCTCACCTGCGCAGTCGACTACGCCGCCGACCCTCCTGATGAACGACGGACAGGCGAAGCAGGCCAGGAAGGCCACCCCCTTCTCCATCCCGGAAGCCATCCTAGAGCCGGCTATCGCTCATCGTCGCATCAGTGGCTCTAGGCTATGCCTGTCACGGAGGCGCATGAAGGCGCACGTAATACATTTATAGACGACAGGTGTCTAGACACGTCTATGCCAATGATAACAGCCAGAGTCGATGAGGTGACGAAGCGCAGAATGGAAAAGGTGGCGCAGATAAACTGGAGCGAGGTCATCAGGGAAGCGATAGGGGAGAAACTCTTGCAGCAGGAGTACTGGGCGACAGCCGACAGAGACAGGCAAGCCCGCGCGAAGGAGGAAACCGAGAGGCTCAGAAGAAAGGTGGCAGGGTGGGACTCTGCAGTCGAAATCAGGCGGTGGAGAGAAAGTGCAGGTCGCGGTGCCTGACGCATCGGTGGTCGTCAAGTGGTTCGTCGAGGAAGAACATTCCCGCAAGGCAACGAAGCTCAGGGACGACTTCCTGGATGGCAAAGTTGGGTTGGTGGCCCCGACTCTCCTGAGATACGAGGTAATCAACGCGCTGAAATGGTCCAACGGGTTCGGGACCAGCGAACTCGTGCGCGCCTCGGCAGCACTTGAAGATTACCAGTTGGCCGAGGCTCATTTGGAGGGGAGCTACGCGGAGGAGGCGATAAGGCTCGCCGTTGAGCATGGCCTGACCGTCTACGACTCGGCGTATCTTGCCTTGGGGAAGGTCCGCGGGCTTCGAGTGCTGACCGCGGATGACAAACTCCTCCGAAGGGTGGGAGGAGTGGGGTACGTCAAGCACATCAAGACCTACCTGACCTCTTCGGGGTCGAGATGAACCCTACCTCGAAAGGTGCACGACGGCGCAAGCCTCCCAGGCTCGCGTACGTTGGAAGACACGCAGATGATGCCTCGCCACGGCGACTGGATTTGGACAAAGCACGGAGGATGTGCGACCAACGTTCTTCAGAGGAGGAGGGTCGGAGCAGATCAAAGACGAGGTGTGCGCATCAGTGCCAGACAGACGTTGGAAGACCGTCCCACTTGACGCAAGTTCATGAGCACTCATTTGTCAAGAATCGGCTCCAGATGGGCGTGACCCATTCTTGAACTTGTGTCACACAGGTTAGCCTGCCAGCCACTCTTCGGGGGGCCCCTGCCCGCCTGCGCAGTCGACCACACCGCTGACCCTCCTGATGAACGACGGGCAGGCGAAGCAGGCCAGGAAGGCCACCTCGCTCTTGACGACCGGGCAGTCGACGCTCTCCTTCTTCATCTTCGAGATCATCTTCGGGCTCGCCCCGCCCTTCAGCTGTTCGCTCACGACCTTGGGGACCCGCTTCGGTTTCGCAGGGGCGAAAATCTTCACCTGGAACTTCGTCGACAGGGACACGGTCCATCCTTTCCAGCCCGCGCATAAAAGCTTGAGTCTGCGTGTCGGGATGGAGCCTCCAGCGCATCGCCCTCTCCACCGGACGCGGAGCTCCAATCAGCCTTTGCCGCGCGCCCTGCTCCTCAGGAAATAGGTCAGCAGCGCCGCGATTGCGAACGAGATGAAGTAGCTGAAGTCCGCTCCTCCAAACCAGCCGGAAAGGGACCCCAGGGGGAACCCGGGCGACGAGGGCGGAACCATGAACGGAACGGAGACGAGCACGGAGAGGACGTAGACCCACAGCGAACCGAAGTCGTACCTTCGTGCCCCCTCGACGCTGGAAACGCTGGTCCGGCGCGCAAGGTAGAAGTCGACCAGGACGATGGCCAGCCACGGCGTGATCCAGTAGTCGAGCACCAGCAGAAAGTTCTCGAAGAAAGATTCGAAGGCCGCACCGCCCAAGAGGGAGAGCAGCAGGCCCGCGATGCCGCCGACGACGACCATGGTGCTCCTTCTGGCCTTGATGTCCAAGACGAGTGCGGAAAGGGCGTTGGTGTAGATGTTGAGGGCGTTTGCCGCCATGCCCCCCAGCACTATGGCCAGCATGGCAACCCATCCGAACTGACCTGCGAAGGCATGCAGGCCGACCACGGTGGGAATCCCGTTGGTCGCACCCACCAGGGCGCCAATTGCCTCGACCGCGAGCGAGGCGAGCCCACCGCCGGCGAGTGCGTAGACCGCCACGCGCCTTCCAGAGGTCGACGAAGGCATGTACCTAGAGTAGTCAGACGCGTAGGGCGACCAGCTCATGATGTAGGAGAACGAGATGGCGAAGACGGTCGCCAGCGTGCCCAGCGAGGCTGCCGTCGCTGCAGAGCCCGAACCCGGACCCAGCAATTGACCCAGGTGCGGAACGGTCAGCAGGAAGATGAAAAGAAAGAGCAGACCGAGCACGACAGACATGATCCGTTCGAACAGCTGGATGAAGTCGTGGCCATAGACTGCAATGACCACCTGCGCAACGACCATGACTGCGGCGACGGCAGAGAAGTTGGCAGACGGAGCCACTGCGAGCACCGCCTCGGTGCCCAAGATCGTGTTCACCGTGAACCAGCCGACAGTGCTCACCCAGTTGAAGGCGCCCGGTGCGTAGTTCCCCCTGGCCCCGAATGACGCACGGGAAGAGAACATCTGGGGGAAGCCCAGCCTGGGCCCCATGGCGGCTGAAAGCCCCAGGAAGAGGCCTCCCAGCAGGTTGCCCAGTGCAAGCACCGGTATCGCCTGGAGGACGGAAAGCCCGAAGGCGGTCGTGGTCAACACGCCTATGGCGTAGTCGGCGATTGTGAGGTTCGCGGCGAACCAAAGGGTGAACGTTCTGTTGGCCGCACCGTGGCGCGCGCCGTCCGGAATGTGTTCGACGCCGTAGGTCTCCACCTTGGCCGGAGATTCTGCCAAACCGGGGCGCACGTCTGGGAGGTGTCTCTAAGCCTTTCTGGGCCTAGCGCGGGGAAGCACCTCGTTCGCGCCTGCGGCGGGCAGCCCCGCCTGTCCCGGCTGCGTCACTGAGAAGGCTGCCCTTGACGCTCCGCGGCTTCGCTGTCAGAAATGGCTGCCTGCGGCTCCTCCGCTTCGGGCTCCAGCGCGTGGACCTCTTCTGGGACACGCTGTGCGGGAGCCCTGCTCGCCGCAGCGCTTGGCTTCCGCCCGCGTCCGTGCAAAGCGCGCCTGGGGCGCTTCGCGGACGGCTTTGGCGAAGCCCTCGAGACCTTGGATTCGACTTTGGCGAGGCCCCTCTCTATCCGCTGAATCCTTTCCTCTGCCTTGGCCACCTTGGCTACTCGCCCTTCGATCTTGGAAACGCTGCGCTCGACCTTGGAGACCCTGCTCTGACCCCTCTTCGCCGAAGAGACATCTTGTTCGAGGCCCGCCGCCTTCTTCTTCAGCACCGCGACAGCTCTTCCGGTTGCGGCAGCCATCTCCGCAGTCGAAGCGGCGCTGGCCTTCAGGCGCGCGAGAGCCTGCTCCAGCCTTGAGACGGTCGCCCCTAATTCGCTCACCCCGCCCCTTGTAGCCGCCTCCGAGGCTTCGACCTTCGAGAGCTCCCCCTCCAGACCCTTCAACTCACCGGTGACCTCCGTCAGCTTCCCGCCGACCCCGTCCGCTTGGCGCCTGAGGCTCGCCTCTGCTTCGGCCATCCTTGCCAACGCCCTTTGGTTCTCGACAACCGCGTCGCCCACCCCTGCTGTAGCCTGGCCCAGCCTATCGAGCCGGGCGTTTGAATCTGCAATCTCCTTCTGGAGGCTCGCCATGGATTCCCCGAAATGGGCGACCCCGTCACCCACGTTGTTGACGTCGGCCTCGATCTCCGCGAGCCGCCTCCTTGTTTCGGACGCGGACTCGTCAAAGCTCCGTCTCAGACTCTGGATGCCCGCGTCCGAACCAGATAGCTGGGAAGCAAGCCGGCTTGCCAGCTTCGCCGACTTCACTGCGTTTTCGTAGTAACCATAGACGACTATTCCCGCGAGACCGGCCAACCCGCCCGCAACGTAGTACGTCGGACCGGCATTGCCGAAAATCGGGAAGAACGCCCCGAGCATGTCGACGGCGAAGATCACGAGGAGTGCGTAGAGAACCCACCTGATGCCAACCGTCCTCAGCCTGCCGGCCAGTCCGGACGCCGAGCTCATCTTCATCTCGACACTTTCATCGCCACCCTTTGCTTTCGCTTTAAACATGACGCGGGACCGAACCGTCAGAGTCCAAAACGGACCGGCGGCGGTGGGTTGCTCGTCTCGCTATTCCTTCCCGAGGTCCTGTTCGGACAGGTCCTGAAGCTTCTTCTGCAGACCGGGCCTGCCCGCGAGGGACGCGTACACCCCGAGCAGCTTCAACTGGCGCCCGACGTCCGAGTCTGCCTCCTTCGACAGCCGCACCAACTCCTCCTTCCCCTTGCTGGACACGATGTACCTCCTCACCGTCCCCTCGCGCTTCGGCAGCTCGGCGATGAGCCCCTTCTTGAGCAGGTCCGCCAGCACCAAGTAGACCGAGCCTGGACCCGGCCTCCACCCGCCTCCGGTGACCTTCGCGATCTGCCTCGACAGGTCTGTGCCTGACATCGAGGATTCCGAGAGCAGACGGAGGGCGGCCAACCTGAGCACGCCCTTGGGCGCGTTGATCAACGGCAGCCGCTCGGCTCAAAACCTTCTAAAACATGACGAAGCACGGGAAACCTCGGCCAGATTGCGACCCAGCATGATTGTCCACGGAGGGGCAGGGAGCGGCAGGTTCGGCAGCGACGACCCGCGGTTCGGGGAGCTGAGGCGTGCACTGGAAGAGGGGATGGCGGCCACGAAGACAGGCTCCTCGCTCGACGGCGTGGAGGCCGCGGTTCGCAGCATGGAACAGTCGGGGGTGTTCAACGCGGGCAGGGGGGCGTACTTGACCGTCGACGGGAAGGTCCAGCTTGACGCTGCCATAATGGAAGGGGCGAAGCTGAGGGGAGCGGGAGTGGGAGCGGTGACCTGCACCTTCAGCGCGGTCTCATTGGCCAGGTGGGTGATGGCGAACACCGACCACGTACTCATGGTCGGACCATACACCAAAGAGGCGGCGAGGGCTGCGGGCGTCACACTGGAGGAGTTGAGGGCGACAGACAGCGTCGCCAAGAAGTTCGCCGAGCTTGTCTCCGAGTCCAAGGGCAAACGCGTCAAGAACCTCGACCTGCTCACCAGGATGCAGGAAGGGAACACAGTGGGTGCGGTGGCTCTGGACTCGGACGGCGTCCCTGCCGCCGCAGTCAGCACCGGTGGGCTCTGGATGAAGCTCCCCGGCCGTGTCGGCGACTCTGCAATCCTGGGGGCTGGGATATACGCGGACAGACGTTCGGGAGCTGCCTGCGCGACCGGGACGGGCGAGGAGATAATCAGGAATGTGCTCTCTTGGCGCGCCTGCGAATTCATGAAGAGGTCACAGGCCATGGCAGCGGCCAAGAAGGCGGTGGCAGCCATGACGGGCAGGAGCGGGCCCGGCACCGCCGGGATAATCACAGTCGACAGGAGGGGCCGTGTTGGATGCGACTACAACACCGGAGCGATGGGGAGGGCATGGTTCGACCATTCCAAGGGACGAGCGGTCGTCCAAGTCTGAAGCGGCGGGCCGACCGGCTCAGGCGGCCTCCGGAAGGGCTGGAGAACGTGTGCGATGAAAAGGGGTCAGCTTCGATATCAGCTCCCATGATTAAATACGAGGGCTGAGCCTAGCGTCTCGTTGAAGCTCACAGGTATCCTTGGACTGGTGTCGGCGCTCGTAGGACTCGGGCTCCTTCTGTTCACGTTCGCCATGGGCTATCAGGTCTTTCTCAGCTACAGTTCGCTCACAGCGAACAGCAACCTTGCGAGCTCCATGGGCACGCTCCTCTACGCCGCGATTCAGGCGCTCTTCCTGGGCATCATGGGCTGGGTCGGGTCCCTGCTGATGCTCAGGGGCATCGACTTCTACAAGGTCGACAGGGGCGTCGGGGTGGTCACCTTCAAGGTGGACAAAGGGGTCGGCGTGATGACCCAACAGCCACAAAACGAACAGACGGCATCTTGAACCGAGAACCCTCAACGGCCGCGAGGGCCCTCCGCGCCGTGTCCATAGTCATAACCCTCGTCTCCGTTGTGACGTTCACTACCATGGCGTACTCGGCCTACGCCGACGTGAGCGGAGTGTTTTCCACACTGGGTTCCAGCGGAATCCAGGGTTCCGCCAGCCGCTACGCAGTGACCGGGAACACGGCCGAGCTGGGCCTGAACTTCAGCGTCCAGAACAGCGGCCTCTACCCGCTGTCAATCGCTCTCTCCTGCAGGCCCGACCCCGGCACGCCGGTGACGTGCGCCAACGTCTCCGTCTCGGTCCCAGCCGGTTCGACCCAGGTGGTCGCCATCACGCTCACAGTCTCCGACCTCTCGAGACTGCAGACCCTGGTCGCCTCCGGGGCTCAGATACATCTGAACGCGACAGCGGACATCTCGCTGGAACCGTTCGCCACCCTCGCGGCCAACTTCGACCTGGGCGGCGTGCTTTCGGGGGCGGTCAAGTGAGCCAGACCGCTTACTCGCTGCGCTACCGAATCTCCAAGGCAGTGATAGCCGTGATCTTCAACATCGTGGTGTGGATACTGATCCCTTCGCTCATTCTCACCCAGCTCGAGAGCGGGCTCCCGGCGACCCCCCTGACCCTTTCCAACGGCTTCATCTATGCCTTCGGCATCACGATAACTGCGCTGCAGGCAATCGGGGCCCTGACGATGGGCATGGCGATCTCCGTACCCTTTGTCTCTGGTTCGTACGTGGCCGAGGCATACTACATCTGGGCCGCCGTCGACGGAGGCCTGCTCGCCTTCGACGCAGCGGGGATGGGGGTCAGCCTCTCCTTCCAACCGCTCCTCTTCCTGCTCATGCTGGCGCCGCTCTTCAACGCGGTAAAGGCACCGCTCACCTACCTGCTCGAGCAGAACGAAGCCTCCAGGCCTTCGCCGGACAGCGTCTGATTCGCCTTAAATCTGTGGCGAAACCGACCGCCGGCAATTGAAGACGTTCTGCATCTCCCACGTCAAGGACGTCGACGGACTGAGCTCTGCTGCGCTCGTGATTGCGGCAACCGGGGCTGACCTGCTCCTGACGGGCTACAACGACATCCTGGGGAACCTGGACAGGGTCCCGGAGGACGCCGAGCAGGTTGTGATCTGCGACATAGGCGCCGACGTCAGCGAAGCGGACGAATTCGTCCAGAAGCTTGGGAAGCTCGCCGCCAGGTCCAAGGTCACCTACATCGACCACCACTACGCGTCGGAGGAGACAAAGCGGAGGATACGAAGGAAGGGCGTCAAGGTCGTCCACGACGTGAATGAGTGCGCGAGCATGCTCACCTACCTCACCTTCAGGAAGTCCCTGCCCGAGCAGGCGAAGCTGGTGGCCCTCTGCGGGGCGGTGACAGACTACATGGACGACTCGCCGGCCGCGAAGAAGCTGATGGAGCAGACCGACAGGCACTTCGTCCTCCTCGAGGCAACGATGCTGGCCTACGCCCTGGCGAGGCACGGCGACGAGCCGGGCTACCCTGAGATGGTCGCCGGGGAGTTGGGCCAGATGAAGAAGCCCCACGCCATAGACAACGTCCCCGCCCTGGCGCTGGAGCAGCTGGACGAGGTCGTGAAGCTCGAAGACGAGGTGAAGAAGCTGGGCAGGACCATGGGGCGGCTCGCCTACATGGAGACAAGCCAGCAGTCCACGGGAGGAGTTGCCAAACTGCTGATCGGAGCCTTCGGGGTCCCAGTTGGCGTCTCCCTGAAGCAGAAGCAGGATGGATGGTACGAGGTGAGCCTGAGGGGGACGTCCGAATGCAGGGTGCACCTCGGGAGGACGATTAGCGCGATAGCGGCGAGGCTGGGCGGGACTGGCGGGGGTCACAGGAGGGCAGCGGGCTGTAGGGTTCCAGCCGCCAGGGCCCAGGACATGCTCAGGCTGCTGTCGAAGAGGGTCTGAAGGCTCACTTCGTGCACTTCACGACGACCGAACCGCCAAACTGGGTGGCGTGAACTGCGACGTTCCCGAAGAACCTCCCGAGGAGGGCAGCCAGCTCCGAATTCTTCAGAACCAGCACGTAGGTGTCGAAGAGCGAGCCGTACCTCAGGCCCGAGCGCCCCGTGGTGAGGAGCCCGATGAAATTGGGCACCACCCTGAGGTAGAAGCCCACAAGCAGGAATCCGACGGCAGAGTCCGGCCTGCCAAGGTCGGCGAAAGCGAACTTCCCGCCCGCCCTCACCGCAGACGCGACCTGCCCCAACGCCAACGCGAGGTCGTGGGCGTCGCGAAGCGCGAAGCCGCTCACAGCGGCGTCGAAGGCGCCCTCCCTGAACGGGAGGCTCTCGAAGACAGCCTGCACCTTGTTCTGGAAGCTGGAGACAGACAGCATCATCCGTGAGACGTCCACCAACACCGGTTCCCCGCCCCTGGCAGCCACGAGCCGTGACATGGTGCCCGGGCCTGCCCCGAGGTCGAGCACGCGGGACCCCTTGGCTACCGCGAACCCGATCGCCTCCGCCCTCATCCTTCGGTCGGCGTAGAGCGATATCCTGCTCGACGCTACCTCATAGGATGGGATTATCTCCTGTAGCGAGTTGACAATGTAGGGCCACTTGCCCTGGAGGCCGGGACGTCTCTGTCTCATACGAGTCTGTCGAACCTTTTCATCACGTTTGCAAGCCTGTTTGCGACGTCGGTGGCTGTAATGTGAAGCCCGAGGTCCTGGGCTGCCTCCACTCCGGCGCAGCCGTTGAGGTAAGCTGCTGAGCAGGCAGCCTCGAAGGGAGGGACCCCCTTCGCGACAAGCCCCGCCGTGACCCCGGTCAACACATCTCCGGTGCCTCCCACTGTCATGGCTGGAGAATGGGTGACGTTGATGCCCACCCGCTGACCGTCGCTGATGATATCCGTCGGCCCCTTCAGGAGCACGGTCACTCCTGTCCGTTTCGCCATGTCGGCCACCACCCCCTCCTTCGCCTCGGTCTCCACCGGAAGGGCGACCCCGAAGAGGTGCTCGAACTCCCTCGCGTGGGGCGTCACCACGGACGCGGTGTTCCTTATCGACTCTAGGATCCGGGGCCTCAGGGCGTCCGCGTCCAGGACCAGGCCCTTTCCTCTCCCCTTCAGCTCGTTGACGCAGTGTGCGAGCTCTTCGGGATTCTGCGGACCCAGTCCGGGCCCGACTGCGTAGGCGTCAGACCGCTCCACCCAGGCCAGCAGTTTGGCAACGTTGCCCCTCGTCAGCTTCGCGTCCGGGAGGGGGACGACGATGAAGTCCGGAGAGAGGGCCCTGACCGCTGTGGCTATGACCGCGGGGACCGCTATGAATACCAGGTCCACCCCAGTCCGCATGGCGCCCGACGCGCAGAGGAAGGGCGCACCGTGGTAGAGCCTGCTCCCGCCTATCACGCACACGGTCCCGTTCATGCGCTTGTGGGCGGCCCTCATCCTCGGAGGTATGGCGTCCGAGACGAACGTGCTGTCTACTGTGAACTTTTGCGTGTTCCCCACACCGGCTAGAACTTGTAGTGCTTCGCCTTCTGCTCGAGGCTGATGAGCGACTCTATCTGGCAGGTCAGCCCCAGCCGGCTCTTCAGCTTGGGCATCGACTGGTCCAGTGACGCAACTGAGAAGACGCCCACTATCTTGGCGCGCGCCTTCTCGGCGAGGTTGGCGAGGGCCTCGATGGTGATCCCGGTCCTCACCATGTCGTCGACGATCAGGACGTGCTCGCCCTTCTTCAGGGCGCTGCGCGGTATGAAGAGGTACTTCACTGAGGACGGGGAGTAGACTACCTTCTGCTCGAGGTGGTCCTCCACTCCGAGCTCTCTCTCCGCCCTGGCCACCGCGACGTTGACGTTGAACTCGCCCGCTACCTCGACCGCCAGGGGGACTCCGTCGACCTCCATGGTCAGCACCTTGTCCACGTTGACGAGGCTGAACTCGCTGTAGACCACCTTCGCGATCTGGCGGAGCAGTCCGACGTTGGATACCACGGCGTTGATGTCATAGGCGCCGTCCGGAGTGACCTTCACCAGGTCGTTGACCATCTTCCTGAGCAGCTTCTCCCGGAAAGTCGCGATGAACTTCTCTGACCTCGACGCGCTGGGAAGGACGTGCCCCCTCACGTACCTGCTCAGGATCGGTGCGGAGAGCCCGAGGATGGCCGACAGCTCTCTGTAAGAATAGGTCTTCTTCAGGGTGGCCAGCAGCTCCACGGACGAAATCCTGGTCTTCACTTCTGCGACGCGGCTCACATGTATCCCCTCTGGCAAGTTTGCTGCTGCTTGTTAATTAGCGTATTCTTTGGTGCTCCCATTCCACAGGCGCATGAATCAGTGCCCCAGGGCGGCGCGCAGGACGGTGGGAAGGAAGTCCTTCAGCGGGAAGTACCAGACGAACCACACGAACGCTGCGGCCAGGTAGAACCAGACCACCTTCCTCGGGAACCAATCCCGCGTGACGAAGTATGCAGCGCCCGTCGCGAGCGCTGGGACTGCAGGCAGAATGTAGAACGGATAGGTCACCCTTCCGTAGAGCCAAAGCACGATGTAGGGAAGGTAAGACCAGGCGAACCAGACCAGCATCACCAGCATCGTCTTGTCGTCCCTGCTGATCGGCTCGCCCTCCGGCCGCTTCTTGAGCAGTCTGTACAGCACTATCGGCACCCAGACGAACACGAGCCAGAGGACGATGACGTTGTTGACTCCGTAGAAGCCGACTCCGATGTAGCTCAGCGTCGTGGCCGTCGCCCCGCCCGTCACTGTGACTGTGACGGTTGTGACAAGGTAGGAGACCGGAGAATAGTAGACCAGCCAGTCCAGCGGGGTGATGTAACGCCCCAGAACCGGGTCCTTCCAGCCTCCCCCGACCAGAGAGCCCCCGTACTTGAAGATGAACTCGATGTGCTGGATGAAGGTCGGCACCTTGGCAGCAGCGAAGAGGATGTCATAGGACTGCAGCCCTATGAAGAATACGAGGGCGGCCGCCAGCACCAGCTTCGAGGCTTCCAAGGCGACGTGCCTGAACGAGCCTTCAGCGAAGAGCAGCTGATAGGTGAAGATCGCGGCTATGGCGAAGACTGCAACCTCCTTCGAGAGGAGGGCCACCCCGAAGACGAGGCCCGAGGCCACGACGTTGTCGATGCGCCAGAACTTCGCCTTCCAGAAGTAGATGATGAAGGCCAGCAGAGAGAAGAAGATTGCCGGGACGTCGATGAGCGCCACAGACGAGTGGACGAAGAACATGGTGTCCACGGAGAACAGGAACGCGGAGAAGTACGAGAGCCTCTTGTTTCCTGAAAGCATGTAGACCAGCCCGAAAAGGAGAGGTATGCTCAGACTGCCGAGCAGGGCGTTGAAGAAGCGCCAGCCGAAGTCGTTCGACCCAAAGATGGCCGTTCCGGAGGCTATGAGCGCCTTTGCAAGGAACGGATGCTCCATGTTGCAGTTGTCGGCGTAGGGCGCGCATTGGTTCCCCTGGAGCAGCGTCTGGGCAGCCGGGACGTAGAAGACCTCGTCCATAACGCAGCCGAGCTTGCTGGAGTCGGTGCACTGGTCGGTAGGCGGCGAGTTGATCACGTACATGTGGGCTGCGAAGACAGCGACGGCGATGATTACGACGAAGAGCAGCGGCTTCCGGAGGTCGGGTCGGGCAATCCACGCGTGCCTCAGCCCCGCGACGAGCGCGACCAAGAGCCCGCCCGCGAAGACCCCGGCTGCGGTCTGCGCGCCGAGCACCAGCCAGCCGGAGCTCGAGTAGGCGTTCAGGAAAAGGAGGAGCGCCAGAGCGAGCAGACCAAGAACGGCAATCTCTCCCCCAGCCTTGGCAAGCCCTCTCCAGCGTGTCTCCACCGGAGGGGCAGTTGGGACCCGCTCAACCTCCACGAATGGCGCGCAGCGTCTTGGGGATTTAAGACTGTATGGAGACGCTCGCCTCTGATTCGGGCAGGTTCAGGCACCGCGCTGACTCGTGCCTCTGCGGCCAGTCCCCGTGCCGCGGGAAACGATGGTGCTGCGCCGTCGGCCCGCAAGGTGAAGAGACCCGATAAATAGGGCGGAGGCGCGAAACGGTCCGCCATGGGTTTCTCCTACGAGGTGAAAGAGAGCGACCTCCTCGGCAGAATAGGCACGATCACTGTCAACGGCAAGAAGCTCGAGACGCCCTGCCTGTTCCCGGTCATACACCCGGTGGTGCAGTCGGTCGGAATACAGGAGATCAGAGGCATGGGCTTCGACGGCATCATGACCAACTCGTACATCCTGTACAAGAGGCGCAGGGAGGAGGCGATCCGCAGCGGAGTACACCACCTCCTCGGATACGACGGTGTGCTGATGACGGACTCGGGAGGATACCAGGTGCTCGAGTATGGCGACCTTGACGTCGGCTACCGCGAGATCGCGGACTTTCAATCGAAGATGGGCTCCGACCTCGCCGTGACCCTAGACAGGCCGACGGGTTTCACCGCTTCAAAGAGGCATGCCTCGGAGACTGAGGAGTACAGCACGAAGAACGCCCTCGCCACATTGAAGGGGTTCGCGCAGACCGGGACCACATGGCTCGGCCCGGTCCAAGGCGGTCTGTTCGCTGACATCCTGGCGAGGTCGTCCAAGGCCCTGGTCGCGGGCGGTTTCAGCTATCTCGCGTTGGGCAGCCCGGTCCAGGTCATGGAGAACTACATGTACCCGGAACTCGTGGAGATGGTCGCGGCTGCCCGTAGGCAGATGCCCTACTCCGTTCCCCTCCACCTCTTCGGCGCGGGCCACCCCCACTCCATGCCCATCTCTGTCGCACTGGGGTGTGACACCTTCGACTCCGCCAGCTACATCCTGTTCGCCCGTGCGGGGCGCTACATGACCGAGCGCGGCGCGTCAATCCTGAGGGAGATGAAGTATCTCCCCTGCAGCTGCCCCGTGTGCAGGGGAAGGACGGCGAAGGACCTTCTGGACCTTGAGGCGCGCGACAGGACCCGGCTGCTGGCCACCCACAACCTCCAGCTCCTCAGAAAGGAAGTGGAACTCTGCAAGGAGGCGATAGCGGAGGGCCGCCTCTGGGACCTCGTGGAGGAGAGGGCCATGGTCCACCCCAGGCTTCACGAGGCATTCAGGGTCTTCGCATCAAAGTCGAAGCTCCTCCTGCCCGGCACGCCTGCCATGAAGGACAAGGGCCTCTTTGTTCGGAGCGCCCGAGATTCAGCGCGGCCCGAGCTCGAATCCGCCCGGACGTCGCTTCAGGGGGCGATACGGAGGTCCTCGAAGACCGCGGTCCTTCTGGGAGGGGAGGAGCCCATCCCGGTGGGAAGGCTCAGGGCGAGTGGTGATGGAGGAGGACTGCGGGACTGCGACGTCTACAGGCTTCATCCGCAGCTGGGCCCCTATCCAGTGGAACTCGACTTCATCTATCCATTCACCCAGACTGTGAACTCTGCGGAAACGCTCGACGGCGGCCTCGAGAAGAAGGCGGTCGGCGCCCTGAGGAGGATGGGCTATTCGCGGGTCGTCCTGGCGACCTTGGACCGCTCCGGTCGAATCGAGATGCCGGGGGTCAAGAGTAGACCGAGGAAGGCGGCCGCCTCTCCTTCTCCTCGTACTGCTTCATCTCGCCCTCAAGCACCTCGGCGCCCTTGATCAGCGGCCCAGTGTCTGCCTCGAAGCCGTATCTCGAAGCTAGGAACCTCACAGCCACGGCTGAAGCCCGCGGGTCGACGCGCTCGGTGCTCGAGTATGCGAGTACGGCGTAGGCGGGGAAGTCGCTCATCTCGAACAGGTTCAGGAGCGACGCGACAGGGCCTACGATGATCTTGTCCTCGTCAAGCGTCGGCTCGCCCGGCAGGCCCCCGCCCCGGCTGAACGCCGACGTCATCACGACTTTGTAGGCGTCCCCGTCGGCCTTCAGCGACTCGTCCAGGCCCCCGACCAAGGCGACCTCCCTGGCGCCGCTTCCAGCTATCCAGGAGGCGAGCTCCCTGAAGAATTGATTCTCCCTCTCCCTGACCGGCGAGACCTCTGCCTTCAGGAGCGAGAGGCCCGCCGCTCCGTAGACCTCGTAGGGGGTGACGATGCCCCCAGACGAGAAGGTGGCCACGGCTGGCGCTTCTTCGTAGTCGAGAAAGCACCTTCGCTTGGCCTTCAGCTCGTTGACCAGGAACTTGACCGTCCAGTAGCCGGTCGCGCCGATGCCGTGGAATCCTGCTATCAAGGCCGTTCCGTTCAGCCTGACGTCGCCGGGGATGGCTTTCAAAGCGGAGATGGGCCGGCGACTCGAGCCGTCTTAAGTCTGTCCGGCGGACTCGAATGTGGCTATGCTGCAGCCGGCCTGCGCCGCAGGGCCATCACTGCCAGAGCGACTCCCACCGTTGCCACCACGCCGAGCCCGTAGGTGAAGTTCATGGCCGTTCCGAGCTGCTGCCTGTCGCTCTTCAGCTGGCTCGTGAGGTTGGCCAGCTGCTGACCGGCCTGCTGCAGACTCGCGCCGAGGGTGGAGATGTGACTGTCGGTGGTCACGAAGGTGGAGGCTGTGGCAGATATTCCGTCGGACTGCGTCGCTGTCACAGCCACTAGGTGGACTCCGTCGGCCAGGCTCGAAGCGTCCAAGGAGGCCGTCGCTGTCAGGCCCGAGGGCGAAGTGGTCATTGTCGGGGTGACCTTGGAGCCGTCGACCGTGACGCTCACGCTCCCAGCCGTGAGGAGGCTCCCAGCGATGCTGGCCGTGACGTCGAACTGGCCGCTTGCCGGCTGGGGGGAGACCGCGGCGAACGATATGGCGGCCTGCGCGGGCGACACCTGCTGGTATGAGGAGTCCGAGAGCGTCACGTTCGAGCCGGCAAGAGTGAGGGTCCCGACGCTTGAATCGAGCAGCACGAGCTTGCTGTTCACCGCGTTGATGTCTCCTCCAGACACGCCGGTCAGCGTCGCCCGGGAGTTGGTGATGGTGAGCGTACCCTTGATCTGGGACCCCGTGATGGCCACCGACCCGCCAGACACAGTGTTCGATCCCATGAAGAGGTCTCCGGTGAGGCTGCCCGCCGAGTTGATCGTGGCGCCGCTGAAGACGAGGCCGCTGGTCTGGGGGAGGGATGTGACTGCGCCAGTCATGTAGGTGTAAGGCTCGATGAAGAAGCCGCTCTGGGCGGAGATGGCCGTGGTAGTCGGGAAGCCGTCCGCAGTGATTCCGCTGACGTAGGCGTCATAGGGCCCCGAGTAGTAGAGGGAATTGCCGTTGACCACCGCGAGGTCGCCGGCGCTGTACGGGGAGGGAAGCGTAATGTTGCCGACCCAGGCGCCCATTGCTGGATTGTAGGCGAGCGTTGTGAGGGCACCGGCGGCGTAGACCTCGTGTATTATGGATGTGTACGAGCTGGCAAGCTCCTGCGGGTAGACCGCTGCGGTGAATTCCCCGTACTTCGCCGCAGTCCCGTTGGGGTATGAAATCTGGGCCACCACGTGGGCAGTCTGGCCCTGGAACAGGGAGCTCTGGCTGGACGCGGGCTCCGCGTTCTTGGCGCTGACAGGCCCGGGAAGGACCGTGACCTTCGGAGTCAGCGCCCCGGCCGAGACCCAGACCTGGCTGAAGAAGCTCCCGTTGACGTTTTTGCCCACTGTGACCGAGCTGTAGTTGGCCGTCAGGAGGATGGTGTAGAGCCCAGCGGAGAGGCCCGAGGGTATCTGAAGGTAGCCGTTCAAGTTCTTGGCCCCGTTTCCGCAGACCCGCAGGGCCTCGGTGCACGCCTGGTAGGCAAGATGGCCAGTGCTCAGCGCGCTGCCGTGGCTGTCCACAAGATAGGCCGTCACGTTGGAACCGAACTCCAGGTCGGTGCCGAACAACGAACCGGTCTCCTGAGAGGTCGTGTAGTAGAGGTTGAGGGGAGCGATGGGGTCGGCTATGACGGTTAGCTTCTGGCCTGCGGCGACTGAACCCGGCTCGGCGGCAACTTCAGGGTAGATGTAGGCTGTCTGCAGGTAGACGCCGCTTACGAAGGGCAGGTAGCCGAAGGTGCCGCCTCCCAGGACCATGGTGGCCGGTCCGCTGGGCCAGCTCGAGTTGACGTTCGCCTCGTACACCTTTCCCACCACCGGGTCCGCGCCAGGCTGGAGCGTGATCGAATCCACCTTCGAGTATTGGTTGTTGAGGATCGAATACGAATCCACCTGGAGCTGCACCGACGTCGCCGGAGCCAGCTTTCCGTCCAGGGTGAGCGGCTGGACTATGATGTTCAGACCGCCTATCGTGGACCACGGTTCTGTCGCGAGCGGCGAGTAGAACTGCCCGAAGTAACCTGCGAAGAAGGTTGCCATGGCCGACCCCGAGAGCCCTCCGCTGCTGCCCTGGACTTGGATGTAGGCCACGCCCGACTGTGACCCCATCGTCACGATGCCTGTCCAGAGCGCGAGCCCGGAGTTGTAGGACAGTGCGACAGGTGTCTGACCGGCCAGAGTCACCATCTCGGCTGTGAAGGTGCCTGTCGTGATGCTGCCAGACGGCCCCAGAATCGTTGCGCCGACGGTGAGGGTGCTGCCGGGCGTCTGCTCCAGCCCGTAGGTGTCCGAACCCCTCGAAAGCTGCACGGTGATGTTGAGGCCGGGCTGCCTCTGGGCGGACGCGTATAGAGAGGCAATCTCGCCTATGTTCGGAGCACCGAGCCCGGTGACCAGGTTGTACCTGGAGGAGGTCGTCCACGGGACGTTGTAACCGAAGTTGATCTGGCTGAAGGCCTTGGGGTAGGCCGCGGGGTCGTCCGCGAGCTTGTAGAGGAACGGGTTGATCAGGCCGACGCCCGCAGCGGCTTGCTTGTCGACTGACCCCAGATACTGGTCGACCAGCGTCACGAGGCCGGCGAACAGCGGAGATGATTCGGAGGTGCCGCCCTCGACAACGACTTTCCCAGAGTCGACTATGTAGGTGCCGGGGTCTACCCCTCCCTGCAGCGAGACGTCGGGGTTCATCCTGCCGTTGGGGAAGCTGGGAGGGACGGGAAAGCTGCCCTGGTACCACGGGGTTGGCTCTAGGATGCTGACCCCTCCGGTGCTGCCGCCGTAGTTCACTCCGTTGGGCACGAAGCCGATGTTCGACCATGCGGTCTGCTTGAAGCTGCTTCCCGAGAAGTAGGTCTGGGTCCCCCCGAGGGCCGTGACGTACGGAGAAGACGCAGGGTAGCCGAGCTCCCCCTCCACGCCGCTCGTGTATCCGCTGCCTCCGGTGTCGCCCGTGGACCCGGCGAAGGTGATCCCCTTCAGCGCCCCGAGCTGGTAGTACGTGTCCGGCAGGAGGGCGTTGAATTCGAAGACCTGGGGGGGCAGTTCGTTGAACACCCATTCGGGGAAGGTGTAGCTCTGGGAGAGGGTGTTCACCTTGTTGTCGCTGACGACTGCGGCTATCGCGTCCGCCTGGGTGAGCGCGTTGTTGGCTATGTACAGGTCGACGTTGGCAGCGGGCGCCATGGCGTGTGACACCTCGACGTCCAGCGAGATCTCTGTGCTCCATCCCGTGTAGGCGCCTAGGTTGGGGTCGTAGGGGCCGATGGGAATGACCTGGAACTTCGGGTCGGCGAGCCCGAACGCCCTGTCGAACAGCTTCAGGTCCTGGGCTATGGTGGGCGAACCGAACCAGTCCAGTATGCCTATGGTCTTGCCCGTGCCGTTGATTCCAAGGGCGTAGAGCCCGGTCGCGTTGTAGACGGCTTGCAGCTGCTTCGCCGAGAAGGCCGAGGAGGTGAAGGTGACGTTGGCGCCCGCAGCGGAATGCGCTGTCACGGCCCTCCTCGCGAAGATCGAGGTGGCGTTGGAAGCGTAGAGGAACGCGCCATGGAACGTAGGGGAAGAGGCCATGTAGTATGAAGCGGTGCCGTTGGAGTAGACGCTCACCCCTGTCCCGAGGTACTCGCCGACCTGGGCGGCAGTCCCTTGGACGACGATCACAGAGTCGAGCGCTGTGAACTGCACGCTCAGCGGAGTTGTCGATAGGTATCGCATCATGTCGTCGTACTGGGCGGTAGGAAGGAAGTCCTGGGCGATCTGCCGGTCGGACATGAACTGCCGGAACATGGGCGAGGCGGGGTCGGAGACCTGCCTGACCAGGGAGCCGAGCAGGTCAACGTTCCGCAGGGGAATTGCGATGCTCGCCAGCACGGGCAGCGCCGTCGGCGCCGCGCCCTTCAGCTTGAATCCCTGCGGCACGGTCGCGTGAACAGTGTCGTGTCCGACCGCCTGCGCGGTTGCGACCGGCAACGCTTGTAGAGAGGAGAGCGACAGAAGACTGACGACGGAAAGAACAAGAGCGGCTGTGAGTGCCCGGTTCCTCAAACAAGGCTATGGAGAAGCCTTGCCTTTTAAGTGAATCCGTGCTCCTCGCGCTGGTCGCCCGAGCCGGAAAGGCCGGTGAGTTCCTCGCTGAGCAGCCAGAGTCCGCGGGAGAGGGATTCGTCGTAGGACGCCCGCGACGAGCGTCTGGGCTTCATGTCGAAGTAGTACTCCCCGCTCGCGCCCTCCACCTCGGGCGAAGACGCGAGGTAGACCACGGTCTCGGCTCCCTTGGCCGGACTCCGCATGAAGAGGGACGCAAATCTGACGAGGGGAGAGACGAAGCCCGAGTGCCCCCATATGTCGGTCCTCACGGCGCCTGGGTGCAGGCAGTTCACAGCGACTCCAGTGCCCGCCAGCCTCCTGGAGAGTTCGTAGGTGAACAGGACCAGCGCGAGCTTGGACCTGCCGTAGGCCTCCAGCCCGAACCTGCCGCTGTGGTCCCTGCCGTTGATGTCTGCCAGGTCGAGCTTCGCGCCGAAGTGGGAGACCGAAGTCACGTTGACGACCCTGGAAGGCGCGCCGGCCCTCAGGAGCGGCAGGAGGAGGTTGGTGAGGAGGAATGGAGAGAAGTAGTTCAGGGCCATCGTCCGCTCGAACGAGTCCGGGGTCTCACGATATCCCTGGAAGACGCTGCCGGCGTTGTTGACGAGGACGTCCAGCCTCGGGTGGGCGGCCGCGGACTCTGACGCGAGGCGCCTGACCTCTGCCATCAAGGAA
>CAZENV010000040.1:0-10009 GCA_964513805.1 uncultured Nitrosopumilales archaeon
GCTATCTCAGGACCGAATGCAGTGTTCCCCACTAACACACTTTCGCATACCTCTCCCAAGTCGGGCAATTTGAGATTATTGGTATTTTTATCGCTTATGAGAATTTTTCTCATTTCAACCAATGAGCAATTCGAGCCTCAATGAAGGTAAACGACGTGCGGAGAAAACACGCCTCGATATTGGAAGATGTCAGCTGTGTTGCCTACCAAGTGGAACGGACTTTTGCCACTACTGCACCTTACAGGCAAATCCTCTGCGCGAACCACTGATGGCACGATGGCCGCCGTCGCGCGAGGCACTCAAGAAACTCTACAATGACTCCGGAATGAGCGTACACGATATCGCTAGGCTTGCGCACCGAGGATACACCTCTGTCCAGTATTGGATGCGCAAGTACGACCTTGACAGGAGAGAGCGTGAAGAATCAGCCAGGATGGTGGTTAGAAGGTATCCAATTAGACCATTCTCATTTGATGGTATTGAAAGGGCGTATTTGTTCGGGTTAGTCTTGGGAGACCTTCATGTTCAAAAGATCCACAAATCTATCGTGATTTATACGTCGACTAGCGTCCCCAGAATGGTCGAACTCGTTACTGACTCCTTCGTCAAGTACGCTAGGCCACGGATAAGACCGACCCGCTATCTTGTGGACGGAAGGCCTCTCGGAGGGTGGAGAATCCGATTTCATCTCGATTTGTCATTTGAATTTCTCTTGGAGAAATACACAGAGAAGATACCGAGCTGGGTTCTCTCATCGGATGAAATATTCTTCGCATTCTTGGCGGGGATATTCGATGCAGAAGGCCACGTCGGCATCTACGCCGGGAAACGAGGCAGAGGAATCTCCACTCAGTTCAGCGTAGCTAACTCAAACCGCAAATTGATTGATTGCCTTTTCACCGAACTTCGAAAACGAGGATGCCCTGTCAGAATCAGGACTCTGAAGTCAGTCGACAGCACGTGGTGTTTGCTCGTCCTCGAGCGACGCGCGCTCGTCCAATTCCTCTTGAAGGCTTTGCCCTTCCGCCATCCAAAGAAAAAGGAGGTCGCCCGCATGATACTCCGCCTTCCGCCGGTCTTGGACGCCGAAGGGAGGAGGAACGCCATCGGAGGATACAAGATGCTGGTGAAGTCGATGAAGCAGGACGACAGGAGAGAGGGCGAGGAGAGTCTGGCCACACTTGGCTTCCGTTCTAATGATGAGTATGCACGCCAACGGCTCAAGGAGCACTCATGAATGGTGATGCCCGTAACGATGCGGTTATCGTGGCAAAGGGCCTAGGCTTGATAGGGTTAAATGCTCTTTAACGGCTATCCCGAGCTTTGAGGTAATGATTGGGAAATTAGACCTCCTCAGGTCTTCGCCTACTGAGGAACTGCTCGAAGAAGATGGTTTCACAGAGCTCTTAGAAAGGAAGAAGACTCCCAAGATGTACATAGGCTTCGAGATAAGTGGCAAGGTCCACTTAGGGACGGGCATCTTGAGCATGAAGAAAGTCCGCGACTTCTTGGACGCTGGATTCGACTGTACCATTTTTCTGGCCGACTGGCACAGTTGGCTCAACGGAAAGCTCGGCGGAGACCTTAACAAGATTAGAGAAGTCGCCGGGGGTTACTTCAAGGAAGGGCTGGCAATAGGCTTGAAGTGCGTGGGGGGTGACCCAACCCGAGTCCACTTTGTACTTGGGAGTCAAGTCTACAATGACGATTACTGGGCGACCCTTGTCAGGGTTGGAAAGTCGTTAACTGTGAATCGCGTTCAGAGAATGCTCACCATTATGGGAAGAAAGGAGGGCGGAGCGGTAAACTTTGCTCAATTGATCTACCCCCCAATGCAGATTACCGACATCTTCCAGTTAGGGGTAGATGTTGCCCACGGAGGAATGGATCAGCGCAAAGCACACATCGGAGCTCGCGAAGTCGCTGAGAAGATTGGGAAGGCAAAACCGCTTGCGTTACATCATCACCTCCTACTCGGCCTAACACCTCCTTCTAGATGGCCGCTGCCTCCTGGAACAAGCTCGATGGAGGTCAAGTCTGAGCTGAAGATGAGCAAGAGCAAACCTGATTCCGCAATATTCATTCATGACTCTGTGAATGAAATCGACAGAAAGATACGCAGTGCGTTCTGCCCTGAAAGGGAGGTCGGATTCAACCCTGTGATTGAACTCGCCGAGTTTGTGATTCTACCAGCCATTCAGACGATGAAGATTGAAAGGTCGGAGAGACACGGCGGAGACCTTGACATCCCCAGCGCTGCCGAGCTGAAACTACAGTACAGCCGTGGCGAGATTCATCCTCTCGACTTGAAACAAGCGGTGAGCAGGAATCTCGCCGAGATTCTCGAACCTGCTAGAGACTATTTCGACGGCCATGAAGACCTGGTCAGCGTTTTAGAACAGATATCAGTTACGAAGTAGCTGACAGGACCAGTTCACGAAGTCTTCTCTCCTCTGGTCGAGCCCGAGCTGGCATATGTCCACGTCGAGCCAGAACATGTCGGCGACCTGCATCATGGGATAGAACAGCTGGGCCGTCTGCACCAGCTCCTTCTCGGTCCTGCCCATTATGCTGATGGCCCGCCTGCTCCGAGCGAGGGTGACGTTCTGCGCGACCCTCACCACCTTCTTCCAGTAGTCTTCGCCCTTGACAGCCTCGCTGGTCCAGAGCACGTCCACCTGGGAGACGTCGACGCCGGCCGCCTTCCAGACCTCGATGAAGTACTTGCCCACCTCCTGGATGCGGTCCAGGTCGCCGCCCATCTTCCCGTTGAGCCACGCGAACCAGTCTGCCACCCAGAGCTTGAAGTGGACGCCCGCCTTCTGCAGGTCGGCTATGTTTATGGCCCGAAGGACGCCGAAGGCGATGTGCGCGAGCCCGCTGGGCTCGAAGCCGTCGTAGGCCGACGGGCGGTCGTTGGTCGCCAGCAGGTCGCGGAGCTCCTGCTCGGTTATGATCTCCTCCCCGACCCTTCTGACGAGTTCCAGGCGCGTCTCTAGGTCCAAGCTACTCGACCCCGCTCTCCTGCCGACCGATAAAACCGTTGGCGGCTAGCCCGTACCGAAGGAAAGGGCTGCGACTGAGAACCCGAAAATCAGTATTGCGACAGCCTGGTGAAGGGCGACGAGGGGCGCCTCCAACTCCTGGGCGACCACCAGCCCTCCCAGCACGACCTGCACTATGACCAGAAGGGTGGCGACTGCGAGGGCCCTGGTCGCGGGGCTCGAGATCGACGCCCCCCTCCAGTAGACGGCGGTGGTTATGAGAAGGAAGAGCGCCGAGAACGCGGCGAGTATCCTGTGGGTGTACTCGACTATGGCAGAAAAGTTCGGCGGCGGGACCAGGCTCCCGTTGCAGAGGGGCCAGTCGGCCGGTACCGCGGAACCGCACGCCTCCCCGAATCCGCCCGCAGCCACATAGGCGCCCACCACGATCAGTGAGAACAGCAGGAAGACTGTGAAACCGAGAAGCGCTGCCTTGCCTTCCAACGCCCGCCGGGCTCCGGACGTTCGCCTTAAAGGGTTAGCGAGCTAGGCGGCGACCAGGGCTTCGAGCTTCTTCTTGAAGATCGCCGCGGGCACCGCGCCCACAACCATGTCCTCCACCTTTCCCTTGGAGAAGAACATCACGGTCGGGATGCTCATTATGCCGAACCCGCTCGCCAGCTCCTGGTTCTCGTCGGTGTTGACCTTGACGAACTTCACCTTGCCGGCGTACTCCTTGGAGAGCTGCTCGATGGTTGGCGCGATGGTCCTGCAGGGTCCGCACCAGTCGGCGTAGAAGTCCACGAGCACCGGGAGGTCCGAATGCACCACCTCTTTCTGGAACTCGTCCCCTTTCAGATGCCGTATCGTTTCTGACATCTCTCTGAAACGCGCCCTGACGCCCGTTAATATTATTGACGCTCAGTGCCTACCTTCGGGAGAGCTCAAGGCTGGCTGACCGCCTTTTTGGCTCGGAGCCTCCTCTGCTCGATGATCTCTTTCAATGGGGTCACTTCGGGCCGTTCGGCCCTGCGGTCGAAGCCGGCGAGCGTCCCCGTTGAGATGCAGCGCCTTGCAAGGCCGGGGAAGTCGAGGGCATCAGAAAGCGAATCTATCAGCTGGCGCTTGACCCTGGTCTTCGGGTGCCTGGTGATGATGGCGCAGCAGTCCTTGTACTCCTCTATGGAAGGCTCGTAGGTCCCGATCTTCTTGGCCAGCTGGACTATCTCCTCCTTGTCGTACCCGAGCAGGGGCCTCAGGACGGGCAGGCCAGAGCCGGCGTCGAAGACAGCCATGTTCCAGAGGGTCTGCGACGCGGCCTGCGAGAGGCTGTCGCCCGTGCCCAGCGCGCTGGCTGCGAAGGTGCCGGCCAGCTCTTCAGCCGTGACGCGCATGAAGCGCCTGAAGAGCGAAGGCTCTGCGTCCGACGGAACGCCCGCCGTGGCGAGCTGGTACTCGGCGAAGGGGATGAGGAGAAGGCTGCTCCTTCCGCTGTAGTCGGTGAGGATTCTGACGATTCGTGCGACCTTGCTGCCCAAGGCGTAATCCGGGGAGGGCGCGATGTAGAAGTGGAGATAGACCGGGCGACAGCCTCTCTTCATCAGCAGCCACGCGGCAACCGGCGAGTCGATGCCGCCCGAGAAGAGGTGGATAACGCGGCCCCCGGTTCCCACCGGAAGCCCTCCCGGCCCCCTGGTCTTCGCTGAGTAGACCATGGCGTGGTCTCGGAGCACGTCTACGTGGAACGTGGTGACCGGGTCAGAAAGGTCCACCGGCCTGCCGGTGTGAGCCGCGACCTCGTCGCCGAGGCGGCGGCCCAGCTCCATGGAGCCCGTGGGGTACGACTTGTCTGAGCGGCGCGCCGCTATCATGAAGCTGCCCGTCTCCTTGTCCGCGCCTTCAAGGACCGCCCTGCGAATCGATTCGTAATCACGCTCCACCATGGAGGCCCTTGCGAACCACGCAACGCCGAACACCTTCGACAGGGCCTGTTCCACCTTCGACGGGTCGCCTTCGGTCTCCAGGAGGATCCTCCCTTCCTTCGATTCGACCTTGGTCTCTCCGAGGGGGGCAGCGGCCCGCTTCAGGTTCCTGCGGAGGACCCGCACGAACTCCGGCCTGTTCCTCCCCTTCAGCGCGATCTCGGAGTAGTGAACAGCGTACAGGTTGGTCAACCGGTCGGCCTGCTGCGGCTCGCCTTCCATAAACAGTTGCCCCCTAGACCACGGCGGCGACCATCGCCACCAGGAACACGACCGCCAGATAGGGGGCGGTGAACTTGAAGGCGAGAAACGCGTTGTCCTTGGTCGGAGACTTCAGCAGCTTGATGTTCGTGGCGAGCAGGAATCCGTCGAACACGACGACGCCTGCCAGGTAGACCAGCAGTCCCCAGCCGGAAAGGAACGGGACGAGCAGCAGGCTCACCGGGATGAGTATCAGCGTGTTGGCGACTATGTACTTCGACGCCCTCTGGGGACCCACCACAGAGGGGAGCATCGGTATGCCCACGCTCGCATAGTCCTCCTCCATTATCACGGCGAGGCTCCAGAAGTGGCTGGGCGTCCAGACGAAGACCAGCGCCGCGAGGATCCACGCGACCACCGAGCCGGCCGCGGTCACAGCATACCAACCGGCCAGGGCCGAGCAGCTGCCCGCGAATCCGCCTAGGACGATGTTCCAGACGGTCCGGGGCTTCAGCCAGATGGTGTAGACGGGCACGTACACGAATGCCCCGAAGGCGATGAAGAAGGTGGCCACCAGGTTGATCGTCAGCAGGGCCGTCACGATTCCGGCGGTCAAGAGGGCCAAGCCGAGGACGAGAGCGTGGTTGGCCGGGACGATCCGCTGTGCGGGGAGGGGCCTGTTCATCGTCCGTTTCATCTTCGAGTCTATGCCCATCTCGAGGTAGCTGTTCAGCGAAAGAGAGCCGGCCGACGCCAGCGTGCCTCCGAGGAGGACGCCGAGGAGGACCTGGATGGGAGGCAGGCCCTTGGCCGCAACGACTGTGGAACCGAGGGCAACGAAGACCAACAGCGGTATGATTCTTGGCTTTACAACCGCGAAGTAGTCCCTGAGACTCATCAGAAGCGACCAGTCTGCCCCGCGAGCTTTCGCGTGTGTATAAGGAGTTTTGCGGCGGAGCCGGAAATCCTTAAGATATCTTGGTGGTCCGCGGTCCCGTCCCGCGGTAGCTCAGCCTGGTAGTTCCAAGAAGGAGCCAAGAGCTTCCGGCTGTAGTGGTTGGCCATCGGCTGACCCGTTCAGCCTACTCAGGCAACAGATACCGGAGTGTCGTCGGCTCAAATCCGACCCGCGGGAGATTTCAATCCTCCCAAGGGGGATTGGCCCTGTACCAACGCCTTCCATTCTTCTTGTAGTGATTGACAAACCAACTATACCTCTCTCGCGGCGTCAGTCTATGCATGTATGCCAAGTCTCCGAGCTTCTCCTGTTTGGCAGGGTTCCTGAACCCCACTACTTCGATGAATCGCCTCCTCGACTTGTTCCGAGCTATCAGCACATGATGTACGTCCCGTTTCCTTATCCACGTCCGTCCACGAATGGTCATAGGTTCCCCCTTCCTGTTAGTGACGCGTGTCGTAGTATCGATGTCCATTTCCGCCAGTAGCCTCCGCACCAGCCGGATATACTCGATGTTTGAGTTCGCTGCTCCAATTGCTTCGGCAACTCGCTTCGCAGAAACATCTACGCCGATGCTGACGTATCCTTCAGCGTCGAAGAAACCCCTGAGGAAATCGACCTTGAAAGCTGATATGCAAGGCTTCAACTTCGCCAACGGCTGCGACAGATAGTCATACAGAACAGACGTGTCGTAGTCTACCACGTAGAAGGGACCATCCATCAGGATAGGCTTTGGCTCCCTATCGAGGAGTCTTGCGAGCATGCGGTTGACCAGGCCAAGCTGCTTGCGGTCTGCGAGTTTGAATCTGACCTTCTTCTCCCTCCCCGCGTTGCGCCCGTCGCCCAGCCAGAAACCAATCAAGTAGGCCAAGTCTGGGCTGGGCGTGAGATCTGGGTCATAGCGGTCAAAGCGAGGTCGAACGCCCTCGAATAGCCACTTCTGGATTTGGGTATGATTCAAGTGGAGAAGCTTGGCGATGCTATCTTCATTGATGCCGTTCTTGTGCAATCGCTGTGCCTCTTCGTAAAGCATGTTACGCTCGGAAAGCCTCCTGTAACCTCCTTTCCTGCTTCGCAATCGGAATCTAAATCGGTTAACCTTCTTAAGCACAAACGGGAATCGTGATACAACTCCTCCTTGACCAGCCGAAAATCGCGACCTCGGAGTACTCGTAGGGTGAGCACTTTCTTCTGAGGTTCTGGGTCCCACTGGCGTTTGCAGGAATAGTGGCTCTCGCCTACCTGTTGTTCTACGTGCTGGATTCGCTGGAGAGCCAGGGGGCCAACGCCTTCGGCCTCGCCAACATGATCGGCCTCATCACGGTCCTGGTAGGCATCGCGGCGGCCGGGGCCGTCCTGAGGAGGTCTTCAAGACCCTGAAGTCGCGTTCTGCCGGGAAACGCTTAAGAACGTTCGGAAGCACTTTCGTGAACGGCGCTTGGATTCAGAGTTCCTCGCACTTTCGGTCGTGTTCATTCTAATAGGGGTCACGGGAATCGTTCTGTTCAACGGGCCCATGACGCCAGCCGGCGACTCGTGCTACTGCCTCATCCCGAGCCCGGAGCCGGGAGCTGCCCAAGGCACCTCAAGCATCATACTCGCCATGGGCGTCCTCTTCTTCCCGATGGGACTGATGAAGGGCGGGCTACCTTCCTTCAGGAAGGCGGGGCCGGCCGGCGCAGCCAAGCCTGTCGCAGGACAGGTCTACGCCCCTCTGCCCATCTCGAGCGGAGCCATGTTCGCGATCGGCGTGGTCCTGCTGCTCGTCGGGATAGATGCCGTCCTGGTGCCTGGCTACCTGGTCTTCAAGAGCATGCCCCTAGTCGCTGGCGGCGCGGTTCTGACGCTCCTCGGTCTTCTCGCTGTCTACTTCGGCTACAGGAAGCCAAGCGAAGAGTAGGACGACCGCTCGCCGGTGCCGAGCCGGCGGGAAACCGTTTTTATCAGAAGCGAATTGGGGTAGCAAGGTTTGAGTTCTAAAGTCAAGAAGGAGACCAGGGCGAAGCCGAAGAAGCAGCCGTCGAGGCGGACCGAGGGCAGGGAGAAGGAGGCGACCGCTCCTGCTCCAAAGGCCGTCCGGGCTCCAAGACCGAAGGGTGCGGCACCGCCGGCGATGGTCAGCAGCAGGCACGGGGGAGCGATGATCGAACGGCGGGCAAGAGGGTTCTCCATGGGCGAACTGAGCGGGGCCGGATTCAGCCTTCGGGAAGCCGGCAGGCTGGGTCTGGCGACAGACATACGAAGGAGGACGGTGCTCGAGCCGAACGTCGAATCATTGAAGGGCTGGTTTGCCCCAACGAAGGAGGCCCCAGCCAAGCCGGCAACGGAGGAGCCGGCGGCAGAGCCTGCGCCCATACCGAGGAAGCGGGCCCCGGCGAAGAAGACGAAGAAGCAGGCCTAGGCCATTCCCTCGGACCTGGCCAGCATGAACAGATACTGCTGGGCGTAGCCCGCATACCTGCCGAAAGTCTTCCGCGCCTCCGAGGACAGCAGCTCGTACTCTCCCTTCGTCAGATTCTTCTTCGAACCGGAGTACAACTTCCTTCTGAGGCTTGGCGGCACCAGCGCGGGGTAGAACTTCAGCAGCGAGCGAGCAACCCAGACGTCGATCGGGAAAGCCTCGTCCTTGTTGCAGGAGAAGAGCAGGACGCAGTCAGCGACCTTGGGGCCGACGCCGAGCAGCAGCTTCCTGCCCGGGAGGCTGCTGAGGAGTATCCCCCTCGCCTCCTCGTAGTCCCGCAGCGAAAGCTCCCCGAAGTGGAGCTTGCCCGCTTCGACGGTCTGGGCCACCCTCTTCAGAAACGGCGCCCTGTACCCCAGGCCGCATCCCCTGAGTCTTCCCAACGGGGCCTCGGCAAGTGATGTTGGAGTGGGAAACGCGTAGTGGGTCGACCCTTCGAACCCGACCCCCTCGCCGAACGCTTCGCAGACGTTCGAGACCATCCTCTTGATCCTCGGTATGTTGGAGTTGGTGGCGAGGACGAACGAAGCGAGACACTCCCATGGATCCTGCCTGATCAGGTGAAGCCCGTAGAACTGCTGGACGGCCCTGCTCATGGTGCTGTCGACCATTATGGAAGCCAGGACCGTCCGCGGGTCCTCTTCGAGCCTGAAGTAGTTCGCCACATAGCGCGAGTCGATGCGGTCGACGCTGGACGCGCAGGTCAGGGTGTCGCCATCCTGCCTGACCTTGAGGACCCCGCCGTCCAGGATTCCGTACCACCACTCCCCCCGGTGCTCCCACCTGAAGACCTGGCCGCTCTCGAGGGTGTATTCCAAGTCGAAGGGAGACTCGAGGCGGACGACGAAGTTCATCGTTGTCGTGTAACGAGCTCCAGTGTGATAAACGATTCCCGTCCTGCCCCGCCCTGCAGCGACGATGACTAGGCGAGGATGGACTTCATCTTGTCAAAGACGCTCGTGGCTGTGATCTCGTTTCCGCAGTAGGAGCATCTGACCACATCTCCGTAGGCCGGCGGGTTGATTGCCGCACCGCAGGAGGGGCATTTGCCGCGGTCCAAGATGGCGCCCTTTCTCGGCGGTCTTGCCCTTGACAGCGACGCCTATGCGCCTCTTGGGTGGTATGAAGAACGACATTCACAACTACCCGAAGAGGCTCGAGGGCGAGCTCAGACGACTGAAGGGGGAGAGCCTCCCCGAGAGGGAAAAAAGATCAGCCAGGGCTATGAATATGCTTGAGGCCAAGGGGCGTGACAAGGGAAGGCTAGCAAATGCGGTCTTCCTGCTGAGGGACTTGCGGAGACAGCTTCGCGCTGACTTCCGGGGTGCTGACAAGGAGAGGATTGAGGAACTCGTCAGATGGGTCAACGATGACAGGATTGGAGCGCCTTGATGAGGTCTGATGCGAAGAGTCTCTTGAAGAG